>DATAAD010000093.1:0-18231 GCA_036260295.1 Acidimicrobiales bacterium | reverse complement strand
GCGGCGGGTGCGGCTGGAGAACGGTAGGGAGCTGTCGGCCCTGGAGATCCAGGCCGAGTACCTCAACCGGGCCCTGCGCTACGCCGAGACCCGCGGCCTCAGCCCGCTCGAGGAGCAGGCCCTCAAGATGTGGGAGCACTGCCTGACCAAGATCCAGGTGGACCCCCTCACCCTCGACCGGGAGTGCGACTGGGTCATCAAGTACAAGATGATCGAGTCCTACCGGGAGCGCCACGGGCTCACGCTCACCAGCCCCAAGGTGGCCCTCCTCGACCTCCAGTACCACGACGTCAACCGCAAGCGCGGTCTCTACTACCTCCTCCAGGACCGGGGGATGGTCGAGCGGGTGGTCACCGACGAGGCCATCGACCGCGCCGTCACCACCCCGCCCCAGACCACCCGGGCCCGGCTGCGGGGCGAGTTCATCCGTAAGGCCAAGGAGCGCAAGCGGGACTACACCGTCGACTGGGTCCACCTGAAGCTCAACGACCAGGCCCAGCGCACCGTCCTGTGCAAGGACCCCTTCAAGTCCCGGGACGAGCGGGTGGAGAAGCTGATCGCGAGCCTGTAGGTGCCCAGCTACACGACCTGTGTCGTGGAGCGGGTGCTGTCGGAACGCACGGGATTGCAGCGGGTCGCCCTCGACAACGGCCGGCGGGCGTACGTGTTGACCCAGCTGGTGGGACCGGTCGCCGCGGGGGACCGGGTCGTCGTCAACACCACCGCGGTCGACCTCGGACTGGGGACGGGGGGGTGGGACGTCGTCCACTGGAACCTGGCCCGGGACTCCTGGTCGGAGCCGGGCGGCGGCCACGTCATGAAGCTGCGCTACACCAGCCTGCAGGTCGACACCGGCGCGGCCACCGACGAGCAGGGCGACCTGGCGGGAAAGCCGGTCGTCGCCTGCGACCTCCACAGCCAGGTGGCGCCCGTGGCCCTGGCCTTCGCCGAGGCCGCGCCCGGGAAGCGGCTGACGTACGTGATGACCGATACCGCCGCCCTGCCCCTGGCCCTGTCGGACCTGGTGGCCGACCTCGTCGACCGGGGGCTCGTGGCCCAGACGATCACGTGCGGCCAGGCCTTCGGGGGGCAGCAGGAGGCGGTCAACCTTCACTCCGCCCTGGTCCTGGCCACCGGTGACGCCGTGGTGGTGGCGCCCGGCCCTGGGGTGGTGGGCACCGGGAGCCGGCTCGGCTTCAGCGGCCTCGAGGTGGCCGTGGTGGTCGACGCCGCGGCCAAGCTGGGCGGGCGGCCGGTGGTGGCCGTCCGTTGGTCCGAGGCCGACCGCCGCCCCAGGCACCGGGGCCAGAGCCACCACACGACCACGGCCCTGGAGATGGCCTCGCACGAGGCTGTGGTGCCCACGCCGGCCGAGGCATGGGCCGGGCCCGACGTCGGCGGAATCACGAGCATGGGTCGCACCCAGTCCGAGGACCCGGACTTCTTCCGGTACGCGGCGGCGGCGGGACTGGCCGCCGCTCACCTCCTCAGCTGATCCAGGGTTGCCCGGCGCAGCTCGGGCGTCTGAGCCTGGATGGTGAAGAAGACCGCCTCCCGCAGCAGGCGCTGGGCGGGGTGGTCCAGGGCCATGGCCCGGCCACCGACGGAGGTGACCAGGGCGGTGGCCGTCCGCACGGCCAGGGCCAGCCCCTCGGCTCGGGCCTCGACGAGAGCGGGCAGCTCGGCGTTCCCCGAATCGGCCAGGGCGTAGGACCGGGCCCGGCACTCGTCCACCTCGGCGCCGAAGACCTTCCCGGCGTCGGGGTCGTGGTCGGCGAGGAGCCGCACGCACGTGGCGGCGATCCCGAAGGCGGCCGGGTTGGGCTGGGAGGTGGCCGTCCGGTCGAAGGCCTGCCAGTCGGCGTAGGACATCTCGGCCACCACGTCGTCGTCGGGGACGAAGAGGTCGTCGAACCTCAGCCGCACGGTGGCCGACGCCCCCATGGCGGCCAGGGAAAGCGGCGGCGACGGCTGCACGTGCGCCGTCGCCTCACCGCCGACGAGGAAGTAGACGACGTCGTCCCCGACCCGGGCGGCTACCGAGAACAGCCCGGCCAGCCCCCACGACGTGACCCACGGCGCCTCGCCGTCCACCCGCCAGCCGCCGGGCACCCGGCGGGCGACCACTGCCGGCTGGCCGGGACGGCGGAGGTAGGCGAAGGCCACGCCGCCGAGCACCCGGCCCGAGCACAAATCCTCCAGGTGCCGCTCGCGCAAGCCGACGTTGGGCGAGCGGGCCAGCATCCGCACCGGGGCGTGGTGTTGCACCCAGACGAAGAAGGTCACGC
Source organism: Acidimicrobiales bacterium (assembly GCA_036260295.1). GTDB lineage: Bacteria > Actinomycetota > Acidimicrobiia > Acidimicrobiales > AC-14 > CADCTB01. The sequence continues at coordinate 15,943 of DATAAD010000093.1, read as the reverse complement.
CGCACGCCCCGGCCAGGGCCTCGAACACCTCGCGAGCGGCCACCGGTGTCGCCTCCGGCGGGCAGTAGAGCCGGCAGAGCCGGGCACCGGCCAGGGCGTCGAGATGCGACCGCGGCACGACGGAGGCCCGGTCGGTCGCCTCGGCGGTCGGCGCCAGCACTTCGGCAGCCAGCCGGCGGGCGGCGGCGACCGGATCGCTACTCAGCGGTGAGGGGGCGGATGCAGTAGGAGCACACCGCGTCGCCGCTCATGGCGTGGGACATGCGGACGACCTCGACCTCCGGCCCCAGGACGCGACGGAGGAGCGACAGCTCCATGGCGCAGATCACGGGATGGTGCTCGGCCACCCGGTGGACGGCGCAGTTGTTCTCGGTCAGCACGAGGGTCTCGTCATCCCCGGCCCTCCATTCGGCGAGGTAGCCGGCCTCGTCGCGGAGCCGGGCCAGCTCGGCGACCTGCTCCTCGAGCCCGGAGCAGCCGGACAGGGCGGCCTGGTACAGGGCCACCTGCTTGTCGTTGCGGCGGTCGAGGGCGCCGGCGGCCTCGTCGAGGGTCAGATCCTCCAGCAGGTCGAGGGCAAGGGCGTCGTACCGCCGGGGGAACATCTCCATGCCCGACGCGCTCAACCGCCAGCCCGCGGGCGGGCGGCCGGGACCGGCGCGGGTGCAGGTCGACTGCTCGACCAGGCCGTCGGCGGCCAGCGCGGCGAGGTGGCGGCGGACACCCATGCCCGACATGGCCAGCCGCTGGGCCAGCTCGGCGACCGTCACCCCGGGATGCTTCCGGAGCAGGAGCAGGAGCTGGTGCCGTGACCCCACCGGCCCGAAGGTTACCGGACGTTTCCGTCCGCCACCGTCGGCGCCGCCCGTAGCATCGTGGACGTGCACCGGCTCGAGCGGTTGATCAACCTGGTCGCCGCCCTGCTCCACGCCGAGCGGCCCCTGACCACCGAGGAGCTGCGCAACCGACTCCCCGGCTACGCCGAGGACCACGGCACCTTCCGACGTGCCTTCGAGCGCGACAAGGAGGCCCTGCGCGACCTGGGCATCCCCGTGGTCGTCGAACCGGTCGACGATGCCGCCCACCCCGGCGTGGTGGGCTACCGCATCCCCAAAGAGGCCTACTACCTCCAGGATCCGGGCCTGGTCCCCGACGAGCTGGCCGCCCTCCACCTGGCCGCCTCCGCCGTGCGCCTCGAGGGGGCGAGCGGGGTGGAGGCCCTGTGGAAGCTCGGGGGCGAGGTGAATGAGCTGGGCTCGAGCGGTCCTCTGGGCGGGGTGGCGGTCCCGGCGCCCGCGGTGGCCGCCCTGCCCGGCACCGCCCACCTGGCGCCCGTGTTCGCCGCCATCACCGCCCGGCGACCGATCGATTTCGCCTACCGGGGCCGGAAGCGCCACGTCGACCCGTGGCGCCTGTCGTTCCGCAGCGGCCACTGGTACCTCGCCGGCCACGACCACGACGCCGGCGAGGAGCGGATGTTCCGCCTCGACCGGATCGAGTCCGACGTGCAGCCTGCCGGCGAGGAAGGCGCCTTCGAGCGGCCTGCGCATGCCGGGTCCCAGCCGCCTCCTTGGGAGCTCGGAGGCGACGACCCCCTCGTCGCCCGCCTCCTCGTCGACGCCGGCCAGGCGGCGTGGGCCGCCGGTCACGTCGGACCCGAGGCCGTGGAGGAGTGGCGCCCGGACGGCTCGCTCGTCCTGGCCGTCCGGGTGACCAACCGCGACGCGTTCCGGTCCTTCGTCCTCGGCTTCCTGGAGCACGCCGAGGTGCTCGGGCCACCCGAGCTGCGGGCCGACATGGTCGAGTGGCTGGAGGCCGTATGCCGAAGCTGAGCGCCGACGAGCGGCTGCAGCGGTTGCTGGCCCTCATCCCGTGGGTGGCCTCGCGTGACGGTCCTCGCATGGAGGAGGTGTGCGCCCGGTTCGGCTGCACGCAAGCCGAGCTGGTCGACGACCTGGAGCTGCTGTTCCTCTGCGGCCTCCATCCCTACACGCCCGACGTCCTCATCGAGGTCGACATCGTCGACGGCCGGGTCTGGATCCGCTACGCCGACTACTTCTCCCGGCCCCTCCGGCTGACGCCGGCCGAGGGCCTGGCCCTGCTGGCCGCAGGGCGGACCGTCCTGGCCGCGTCGGGCGGCGACGACGGTGGCCCCCTGGCCCGGGGCCTGGACAAGCTGGCCGCTGTCCTCGGTGTCGACGCCGGCGAGGCGGTCGAGATCGAGCTGGGCCCGGTCGCCGAGGACCTCCTGCAGACCCTCCGGGCCGCGGCCGGCCAGTCGCGGCAGGTCGAGATCGACTACTACTCGTTCGGGCGGGACGCCCGAGCGCGGCGGGTCATCGATCCCTACGCCGTGTTCTCCGCCGGCGGCCAGTGGTACGTGGCCGGGTGGTGCCACCGGGTGGACGACGAGCGCCTCTTCCGCGTCGACCGCATCGCCGGGGCGACGCTGCTCGGCTCCTCGTTCGACCGGCCGGGCAAGGCTCCGGAGCTGGCCGCCTACCGCCCGGCGCCCGAGGACCCGCGGGTGACCCTCGACCTCGACCCGTCGGCCCGCTGGGTGGTCGAGCAGTACCCGGTGGAGAAGGTGGAGGAGCTCGACGGCGGCCGGTTGCGGGTCACCCTGGTCGCCAGCCAGCCGGCGTGGCTCGAACGCCTGCTGCTCCGCCTCGGGCCGCGAGCGACCGTGGTCTCCGGCGACGGCGGCGTCGCCGCCGGCGCCGCTCGCAGACTGCTGGCCCGTTACCAGGGGTAGCCTCGTACCCACATGGCGATCGAAGACGACCCGGTCCTCTCGGAGGCGGCCCGCCGGCCCGCGCCGGCCGTCACCGAGAAGGAGGAGAAGGCCAGGCCGTCAGGCGTCCGCAACGCCGTGGAGTGGGTGGGCATCGCCGGCGGCGCCCTGCTGATCGCCTTCCTCATCAAGACCTTCCTGCTGCAGGCGTTCTACATCCCGTCGCTCTCGATGGACCCGACCCTGAAGATCAACGACCGGGTGCTGGTGAACAAGCTGAGCTACGACCTGCACGACGTCAACCGGGGCGACATCGTGGTCTTCGAGAGCCCGCCCCACGAGACCTCGGAGAACAAGGACCTGATCAAACGGGTCATCGGCCTTCCCGGCGAGACGGTGGAGGCCCACGACGGCCGCATCTTCATCGACGGCCAGGTGCTCGACGAGCCCTACTTGGAGCCCCACGTGCAGACGAACGGGCCGATATGTCGTGACGAGGCGTTGGCGGGCTGTGATGGCGCCGACAAGATCGTGGTTCCCGTGGACGCCTACTTCGTGCTGGGAGACAACCGGCCCAACTCGCGGGACAGCCGCTTCATCGGCGCCATCCCCGAGTCGCTGATCATCGGCCGCGCCTTCGTGCGGGTCTGGCCGGTGACCGCCCTCGGTCTGCTCTAGCGGCGGACCAGGAAGGGGCCCAGGGCGAGGGCGTCGACCGGGGCGGAGCCGAAGCACTCGAGGGCGTCACGAGGATCGTCGACCATGGGCCGGCCCGCGGTGTTCAGGCTGGTGTTGATGACCACGGGCACGCCGGTGCGGCGGGCGAACGCTTCGAGCATCCGGGCCACCAGGGGCTCGTCTTCCGCGTCGACCGTCTGGATGCGGGCCGTGCCGTCGACGTGGAGGGCGGCGGGGATGCGCGCGGCCCAGGCCGGGTCGACCCGATGGGTGAAGAGCATGAACGGGCTCGGGAGGACGCCTTCGAAGATCTCCGGCGCCCGGTGGGCCAACACCATGGGCGCCACCGGGCGGAACTCCTCTCGCCCCTTCACCCGGTTGAGGCGCTCGAGGTTGTCGGGGTAGGCGGGATTGGCCAGCAGGCTGCGGTGGCCGAGGGCGCGGGGGCCGTACTCGCTGCGGCCCTGGAACCAGGCCACTACGCCGTTGGCGGCCAGCACCTCGGCCACCGCCTCCGCGACGTCGGCCGGGCGCTCGTAGGGCACGGCCGCCTCGACCAGCCAGGCCTCGAGATCGGCATCGTGCCACCCCCGGCCCAGGGCGGCGCTGGCCATGGGCGAGATTCGGTCGCCGAGGGTGTGGGCCACGTGGAGGGCGGCGCCCAGGGCCGTACCCGCGTCCCCCGCCGCGGGCTGGACCCACAGCCGCTCGAACGGTCCCTGCTCGGCCACCACCGCGTTGGCCACGCAGTTGAGGGCCACGCCCCCGGCCAGGGTGAGGGTCTTCTCGCCCGTCTGGGCATGGAGCCAGCCGGCCAGGTCGAGGAGGACCTCCTGGAGGCGGATCTGGACGCTGGAGGCCAGGTCGGCGTGCTCCGGGCCCCAGTCCTCGGCCGACCGGCGGCGTTTCACCAGGGCGCCCCAGTCGATGGGCGCCACCCGGAACCCACCGTCGCCGGTGGCTGCCACTGCCTCCCGCAGCTCGGGCAGGAACGTGGGCTGGCCGTAGGCGGCCAGGGCCATGACCTTGTACTCGTCGGACGACCGCCGGAAGCCGAGGTGCTCGGTGACCTCCTCGTAGAGCAGGCCGAGGGAGTGGGGCAGCTCCTGGATGGCCAGGACGTCGAGGTCGCCCTCGACCGACCGCCCGGCCAGGTGCGACGCCCGCTCACCCCGCCCGTCGAGAACGAGCACGGCCGACGACGGGTACGGCGCGGCCAGGTGGGCCGAGGCGGCGTGGGCCAGGTGGTGGGGGACGAAGCGGACGCAGGCGGGGTCGACGCCGGGCAGGGCGGTCTGCAGGAACAGCGGGGCCCGCTGGGCGAACAGGGTGCGCAGGCCCTCCCACCCGTCGGCGGTGATGTCGCCGGGGTCGAACGGCGGGGCCAGCGATGGGTCGTAGGAGTAGGCGACGGCGTCCAGCTCGTCGGGGGTGATCCCCGCCGACGCCAGGCACCATGCCGCCGACTGCACCGGCAGCTCCCACGTGGAGAACGGGACCGGGTCCTTGCCGTGCTTGCGCCGGGTGAACCGCTCCTCCTCGGCCGCGGCCACCACCTCGCCGTCGACCACCAGGGCCGCCGCAGGGTCGTGGAAGACCGCGTTCAAGCCCAGGACCCGCATTCCCGCCCGGTACCCGTCATGGTCCGGGGGCAAACGGGGAAGGGGTGGGGCATGCGCGTGGTGGTGGTCGGGGCGACCGGGAACGTCGGGACCAGCCTGGTGCGAGCCCTCTCGACCGATCCCGCCGTCACCTCGGTCGTCGGTCTGGCCCGCCGCATCCCCGAGTGGGTGGTGCCCAAGGTCGAGTGGGCGGCCGCCGACATAAGCGGCGACGACCTGGACGGGCCGCTCACGGGGGCGGACGTCGTCGTCCACCTGGCCTGGCTCATCCAGCCCTCCCACCGCCTCGACGTGCTCGAGGCCACCAACGTGACCGGCAGCAAGCGGGTCTTCGAGGCCACGGCCAAGGCCGGCGCCAAGGCCTTGGTCTACGCCTCCTCGGTCGGGGCCTACTCCTTCGGGCCGAAGGACCGCCCGGTCGACGAGAGCTGGCCCACGGAGGGGATCCCGACCAGCTTCTATGCCCGGCACAAGGCGGCGACCGAGCGCATGCTCGACCGGTTCGAGGCCGACCATCCATCCGTCCGGGTGGTGCGGATGCGCCCGGGCCTCATCTTCAAGCGGGAGGCGGCCTCGGGCATCCGGCGCCTGTTCGTGGGCCGGCTGCTCCCGCCGCCGCTCCTGCGCCCGTCGCGCATCCCGCTCGTCCCCCGGACCGAGCGGCTCGTCTTCCAGGCCGTCCACACCGAGGACGTGGCCGAGGCCTACCGGTTGGCCATCGTCGGCGACGTTCGGGGCGCCTTCAACCTGGCCGCCGACCCGGTCCTCGACCCCGACGAGCTCGCTCGCATCCTCGGTGCCCGGCCCGTGCCCGTGCCCGCCCAGGTGCTGCGGACGGCGGCCGACGTGTCATGGCGGGCCCATCTCCAGCCCACGCCGCCGGGGTGGGTCGACCTCGCCGTCGGCGTGCCGGTGCTCGACACCGCCCGGGCCCGCACCGAGCTCGGCTGGCAGCCCACCCGCACCTCGGGGGAGGCGCTGGTCGAGCTGCTGAACGGCCTGGCCGACAAGGCATACGGCCCCACGCCGGCCTTGGCCCGCGAGGGCTGGCGGGCGCCGGCGGTCACGCCGGTGACCCCGCAGGTACCGGCCTCCCCCTAGACGACGGGGGCGAACTCCGCTTCCAGCCGGTCGGCCAGGCGGCCGATGGCCCGGACGGCGTCGGAGTCGGGCGCGGTGTCGAGGACGCAGCTGGCGGCCCGGTCGGCGGCGGGGACGGCGGCGTCCTCGGGGATGGCGACGAGCAGCTCGCACCCGCGTTCGGCGGCGAAGGCCTCCATGCGAGCCACGTCGTCCTCGCTCGTCGCCCGGTTGCCGACGAAGGCGATCCGCTCGATGCCGAGCTCCACGGCCAGCTTGTGGGTGCGGTCGGCGGTCATCATCACCTTGGCCGTGGGCTGGACCACGACGAGGAGGATGTCGACGTAGCGCAGCGTCCCCCCCGCCCAGCTCAGGTGCTCGAGTCCGGCTTCCATGTCGGCGACGACGATCGTCCCGGGCAGGTCCTTTTCGATCCTCTCGATGAAGTCACGCACGGTGACGTGGGCGGTGCCCGTTCAGCCCGAGCCGGCCTTCTCGGCCATCGCCCCCAGCAGGATGGTCGTGCCGTCGGGGCCGGGTGTGCCGTACCGGTCGAGCAGCTCGGCCGGGGTCAGTCCCTCGGGCACCCGCCGGCGGGGCCCCGACTGGTCGAGGAACGGCCGCAGGCGGGCGGCCCCGTCCTCGCCCAGCCCGATGTTGGCGCCCAGGTTGGGGTCCGAGTCGCAGTCGATGGCGATGACGTGATGGCCCCTGCGGGCCAGGGTGCGGGACAGGACGGCGGAGATGGTGGTCTTGCCCACCCCGCCCTTGCCGGAGATGCCGAGGCGCATGGCCGCGAAGGCTACTGCGCTTGTCGGGCGGCTCTCCGTCGCCCGTCTTACGGGAGCAGGCGGCGGATGGGGTCGACCCACCCGGTGGGATTGCCGGGGTCGAGGGCGATGTCGGCTCCGAGGGGCACCTGGCGGTCGGACGTGACCGCGGCCACGGGCAGGAAGCGCCCGCAGGCCGCGGCCCGCAGCTCCATCACGAACTCCTTGCCCGTCTGCTCCCGGGCGTCGATGACGACCACGGTGGGGATGAGCGCCCCGCACATCTCGGGCTGGATGGTGTCGAAGGTGCGGGTCTCGAACCGGCAGTCGCTCATGTGGGCCTGGATGGCCCGGGCCGCGTCCTCGTCGACGCCGACGGTGAGGATGACCGACGGCGGGAGGCCGGCGGTGCGCCGGGCGCCTCCGATCTCGGCCGAGTAGTCGGCCTCCTTGAACTCGTCGCCGTAGTCGCCGAGGAAGGCGTCGGCCCCCGCTCGCGAGGCGATGGCCAGGTCGGCGGAGGTGGCGTCGGCGGCCCACACCTGCCACTGGACGAGCCCGAGGGCGATCTCGGTGTAGGTGATGGCGTACAGCAGCGACGGGTTGGTCTCCACCGGCTGCATCCCCAGGGTCGACAGCTCGGCGGCCACCTGCTTCAGGGCGTCGGTCTCGCGGGGCGGATCCTCGTTCCGGAGGGCGAAGGCCTGGGGCGAGATCCGGAAGCAGGCCTGCCACCACCCGTCGAAGAACAGGCAGTCGCCCTCCAGGTGGAGGCTGGGGCCGAACGCCGTCCGGGCTCCCTGGTGCACGAACGCGGCAATGACCTCGGCGTCTTCCATCAAATCCGAGCGTAACGCCGGGCGGTACCGTGCCGGGCATAGACGAGGCCTTCTGCTACATCACGACCACCGGCCGGCGGACCGGGCAGCCGCACCGCATCGAGATCTGGTTCGCCGGCGAGGCCGGCGGGCGGACCATCTACGTCCTCGCCGACGGCCGGGAACGGGCGGACTGGGTCCGCAACGTCATGGCCGACCCCCACGGCGTGGTCCGGGTGGGCAGCCAGGAGGGCGAGGCCCTCGGGCGGGTGGTCGAGGCCGGTACCGAGGAGGACGCCCTCGCCCGTCGCCTCCTCCTGGCCAAATACCAGAAGCCGGGGTCCAAGGATCTCGAGCGCTGGGGCGCCAGCGCTCTTCCCGTCGCCTTCGACCTCAGCTTCGCGCCATGACCACGTGGGGGCCGATGCCCGGGATCTCGAACTCGTCGCTCACCACGTCGAACCCCATCCGCCGGTAGAAGCCCGACGCCCCCGTGCGGGCGTTGCACCACAGCTCGCCCCCACCCGACGCGGCGACGTGCTCCACGCAGGCCGCCACCAGAGCGGCGCCGAACCCGGCGCCCCGCACGTCCGGCTCGGTGGCCATGCCCCGTATCCGCCAGCCCTCGTCGGGCCCTCCGGGTCGGCGCTCCTTGTACAGGGAGACGATGCCCACCAGCCGGTCACCCTCGAAGGCCCCGAAGTGGACGGTGTCCTCGAGGTCGTCACCCTGGTAGACGGTCTCCTCGAAGGGCTGGCCGGGACGGAGGAGGCGGTGGCGGAGGGCGCGGATGTCCTCGGCGGGGACGGAGCGGATCAGGAGGCGCTCGGGAGCCAGGCGGGACGGGACGCCTCGTAGGCCGCGATCTCGTCGGCGTGACGGAGGCTGAGGCCGATGTCGTCGAGTCCCTCGAGGAACCGCATCCGGGTGAAGTCGTCCAGCGGGAAGGTGGTCGAGATGCCCGCGGCGGCGGCCATCAATGTGCGGGACTCGACGTCTATGGCCAGCACCGTGGCCGGGTCGGCCTCCACCGCGGCCAGGAGCGCCTCGCCCACCCCGGCGTCGACCTGCACGGGCAGCAGGCCGGCCTTGGTGCAGTTGGTGCGGAAGATGTCGGCGAAGCGGGGGGAGACGACGGCCTGGAAGCCGTGGTCCTGGAGGGCCCAGACGGCGTGCTCCCGTGACGAGCCGGTGCCGAAGTTGGGCCCGGTCACGAGCACGGTGGCGCCGGAGTACCGGGGCTGGTTGAGCACGAACTCGGGGTCGGCCCGCCACTCGGCGAACAGCCCCTGGCCGAACCCGGTGCGCTCGACCCGCTTGAGCCACTCCGACGGGATGATCTGGTCGGTGTCGACGTCCGACCGCCGCAGCGGCACCGCGGTACCCGAGATCTGACGAACAGGTTCCATTGCTCAGATGTCCTCCGGAGCCGACAGGTGGCCGGCGATGGCGGTCGCGGCGGCGACGGCGGGGGAGACCAGGTGCGTCCGCCCGCCCCGGCCCTGGCGGCCCTCGAAGTTGCGGTTGGAGGTCGACGCGCACCGCTCTCGAGGAGCGAGCTTGTCGGGGTTCATGCCCAGGCACATGGAGCACCCGGCCGACCGCCACTCGAACCCTGCGGCGGTGAAGACGCGGTCGAGGCCCTCGGCCTCGGCGTCGGCCTTCACCTTCATGGACCCGGGGACGACCATGGCCCGCAGCCCCTCGTGCACCTTGCGACCCTGGACGATGGCGGCTGCGGCCCGCAGGTCCTCGATGCGCGAGTTGGTGCAGGAGCCGATGAAGACGGTGTCGACGGCCACGTCCCGCACGGGCGTGCCCGGCCGGAGGCCCATGTAGGTCAGGGCCCGCCGGGCGGCCTCCACCTCGCTGGGGTCGGCGAAGCTCTCGGGGTCGGGGACCTCGCCGTCGATGGGCACGACCTGGGACGGGTTCGTGCCCCACGACACGTGAGGGCTCAGCGAGGTGGCGTCGATGACCACCTCCTTGTCGAACACCGCGCCCTGGTCGGTGGGCAGGCCGCGCCAGTGGTCGAGCGCCCGCTCCCAGTCGGCGCCCTGGGGGGCGTGGGGCCGGCCCTCGACCCAGGCGAAGGTCTTCTCGTCGGGCGCGACCAACCCGGCCCTCGCCCCCGCCTCGATGGACATGTTGCAGATCGTCATCCGGCCCTCCATCGAGAGCGACCGGATAACCGAGCCCCGGTACTCGACGACGTGGCCCACGCCGCCACCCGTCCCGATCCGGCCGATGAGGGCGAGGATCACGTCCTTGGCGGTGACGCCTGCGGGCAGGTCGCCCTCGACGGTGACCGCCATGTTGGCCGGCCGCCGCTGGGGAAGGGTCTGGGTGGCCAGCACGTGCTCGACCTCGCTGGTGCCGATGCCGAAGGCCAGGGCGCCGAACGCCCCGTGGGTCGACGTGTGGCTGTCGCCGCAGACGATCGTCATGCCCGGCTGGGTCAGGCCCTGCTCGGGACCGATCACGTGGACGATGCCCTGGTTGGCGTGGCCCATGGGGTAGAGGGTCACGCCGAACTCGGTGCAGTTGGCGGCCAGGGTCTCGATCTGCTTGGCCGAGACCGGGTCGGCCAGCGGCTGGTCGAGGCCGATGGTGGGCGTGTTGTGGTCCATGGTCGCCACGGTCAGGTCGGGACGGCGGACACGACGCCCGGCCATCCGGAGCCCGTCGAACGCCTGGGGCGACGTCACCTCGTGGACCAGGTGGAGGTCGATGTACAGCAGGTCCGGCTCGCCCTCGGCCCGGTGGACGACGTGTTCATCCCACACCTTGTCAGCCAGCGTGCGGGCTTGCCGTCTCATATCGTGAGACAGTAGTCTCTCCATATGGACACTGTAAGCGGGATCGGGGTGCTGGACAAGGCGGTTTCGGTGCTCGACGCCGTCGAGGCCGGTCCCCGCACCCTCGCCGGGCTGGTGGAGGCCACCGGCCTGAGCCGGGCCACCGCCCACCGGCTCGCCGTCGCCCTCGAGGTCCACGGCCTGCTCGGGCGGGACCCCGCCGGCCGCTTCGTGCTCGGCCCCCGGCTCACCGGCCTCGACCTCCCGGCCCTGGCCCGGCCCGCGCTGGAGGCCTTGCGCGACGCCACCGGGGAGAGTGCCCAGCTCTACGTACGCCGGGGCGAGCGGCGCCTGTGCGTCGCCTCCCTCGAGTCCCCCCACGGACTGCGGACGATCGTCCCGGTGGGCGCCTCGCTGCCGCTCGACGTAGGGTCGGCGGGCAAGGTCCTGCGGGGCGATCCGGAGGCGACGCAGCGGGGATGGGCCCAGAGCGTCGAGGAGCGGGAGCGGGGCGTGGCGTCGGTCAGTGCGCCGGTCCGGGCCCCGGACGGCGAGATCATGGCCGCCGTCTCGGTGTCCGGCCCCATAGAGCGCACCACCCGCTCGCCCGGCCGCCGCTACGCCCCGGCCGTGCTCGAGGCCGCGGCCGAGGTAGGCAACGCCCTTCAGCGGCAGACGTCGTCGGGCGGAGAGCCGTCCTCCTGGACGCCGTCGTAGAGCATGGCCCATGGCGTGGGGTTGAGGCGCCGGGGGTCGTCATCCTCGTGCTTGGGCACGAGGATGACGTAGAGGCTGGCCGGTTTCAGGGCGGGCCCCTGGGTGATGGGCGAGTAGTCGCGCCGGACCTCGGCGAAGACGCACATCGGGAAGTAGGTGATGAGCCGGGAGACGGTCGTGACCCGGTTCCCGGGCACGTCCTCGTACCGGGCCAGCCCACTGGCCAGGTCGGCCCGGAAGGCGTCGATCTGGTTCAGCAGCTCGGGCCCGGTGTAGATGGCCTGGAGCCGGTCGACCACCTCGGGGGTCAGCTGCCGGTCCTTCACCAGCATGCGCTGCAGATCGCCCACCACGCCGTCGAGGCCGACCAGGACCCGGTCGACCGTCGCCTCCTCCTCGTTCAACGGCGGCGCCGGCGCAGTGGCAGCACCTTCGGAGCGACCGCGGGAACAGGCGGCCGGCAGCAGCAGGAACAAGAGGAGGAGGAGGACGGCTCGCCTGATGCTGCTCATGCTACGTCATGCTGTGTGGCTACGTATCGATGTCGACGATCTCCACCTTGAGGTTGCCGCCGGGCGCCTGGTACTCGACCACGTCGCCCTTGCGGTGCCCGATGAGGGCCTGGCCCAGCGGGGAGGCGGGGGAGACCACGGCCACGTCGTCGCGCCGCTCCTCGATGGAGCCGACAAGGAAGCGGTCGGTGCCTTCGTCGCCCTCGTAGCGCAGGGCCACGATGCTGCCGGTGGCCACCGTGTCCGAAGCCTGGGTGGAGTCGACGATGACCGCGTTGTCGACCAGCGACTGGAGCTGGCGGATGCGGGCCTCCATGCGGCCCTGGTCCTCCCGAGCGGCGTGGTAGTCGGCGTTCTCGGAGAGGTCACCCAGCTCCCGGGCCGTCTCGATGGCCCTGGCGATGTCCACCCGGCCGCGGGTGGTCAGATCCTCCAGCTCGGCCTGGAGCCGCTCGTAGGCCTCTCGCGAAAGGTGGGTCTCGGACATCTCGCGAGGCTAGCGCCCCCTAATTGCACCCCGGCCAGCGGCAGGGCACACTGGGAGGCGGCATGTCCCCCTCCCCCATTTCCGTAATCCCCTGAGCGCACGCCGGCCGGCGTGTGCTCTCGACCGCCCATCCGGGCGGTCTTTCTATTTCCGATCGCTTTTCTGAGAGGCGCAGGGCCTGTGGGTTACAAGATCGGCGTGATCGGCGGCGACGGCATCGGGCCGGAGGTCGTGGGCGAGGCCCTCAAGGTCGTGGGCGCCGTCGGCGTCGACCTGGACTCGGTGGACTACCACCTGGGCGGCGCCCGCTGGCTCCGCGACGGCCAGGTCCTCCCCGACCACGTGCTCGAAGAGCTCCGCGAACTCGACGCCATCCTGCTCGGCGCCGTGGGCCACCCCGACGTCCCCCCCGGCGTCATCGAGCGGGGCCTCCTCCTGCGCCTCCGCTTCGAGCTCGACCTCTACATCAACCTCCGGCCGTTCGACACCTTCTCCGTCGTGCGGGAGAACACCGAGGGGTCCTACGCCGGCGAGGGCGGCTTCCTGCGCAAGGGCACCCCGGCCGAGGTGGCCACCCAGGGGTCGGTCAACACCCGCATGGGGGTGGAGCGCTGCATTCGCTACGCCTTCGAGCTGGCCCGCACCAGCACGCGCCACCACCTGACCCTCGTCCACAAGACCAACGTGCTGACCTTCGCCGGGGACCTCTGGCAGCGCACGTTCGCCGAGGTGGGGGCCGAGCACCCCGAGATCACCACCGACTACTGCCACGTCGACGCGGCCTGCATCCACCTGGTCGACGACCGCGGCCGGTTCGACGTCATCGTCACCGACAACCTCTTCGGCGACATCCTCACCGACCTGGCCGGGGCGGTGACCGGAGGCATCGGTCTGGCCGCGTCGGCCAACCTGAACCCGGAGCGCACCGGCCCGTCCCTGTTCGAGCCGGTGCACGGCTCGGCGCCCGACATCGTCGGGACGGGAAAGGCAAATCCGCTCGCCGCCATCCGATCGGCGGCCATGATGCTGGAGTTCTTGGGCGAGGGCGAGGCCGCGGCTCGCGTGGCGAAGGCGTGCGCGGCGACCGTCGGCCGGGCCGGCACAACAGTCGAGATCGGCGACGCCGTCGCAGAAAGGGTCTGAGGGCAATGCCACTGCAGAAGGTCGAGAAGATCTGGATGGACGGCACGCTCGTCGACTGGGACGACGCCAACGTGCACATCCTGACCCACACCCTCCACTACGGCAGCGGCGTCTTCGAGGGCATCCGGGCCTACAGCACGAGCCAGGGGCCCGCCGTCTTCCGGTTGACGGACCACGTCAACCGGTTGTTCAACAGCGCCAAGGTCTACCTGATCGACATCCCGTACACGCCCGAGCAGCTGGTCGAGGCGGTCAAGGAGACGGTGCGGGTCAACAACCTCGACTCCTGCTACATCCGGCCGCTCGTCTACCTCGGCTACGGGGAGATGGGCCTCAACCCCCTGCCCTGCCCGGTGAACGTGTCCATCGCCGTGTGGCCGTGGGGGACGTACCTGGGCGACGAGGGCCTGAAGCACGGCGTGCGCATGAAGATCTCCACCTGGCAGCGCCACGACCCCAACGCCGTGCCGGTGGCGGCCAAGGGCGTGGGCATGTACGTGAACTCGTCCATGGCCAAGGTCGAGGCCCTCAAGGCCGGCTACGACGAGGCCATCCTCCTCTCACCCCAGGGCTACGTGAGCGAGTGCACGGGCGAGAACCTGTTCATCGTCAAGAACGGCCGCCTGCTCACCCCGCCCGTGTCGGCAGGGGCCCTCGAGGGCATCACCCAGCACAGCGTGGTCACCATCGCCCGCGACCTCGGCTACGAGGTGGCCGAGGCCAACCTCCTGCGCACCGATTTGTACCTGGCCGAGGAGGCGTTCCTCACGGGTACCGCAGCCGAGGTGGTCCCCATCCGTGCCGTCGACGACCGCGTGATCGGCGAACCAGGGCCGATCACCAAGGCCATCCAGGAGACGTACTTCGCCACCGTCCGGGGGGAGGTGGACCAGTACAAGGACTGGCTGGACTATGTCTCGAGCTGAGATCCCGGCTCCGGGCACCCGGGTCCTTCGGACCACGCCCGTCGCTGGCGACGGGGACCCCAACCCCGTCGCCGCGAACCATCCGGTGCCGGCCCTACCGGAATCGGTGGACATCTACGACACGACGCTCCGGGACGGGAGCCAGCAGGAGGGGTTGTCGCTCACGGTCGACGACAAGCTGCGGGTGGCCGGCCAGCTCGACCAGCTGGGTGTGGCCTACATCGAGGGCGGGTGGCCGGGCGCCAACCCCAAGGACGACGAGTTCTTCCAGCGGGCGCCGGCCGAGCTGAGGCTGTCGACGGCCACCCTGGTCGCCTTCGGGTCGACCCGCCGGCCCCGGTCCAAGGCCGACAGCGACGAGACGTTGCGCCACCTCATCAAGGCCAACACGTCGGCGGTGTGCATCGTGGCCAAGTCATGGGACCGCCACGTGACGGAGGCGCTGCGCACCGACCTCGACGAGGCGGTGGCCATGGCCTTCGACTCCGTCGAGTTCCTGCGCCACGCCGGGCTGCGGGTCTTCTTCGACGCCGAGCACTTCTTCGACGGCTACAAGCGCAACCCCGAGTTCGCCCTGCGCGTCCTGGGTGCGGCCGAGGAGGCGGGCGCCGAGACGCTCGTCCTCTGCGACACCAACGGTGGCACCCTGCCCCACGAGGTGGAGGAGATCGTGAGCGAGGTCCGGCTGCGCACGTCGGCCCAGCTCGGCCTGCACTTCCACAACGACGGCGGCTGCGGGGTGGCCAACACCCTCATGGGCGTCCGCATGGGCGCCACCCAGGTCCAGGGCTGCATCAACGGCTATGGCGAGCGCACCGGCAACGCCGACCTGTGCGCGGCCATCCCCGACCTCACCCTCAAGATGGGTGTGCGCACCATCGAGCGCGAGCGCCTGGGACGCCTGGCGCCGGTCGCCCACCACATCGCCGAGCTGGTCAACATCGCCCCCAACCCGCAGCAGCCGTACGTGGGGCAGTCGGCGTTCGCGACCAAGGCGGGCCTCCACACCTCGGCCATCGCCCGGGGGCGCGACCTCTACGAACACGTCCCGCCGGAGACGGTGGGCAACTCGAGCCGGGTCATGGTCAGCGAGCTGTCCGGGCGATCCACCGTGCAGCTCAAGGCCGAGGAGCTAGGCCTCGACATGGACGCGGTCGCCCTGGCCGACGTGCTGGCCCGGCTCAAGGAGCTCGAGTACCAGGGCTACCACTTCGAGGTGGCCGACGGGTCCCTCGAGCTGCTCATGCGGGGGGCCGGCGGTTGGGAGCAGGCGTTCTTCCGGATCGAGTCGTTCCGGGTGATCAGCGAGCACCGCGAGGACGGTGGGTTCGTCACCGAGGCCACCATCAAGGTTCACATCGGGGAGGAGCGCATCGTCGCCACCGCCGAGGGCAACGGCCCGGTCAACGCCCTCGACGCCGCCCTGCGCCAGGCCATCGGCGCGCGCCACCCGGCCCTGTCGAACCTCCACCTCACGGACTTCAAGGTGCGCGTCCTCGACACGGCCAAGGGGACGGCCGCCGTCACCCGCGTGCTCATCGACAGCACCGACGGGGAGCGCACCTGGTCCACCATCGGCGTCTCCGAGAACATCATCGAGGCGTCGTGGCAGGCCCTGTCAGACTCCATCGTCTACGGCCTCCTCCACGCCGAGGCCC
>DATAAD010000092.1:0-47790 GCA_036260295.1 Acidimicrobiales bacterium | reverse complement strand
GTCATGGCCCACAGCTGGGGGTCGGCGACCGCGTACTCGACGGGCTGGAGGTAGGGCAGATTGGGGCTCCCGGGGCCGAAGCCCTCTTCGGCGGTGGCCGAGATCCCGCCGGCGCTGGCCGAGTACACGGTCTCGGCCAGGGCTCCCCGGAAGGTCAGCACCTGGCCCCGCGTGGCCGTCGCCGCCGCGCTGGTGGCCGGGTGCTCGTTCCCGGAGCCGATGTACACCTGGCACTGCTGGTCGTCGCACAGCACCTTGCCGGCGGCCGCGGCGCGGAGGGCGAAGGTGCGGGCCACGATGGCCTGGGCCTGGAGGGCGGCGGCCGGCCAGCTGGCCGGCATCTCCCCGAGGCCCCGGACGTACTGCTCGACGTCGACCTCGTTGGTCAGCTGGAAGCCCCGGCCGGCGCCGGCCGCCTGGACGGTGCCGCGGTAGCTGCGGCCCGGTTCGGGGAGCGACACGGCCGAGTCGCCCTTGGGGACGGCCCACAGGACCCGGGAGGACACGGCGTCGGTCTGGGCCGCGGGGACGGTGGCTGCCGGGGCGGGAGTGGGCGCTGGCGCCGTCGCCGCAGGGACGGTCGTGGGCAGGAGGGTCTGCAGGAGAGGGTCGAGGAGGTTGGTCGTGACCGTCGTGGCCGGCGCCGCCCGCCCCGCCGTCGTCGGAGGCGCGGCCGCAGTGGTGGGCGGCGGGACCACTCGGTTGATCGCCGCCCCGGCCAGCGGGGTCACCTTGTACTTGGACCCGTCGAAGGCCAGCTGCACCCGCCCGCCGGGGCTGACGGTGACGGGGAAGCCCGGCGACTGGGCGCCCGACGGCGCGTCCCGGACCTCTCCCCCACCGGGGAGGACGACCACCACCGGCCCGGGCGACTCGTGCACCGCCACCCGTACCGTGGCGCTGCGGCGGGCGACGGCCGTCCCCGGGTAGAAGCGGGCGAGGATGGCCGCCGCCGACGCCCCGTCGGCGGCCATGGCGTGGGCTCCGTCCTGGGGCATGCCCACGCCGTGCCCGAACCCCTTGCCCTCGATGACCAGGACCGGCGCCGGCTGGGCCGCGGCCGGCACGGGGGCCAGCCCGGCCAGGAACGCGGCAAAGGCACCCAGGGACCTGCGAGGCATCCCCCATACTGTCACTCCGCTCCCGGGCCGGGCCGGGTCAGGCCAGGAGAAGGGCCATGACATCCTCCATCCGGCCCCGCCGGGCCAGGGCCGCCCGCTGGCGGGCCGCCCCTCCGCCGCCCGCCATCACCCGCTCCACCAGGGTGTGCACCTCGTCCCAGTCGCCCTCCTCCTCGAGGGCGGGCCGAAGGTGGTCGAGCAGGCCGTCGACCACCTCCCGCGCCGGCGCCGTCCGGAGGGCGCCGAGGTCGACGAGCGTGCCCTCCGCGCCGTAGCGGGCCGCCCGCCATCGGGCGGCGGCGACCAGCTCCCCGCGCACGGCGGGCGGCGGGTAGCCGCGCTCGACCTCGTCGATCAACGTCCGGGCCAGGGCCCGCCAGAGCCCGGCGACCATCACCGCGTCGTCGACGGTCAGGCACCCGTCGCCGGCGCGGAACTCGAGCGTCTCGAAGCGGGCCGAGGGCCGGACATCCCAGTAGAGGAACGTGGGGTCGGGCAGGGCATCGACCTCCCGGAGAGCGGTGACCAGCTCGTCGAACCGGGCCCGGGACCCGAGGGGCTCGGGCATCCCGGTGAGCGGCCAACGGGTCCACACCTCGGCGCGGTAGCTGGCGTAGCCGGTGTCGGCGCCGGTCCAGAAGGGCGAGTCGGCCGCGAGGGCGGCGACCGTATAGAGCCACGGGCGGCTGCGGTCCAGTACCTGGATGGCCAGGTCGCGGTCGGCGATCCCGACGTGCACGTGGCAGCCGTTCACCAGCTGCTCCCTCGCCACGGCCTGGAACTCCCGCTCGAGCCAGCGGTACCGCTCCTTGGCCGGGTTCACCTCGGAGTCGCCGGGATCGGCGGTGGGATGGGTACCCGACGAGACCACGCCGCACCCGACCTCGGCCGCCGCCTCCCGCAGGAGGCGGCGCAGGCGTTCCAGCTCGGCCCGCACCTCGGCCAGCGTCGTACACACCGCGGTCGCCGTCTCGACCTGCGACCGGTTGAGCTCGGCCTCGACCTGGTCCCCGAGCCGTTCCTTGGCCACCGGCAGCACCTCGTCGACGGCGGGACGGACGGCCCCCGTCCCGGCGTCGACGATGCAGAACTCCTCTTCGACCCCGACGGTCAGCGCGCCGGCCATTGGGGCGAGTGTGCCCCGTCGTGGCCTCGGGCTACCGTCGCCGCAGGGTGGCCCCGGTCTTGCAGCCCACGCACAGGGTGGCTTCGGGGAGGGCCTCGAGGCGGGCCTCGGGGATGGGGTTGCCGCAGGCCTCGCAGATCCCGTAGGTGCCGGCGTCGACCCGGCTCAGGGCGGCGTCGATCTCCGCCACCCGGGCCTGGGCGTCGTTGGCGACGACGGTGAGCCGGTCGCGCTCGACGCTGAGGGTGTCGCCCTCGCCGAAGCCGTCCTCGTCGGCGATGTCCTGGCCGGCGGCGTCGTCGGTGAGCTCGAGGGCGGCGCCGGTCGCCCGCTCGGCCTCGTTCAGGTAGGCATCGCGGCGGGCGAGGAGCTCATGGCGCTGGGCGGTCAGGAAGTCGGTGGTGGTGGTCATCTCGTCTCTTTCTCGGCCTGTCGATCAGACAGGGTGGCAGGTCTACGGCGCCTACTTGGCGTCGGTCTCGAACTCGGCCAGGTCGGCGACCACGACGTCGGCGCCCGCGTGGCGCAGGGCGTGGTGCTGGCCGGCGCGGGCCACACCCACGACGAGGCCGAAGCGGCCCGCCCGCCCGGCGGCCACGCCGGCCAGGGCGTCCTCGACGACGGCGGCCCGCGCCGGGTCGACGCCGAGGCGCCGGGCCGCCTCGAGGAACGTGGACGGGTCGGGTTTGCCCCGCAGGTCCAGCTCGGCGGCCACCACCCCGTCGACCCGCTCGTCGAACAGGTCGGCGGCCCCGGCGATGGACAGCACCTCCTCGGCGTTGCGACTGGCACTCACCAGCGCCGTCTTCACGCCCTTGGCCCGCAGGTCACGGATGACCCGAAGGGTGGACTCGTAGGCCCGGACGCCGTGCTCCCGGATGTGCTCCAGGAAGTAGTTGTCCTTGTCGTTGCCCATGGCGCACACGGTGTCGCTGCCGGCCGGGTCGTCCGGGCTCCCGTCGGGCAGGTCGATCCCGCGTGACTCGAGGAAGCTGCGCACGCCGTCGTAGCGGTTCTTCCCGTCGACGTAGCGCTCGTAGTCCGCCCGCTCGTCGAAGGGGACGACGTCGGTCCCGGTGACCCTGGCCACCTCCTCGAGGTAGGCGTCGAACAGCTTCTTCCACGACGCGGCGTGGACGACGGCGGTGTCGGTGACGACCCCGTCCATGTCGAAGATGACGGCGTCGAGGCCCTCGAACGACGGCCGGGCCACCGGGTCATCCCTGGCCCGGGAGCGACCAGGCGCCGCCGTCCCGCCGGGCGACGAACCGGCCCGCGCCCAGGCTCACCGGCTCACCCGTCCCCAGGGCGACCAACGCGGGACCGTCCAGGTCGAGCTCGAGGATGTCCTCCCGCACCTCGACGGCGATCCTCGTCCCCCGCCAGCGCACGGGAAAGGCCAGGCACTCCCACGTCCGCGGCACCCGGGGGTCGATGCGCACGGCGTCGCCGTGGGCCCGCACGCCGCCGAAGCCGAACACCGCGGCCTGCCACAGCCCGCCCATGGTGGCGATGTGGACCCCGTCGGCGGCGTTGCCCATCCGGTTGTCGAGGTCGACGCCGCCGGCCAGGTGGAAGTAGGAGAGGGCGTCGGCCGCGTCACCCACCCGGGCGCTCACCAGGGCGTGCATGGCGGGCGACAGGGAGCTGCCGTGGGACGTGCGCGGCTCGTAGTGGCGGTAGTTCACCGCCTGGACCTCCTCGCCGACCTCGTCGGGCAGCAGGACCCCGAGCATGATGACGTCCGCCTGCTTCACGACCTGGGTGGCGCGCAAGCGGTCGACGCCCACCACCAGTTCGCCGGTGAACGGCCGGGGGGCCAGGTCGACCGACCGCACGTTCTCCAGGTCGAAGAAGCCGTCGAACTGCTCGTAGAGCTTGGTCTCGGGGTCGAAGAGCACGACCAGCCCCCCCGCCACCTCCTCCCACCGTTGGCGCTCCGAGGGCGTCACCCGGAGCCGGGCGGCGACCTCCGGGAACCGGTCGCACAGGGCGCCGGCGGCCCGCACGTTCCAGCGGGCCAGCACGTTGGTGTAGGCGCTGTCGTCCACGCCCTCGTGGTACTCGTCGGGGCCGATCACCTCGCAGATGTGCAGGCGCCCGTCGTCTCCGGCGGTCGTCCGCGAGGCCCAGAACCGGGCCGTCTCCACCACGATCTCGGCGCCCATCTCCTCGACGAACGAGTCGTCGCCGGTCACCTGCCAGTAGTGCCAGACGGCCCACGCCACGTCGGCGGCGATGTGGTGCTCCTGCAGCCCGGTGAGGATGGTGAGCCGGGTGCCGTCGGGCAGGTCGACGAACTCGGGGGTGGTCTCCTCGCCGGTGTCGGCCGACTCCCAGGCGTACAGCGCGCCCTGGTAGCCGAGGCGGGCGGCCTTGGCCCGGGCCGCGGGCAGGGTGCGGTGGCGGTAGGCGAGCAGGGCCCGTGCCGTCTCCGGATGGGTCCAGACGTAGAACGGGAGGACGAAGATCTCGGTGTCCCAGAACACGTGGCCCCGGTAGCCCGGGCCGGTGAGGGCCCGGGCGCCGACCGACGCCCGATCGCTCTCGGGGTCGCCGGCGATGACCAGGTGGTAGAGGGCGAAACGGAGGTCGCGCTGGGCCTGGCCGTCGCCGTCGACCACGACGTCGGCGTCGAGCCACCGCTCCCGCCACGCCCGCCGGTGCCGGGCCAGCAGGCGGTCGGCGCCGGCGGCCGACGCCCGGGCCAGCGCCTTCTGGGCCGGCCCGTCGCGGTCGACGGCCACCAGCCTCGACGCCTCGGCCGACGAGATGGCGAACCACACCTCGCCGCCGTCCACCCCCTGCATCCGGACGGTGCCGGCGCCATCCGCGTCGGCGTCGACCTCGCCGACCGCGCCGGCGACCTCCGGCACGGGCACGTCGCCGACGGTCGCCCCCTCGGCCCGCAGGACCAGGACGTCACGGTCGGCCAGCGAGGCGAACCGGGCCGAGCGGAACCCGGGCGACTCCCGGAACAGCATGCCGTTGCGCAGGTCGAGGACGCGCCGGCGATCGGACGGGGGGGCGTCCGGGCCGACCTCCAGGGACGTCCACTCCGGGCCCTTGACCAGCTCCGGCCCTGCCTGCTCGTGCGGGTCGCGCCCGTAGATGCCGGCCACGTAGAACGCAGGAAGGGAGCCGCTGGTCCCCTCCTCGAGCGATCCGCGCGTGCCCGTGCGGCCGTTGCCGACGGTGAGCCAGGACTCCACCTCGCGCTCGCGATCCGGGTTCGACCCGTCGACCTCCAGCCGCCAGGCGGGGTCGGGGACCGGCGCCGGGAACCCGTCCCGTGCCGCGAGGATCCCGTCCAGCGTCCCGGCGTCGCCGGCGGCCACCACCGCCCCGTCGGGCGCGCCCCTGCCGGCGAGCCGGTGCCGGGCCCAGTCGACCGGGTCGCCCCGGCCCGGCCACGTGACCAGCCGCCCCGGCCCGTCGCCGGCATGGCGGAGGGCGGCGGCCGCGGCCGCCGTCCCCGCCGAGGCCGACAGCACGACGTCGACTCCCAGGGCGAGGAGACGGGCCAGGCGACCGGCGAGGGCGGCGGCCGGCCCGTCCCAGTCGACCACGACGACCTCGACGGCGGGGCTGTGCATCAAACGGCGGAGGCTACAGGCCGGCGGCCGTAGCGTTCCCATTCGTGCGAGCCCCCCGCCCGGCCTGTCTGCTCCTGGTCCTGGCCGCCGCCTGCAACGGGGGCTCGACGACCGACAACACCATGGCGCCGTCCACCACCCGGACGACCACGACCACGACGACCGGCACCACGACGACCAGCACCACGGTGGCGCCGCCACCGCCGACCTGGCAAAGCCGGGCCGCGGCCCCGACCGCCCGCCAGGAGGTGGCCTCGGCGGTGGCCGGCGGCCGGGTGTGGGTGATGGGCGGGCTGACCTCCGCCGGGGCCACCGACGCGGTCGAGGCCTACGACCCGGCCACCGACCGGTGGGCGCCGGGCCCCGGCCTCCCGGTCGCCCTCCACCACGCCTCGGCCACCACCTACCGGGGAGAGATCGTGGTGATGGGGGGGTTCCTGGCCGCCGGCTCCCTCTACGCCCGTCCCAGCGACCGGGTGCTGGCGCTGCGGGACGGCGGGTGGGTCGACCTCCCCCGGCTGCGTCGCCCCCGGGGCGCGGCGGCGGCGGCCGCGGTCGGCGACGTCCTGGTCCTCGCCGGGGGGCGCGACGTCGCCGCCCTCGTCGGCCCGACCGAGGTGTTCGACGGGTCCGGCTGGCGCGACGCCGACGCCATCCCCACCCGCCGGGACCACCTGTCCGCCGCCTCCGACGGCCGGTCGCTGTTCACCGTGGGCGGGCGGTTCCTGCAGCCCGGCGCCCTCTCGGCCGCCCTGGAGCGCTTCGACGCGGCGACCGGCACGTGGGAACGCCTCCCGGCCATGCCCACCGCCCGCGGCGGCCAGGGCGCGGCCCTCGCCGGCGGCCGGCTGGTCGTGGCCGGCGGCGAGGACCCGTCAGGGGTGTACGGGGAGGTCGAGGCCTACGACGTCGCCGGCCAGCAGTGGACGGCGCTCCCGGCGCTGCCCACCCCCCGCCACGGGCTGGCCGTCGAGCGGGTCGGCGACCAGGTCCTCGTCCTGGTCGGAGGGACCGCCTTCGGCGTGGCCCCGTCGGCGGTCGCCGAGTCTCTCTCGCCCCTCAGCTGACGATGGTGCCCCGGGCGTGCAGCTGGGCCAGGACGACCAGCCCCGCGGCCGAGACGGCGAGGACCCCCATGGCCAGCCGCGGGCGGCGGACGAGCATGGTGGCCGCCACCGCGAAGCACGGGAAGGCGGCGAGGGAGTACCGGCCCATGCCGACGAAGTCCTTGGTGGAGACGGCGGTGGCCACCACGGCGATGGTGACGAAGATGCCGTAGCCCCAGCCCAGCCGGCGGAACACCGAGGGGATGAAGGCGGCGGTGAGCACCGTGGCCAGGGCGTTGACCATCAGGTGGCCGAAGTGGCCGTCGGTCCACGGTCCGTTCCCGACGGCCTTGAACCAGTGGACCTTGAGCCAGGTGTGGAGGCCGGGTGGCTGGTCCCAGCCGGGCGCGCCGGCCACGTCGAAGAAGGCGAAGGGGCGGTCGAAGCGCAGCCAGAGGAAGGCGCAGTAGCCCACCAGCCCGAGTGGGACGAGGAGGAGGCCGGCGTCGGCGGCGCGGATCCGCCCCCACACGTCAGGCCAGCGGCGCGCTCGCAGGCCCGAGAACACCCCTTTCCGCTCCAGGGCCAGCACCCAGAGGCCGAGGACGAGGGCGGCGCCGACCGGGCGGGTGGCCGTGGCCACGATGCCGGCCAGGCCGGCCAGCACGGGGCGGTCGTGCTCGAGGGCCAGGAAGGCGGCCAGGCTGGACGCGATGAACAGGGCATCGGCGTAGACCGCCCCCATCAGGTAGAAGGCGAAGGGGTACAGGAGCAGCAGCAGCACGGCCACCCGGGCCTCGGCCGGGCCAAGCTTGGCCAGGCACCAGCGGTGGAAGAGCACGGCGATGGCCAGACCGCTGGCCACGGTGAGCATGAAGCCGGCGACGAGCGGCCCTCCGACGAGCGAGCCCAGGTAGCGCATCCCCAGCGGGTAGGCCGGGAAGAAGGCGACCGGCGACTGCCGGCCGGGGCGGAAGAACTCGTAGCCGCGCCGGGCGATCCCCACGTACCACCAGCCGTCCCACCACCCGAAGGCGTCGACCCAGCGAGTGCCCTGGAGGTGGCGGTGGAAGGGGTGCATGAGAGGCAGGAAGGCGTGGACGACCACCGACACGGTGATGACCACGCCGGCCACCACCGCGAAGGCCACGACCGGGAACCACCTGTCCGTCGGGCCCAGCCGGGGCCGGCGTCGGCCGGGCTCCCGGGGCTCGCCCCGAGGGGGCGCCTCCGGGGCGCCGATCACCGTGTCGACAGGCGCGCCGTCGCCTCGAATGTCCGTCTCCCACATCAGTCTCGAGTCCACCCCCGGCTACGTTCGGGTCGGGAGGATAGAGGCCGCCGCCCGGCGACGACCAGTACCGGCCGGCGCGTGGTCACGTCGCGGTCGGGAGCCCGAGGACGAACCAGCCGCGGTCGGGGAAACCCGCCGCCTCCGCCACCCGGGCCGAGGCCACGTTGCCCCGGCCGTGGAGGTAGATGGGAACCCCGCCGGACGCCAGGATGCAGCGTGACGCCCGGGCCACCAGCGCCCGGGCCAGCCCCCGCCCGCGCCACGGCTCCTCGGTGGCGACGGCGACCTCGCGGCCGAGGTCGTCGTGGCGCTTGATCCCGAGGCCGGCGACGTACTGGTCGTCCTCCCGCACGACGAGCACCTTCCCGCCGAACGGCCGCAGCCAGGCGGGCACGTCCGGGGCGTCGGCCGACACCCACTCCCCGATGGCCTCCACCTCCGGCGGCGACACCGCGTACCGGTAGACGCCCCACCCCACCACCCCACCCGGCTGGCCCAACGCCTCGGGCAGGCCATCCAGCACCTCCTCGAGGGTCGAGCCTGCGGCCCGGACGGCATCGACCCGGTCCGGAGGCACGGAGAGGATGGCCCCCTCCGGGGTGCTGACGCCGGCCAGGGGCCGCACGGCCCCGTCCCAGCACGGCAGGGCGCGGACCTCACACCCGACGACGATGATCTCCTCGGTGGGGGGCCAGGCCCCCAGCCACCGCCGCAGGTGGCGGGCGAGCCGGTCGCAGACCTCCTCCACCGAGGGAAGCCGGTCGCAGTCCATGCCGTCCCCTTCCCCCGTTCCGGGCGGGACCATCCGCCGTCCCGCTCAGGCGGGCTCGGTGACGAAGTCGATGAGCCGCTCCACGGCCCCGACGAGGGCCGGTTCCAGGTCGGCGTAGGACCGCACCGACGACCGGATGCGGGGCCACATCGAC
The DNA here is from genome assembly GCA_036260295.1 of Acidimicrobiales bacterium. GTDB lineage: Bacteria > Actinomycetota > Acidimicrobiia > Acidimicrobiales > AC-14 > CADCTB01. The sequence goes on along the minus strand of DATAAD010000092.1, from coordinate 38,681 downwards.
GCCGGGTCGAGGCCGAGGCGGGCGCAGACGCCCGCCTTCCAGTCGACGCCTCGGGGCACGTCCGGCCAGGCGGCGACGCCGACCGCGCCCGGCTTCACCGCCTGCCACACGTCGACGAAGAGCGTGCCGGCGACCAGGACGTGGGGATGGGCGACCGCCCTCGCCAGCCGGGCCTCCTTGCTCCCGTCGACCAGGTGGTCGACGAGCACGCCCAGGCGATGGCCGGGCCCCGGACCGAACCGGGCCACGACGTCGGCCAGGTGGTCGATCCCGTCGAGCCGCTCGACCACCACGCCCTCGACCCGCAGGTCGTCGCCCCAGACCTGCTCGACGAGCTCGGCGTCGTGCACCCCCTCGACGAGGATGCGGCTGGCCCGGGCCACCCTCGCCCGCCGCCCGCCCACGGCCAGGGAGCCGGAGGCAGTGCGGGCCGGGCCGGTGGCGGACGGCTCCGGCCGCGGGCGGAGGAGGGTGACGGCCCGGCCCTCCACCTCGAAGCCGCCGGGGCCGGAACGGAAGATCCGCTCGAGCCCGGTGGCGCCCCGGAGCACGACCCCGTCCCGCTCCCACCGCAGGATGGTGCCGGTGAAGCCGGTGCCCCGGTGGCGGGCGCGCAGCCCCGGCGCGCCCGGCTGCTCCCCGTAGACGGCCCGCGCTCTCGCCGGCCCGTCGACCGGGCCGGAGAGGATGCCGGCCCACGGGTCGCGCCTCGTCACCGCGGCCGACCGTAGATCGCCCTAGCCTGCACATCCACGATCTCCGGCGTCTCCACCTCCGTCACCGCCTTCGTCGGCCGGGCCCCGCGTGGTCCGGTGGACCAACCGGTCGCGGTCACGTCCCTCGCCGACTTCGACGCGGTCTTCGGCGGGCCCTGGACCGAGAGCCCGCTCGGCCCCGCCGTCCACGACTACTTCCGGCAGGGAGGTGGGCTTGCCGTCATCGTGCGGGCCCACACCTCCCGGGAGGGGGACACGGCGACGTTGAGCTTCGGCGACGTCGGCGACGACCGGCTGGTGCTACGGGCGTCGGCCCCGGGGACGTGGGCCAACCGGCTCACCGCCCGCCTCGACGAGGACGGCGGGCTGAGCGTGTCCGACACCGCCACCGGCCACCGGGAGTCCTTCCCCGAGCTGTCCCTGGTCGTGGTCGACGTCCGGCCCGAACGGCTCCCGGCCGCCCAGGCCGCGACCCTGACGCCGGCGACGAACGACGGCGACCCGCCCGACGTCGGGGCCTACCGCCGGGCGCTGGGCGCCCTCCGGCGGGTCGACGTGATCAACCTCCTGGTGCTCCCCGGAGCGGTCGAGCCCGACGTCGTGGCCGAGGGGATCGCCTTCGCCGAGGTCCGGCCGGCCGTCTACCTGGTCGACCCACCCACCGGGTGGACGACGACGGCCGAGGCGGTCGCCGGCGCCGGGTCGCCCGGCTTCCCCCGCAGCCCGAACGCGGCCGTCTACTTCCCGGGCATCCGTGAGCCCGGCCCTCGGCGCCCCGCCTCGGGGGCGGTGGCGGGCGTGATCGCCCGCACCGACGCCACCCGGGGCGTCTGGACGTCCCCCGCCGGCCTGGAGGCCGAGCTGGACGGCGTCGTCGAGCTCGACCTCGCCCTCGACGACCGCGACGGTGGCCGGCTCAACGCCCTGGGCGTGAACTGCCTGCGCAGCTTCCACGGCACCGGCCCGGTGGTCTGGGGCGCCCGCACCACCTCGCCCGAGTGGAAGTACCTGTCCGTCCTGCGGACGTCGCTCTACCTCCAGGAGTCGATCGACCGGGGCACGCGCTGGGCCCGCTTCGAGCCCAACGACGAGGCCCTCCGGGCCAGGATCCGCGACGACGTCTCCGCCTTCCTCGACGACCTCCGCCGCCGGGGGGCCTTCGCCGCCGGCACGACACCGCACGACGCCTTCTTCGTGAAGTGCGACGCCGACACCACGACCCCGGAGGACGTCGACCGGGGAGTGGTCAACCTCGTCGTCGGCTTCGCACCGCTCAAGCGGGCCGAGTTCGTCACCATCCAGCTGCGGCAGCTGGCCGGTCAGGACGGAGGGGCTCGAGCACCGGGCCCGCCGTCGACCCCGGGCGCGGCGCTCAAGCCCGAACCGGTCCCCGAGCAGGAGGAGGGCGCCGAGGAGGACCGCCCCGGCGGCGACGGCGCCGAGGCTGCTGTCGCCCCCGGTCAGGGCGAGTGAACGGCCGGTGCTCGGCGTCGGTCGAGCGAGGTCTGCCACGACCTCGACCGCGGTAGAGAAGCGGGAGACGACGAAGGGAGCGTGGCGCCCGTGGCCAAGATCATCTTCTACTCGACCGTCAGTCCCGACCGTGACGACGAGGCGTGGGGGGCGTTCAGCCTGGCGCGACGGGCGGTGCAGGCCGGCCTCGATGCCGAGATCTTCCTGGCCGGACCGGCGACGGGCCTGCTGCGGCGCCAGGTCCGCGAGCGCATCGACGGCCGGCCCCGTCAGAACCTCGAGGCCGTGATGGAGGGCAAGGTCCCCATCTCGGTGGCGCCCGGGTGAGCGAACTTCCGTGGCGTGTCCAGTTCGGACATGGAGGAGATGAACGCCCAGCCCAAGGACATCACCGACATGCTGCGGGAGGTGGCCGCCGGAGCCCAGCTCGTCCCGTTCATCGCGTAGCGAAGGGTTTGGGCAGGCCCGCGGACGGGAAAGGGCGCGGCCGACGTTTCGTCGAGTCACGGTGACCCGACCCGGGGGAGGTTTCGGTGTCCTACGTACGCAAGGTCGGCCTCGTCCTCGTCCTCGCCATGGTGGCTGTCGCCTGCGGCGGGGGCGGCGACGGTGACGGTGGCGGCCAGGCCGCCCAGCCGGCGGCGAACCAGGAGATCACCGTCGGTGCCGGCGACGACCAGTACGTCCGCGAGGGGAGCTCGGCCAACCTCGCCGTCCAGCCGGTCAACGCCAACATCGCCGAGACCCTGACCTACCTGTCCCCGACCTACGAGGTGCGGCCCCTCCTGGCCGAGCGCTGGGAGTTCCGGGCGCCGAACACCTGGCGGTTCCACCTTCGCCCCGGCGTCAGGTTCCACGACGGGCAGCCGCTGAACGCCCAGGCGGTCAAGGCCACGCTCTTCGACCGGGTGGCCCAGCAGCGCGGCGGCGGCACCATCAAGGCCGGCCCGAGCTCGGCGGTCGTCGTCGACGACCTGACCATCGACTTCACGCCGACGGCGCCGAACTACCGGGTGCCCGAGCAGGTCGTCCACCCCAGCAACGTCGTCTACGCCCCGGGCTCCGACCCCGGGAACCGTCCGATCGGCACCGGCCCCTTCCGGTTCGTGGAGTACCAGCCCAAGGAGCGCCTGGTCGTCGAGCGCAACCCCGACTACTGGGGCGACGAGGCCAAGCTCAGCCGGATCACGTTCCGCTTCTATCCCGACGCCAACGCCCGGCGGCTGGCCCTCGAGGCGGGGGACGTGGACATCATCCTCGGGGTCTCCGGCCCCGACGTGAAGGGCCTGAAGTCCCGCGGCTTCGAGGTCCCCACCAGCCCGGTTGGCTCCTACGAGGCCATGTACGCCAACATCCACGGCGCGCCGCCCCACGACATCCTCCAGGACAACGCGGTGCGCACCGCGATCAGCATGGCCATCGACCGCAGGGAGCTGGTCGAGAACGTCCTCGAGGGTCAGGCGACGGCCGACCAGACCATGATCCCGCCGACCGCGCTCGGCCGGCACCGGTCCAAGATCACCGGCTCGCCGTTCGACCCGGCCCGGGCGCGAACGCTGCTCGACAACGCCGGGTGGCGGCCGGGCGCCGACGGGATCAGGGAGAAGAACGGCCGGAAGCTGACCCTGCAGCTCGTCTCCGGGTTCGGAGGGGCCGAGATCCACAGGCCCATCCCCACCTACCTGCAGTCCCAGCTGCGGAACGTGGGCATCGGGATCGACGTCGTCGAGCGCCCCGACAGCGCGTCCTACCAGTCGCTCATCGACAGCGGCAGCGGCGACCTGTTCCTCGAGCGGGGCAGCCAGAACGACGCCAACGTCGGGTTCCTGCCCGTGCTGCTCTTCTACACCGGTGGCTCCGGCGCCTCGGCCCAGTACACCAAGCTCTTCGCCCCCGGGCCGAGGTTCGACGAGATCATCGGCCCGAGCGTGACCGAGCCCGACGCCGACAAGGCCCAGTCGATCGTCGCCGACGCCATGCACCAGATCATCGACGTCGACCACGTGGTGATCCCGCTCGCCGGGTTGTTCCAGATCTACGGAGCCAAGAAGACGGTGCAGGGGTTCACGCCGCACCCGTCGTTCATCAGCCTCCGCTGGGACGGGGTGAGCCTGGCGTCGGGCCGCTGATCCGGTCCTCCCGCTGAACGTCCGCCCCCGAGGCCGTCGGGCCGCATGAAGAGGTACGTCGGGCGCCGGATCCTCCTGCTGATCCCGACGCTGTTCGGGATGTCGATCCTGACGTTCGGCGTGTCGAACCTCACGCCCGGCGACCCGGCGTTCACCTTCGCCTCCCGGCTGGCCAACCGCCCGGCCACCCCCGACGAGGTGGCCCAGGCCCGCGAGGACCTCGGGCTGGAGGGCGGGCTGGTCACCCGCTACGTGCGCTGGGCCGGCAACGCCGTCCAGGGCGACCTGGGCATCTCGTTCTCCACCCGCCTCCCAGTACGACCGGAGCTCGTCCAGGCGGCCAAGTTCACCCTCCAACTGGCCATCCCCGCCGCCCTCCTCGCCCTGCTGATCGCCGTGCCCACGGGGGTGGTCTCGGCCGTTCGCCGCAACCGGCCTGCCGACCAGGTCCTCCGCGTCCTGTCGCTCGCCGGCGCGTCGATGCCGAGCTTCTGGCTGGCCCTGCTGCTCGTCGTCCTCCTGGCCGTGAACTACTCCCTCCTGCCCGCGGCCGGCCGGGCCGGGACCGAGAGCTACGTCCTGCCCATCGTCACGTTGGCCCTGGCCCCGGCCGCCGTCCTCGCTCGCTTCACCCGCTCGGCCGTGCTCGAGACCCTCACGACCGAGTACGTGGTCGCGGCCAGGGCCAAGGGGGCGGGTGAGGCCGTCGTCGTCGTCCGCCACGCCCTGCGCAACGCCCTCGTCCCACTGGTCACCGCGGTGGGCAACAGCCTCGGCCACCTCGTCGGCGGTGCGGCCGTCGTCGAGACCGTCTTCGTCTGGCCCGGCATCGGCCGGCTCATGGTCGAGGCCATCCTCCAGCGCGACTACCCGGTGATCGCGGGCATCGTCCTCTACTCGGGGGCGGTGTTCGCCGTCATCAGTCTGGTCGTCGACCTCCTGTACGCCGTCATCGACCCGCGCATCCGGGTCGGGAGCGACGCATGACGGTCACCATGACCGGGACGCACACGGCCCCCGAGGGGGGCGAGCACGCCCTCCCGCCGGAGCTCGGGCGGGTCAGCCTCATCTGGCGCGTCCTGCGCCGCGACCGGACGGCGATGATCGGCGTCGTCCTGGTCGGTGGCCTGGTCGCGGCGGCCGTCCTGGCGCCCGTCCTCGCCCCCCACGACCCGAACGCCGTCGACGTGGTCCGGAAGTACCACCCCCCGTCGCGGGAGTTCCCGCTCGGGACCGACAACCTCGGACGCGACATCCTGTCCCGGCTCCTCGTCGGCGCCCGGCTCTCCATCGGCACCGCCGTCGTGGCCGGCCTGTCGATCGGGCTCATCGGGCTGGTGATGGGGATGATCGCCGGCTGGTTCGGCGGCGTCGCCGACACGGTGATCGGCCGGGTCGTCGACATCCTGCTCGCCTTCCCGCTGTTCCTGCTCGCCCTCGGCATGACCGGGCTCATCGGGCCGGGACTCCGGAACATGACCATCGCGCTCGTCGGTGTGGCGTGGGCCGGGTACGCCCGCATCGTCCGTTCGGCGGTGTTGGCCGAACGGGGCAAGCCGTACGTCGAGGCGGCGCGCGCCGCAGGCGCCACGGAGCTCCGCATCCTCCGCAAGCACGTCCTCCCGAACGTCGTGCCGCCCGTCATCGTGCTCACCACCATCGACATGGGAGTCGTCCTGCTGGCCATCTCCGGCCTGTCGTTCCTCGGCCTGGGTGTGAAGCCCCCGACCGCCGAGTGGGGGTCGATGCTGGCCGAGGGCCGCAACTACCTGGACCAGGGCCCGCAGATGACGATCTTCCCGGGGGCGGCCATCTTCCTCATGGTGCTGGGGTTCAACCTGCTGGGCGACGGGCTGCGTGACGCCCTCGACCCTCGCGCCAGCCGGGCCCTGACCCACGGCTGAGCCGAACATCCCGGTGGGTGGGCGGGCCCGGATCCCTACGGCGCGTCGCCCGCGCCGGATTCCCTCCGCCCCCACAAAGGGAACAATCACCCAGCACGAGAGGAGGTGGGCATCTCATGCCGACGACGATCAACCCCAAGCTCGTCTCGTGGGCCAGCGACATCGAGGCCGACACCATCCGCCAGGCCGAGAAGACCTCCCGCCTGCCCATCGTCGAGGGTCACGTGGCCCTCATGCCCGACGCCCACGTGGGCATCGGCGCCACCGTGGGCTCGGTCATCCCCACCAAGGGGGCGGTGATCCCCTCCGCGGTCGGGGTCGACATCGGGTGCGGGATGATCGCCGCCGAGCTCGACGTCACCGAGGACCGGCTGCCGGACGACCTCCGCCCCCTCCTCCCCCGCATCGAGCGGGCCGTGCCCGCCGGCGTGGGCAAGGGCCACGACCGCGCCGGCACCGCCGCCGGCCGCTGGCTGTCGGCCCACCGGCCGGCCACCGCCCTGTCCGCGGCCCAGGCCGACAAGGCGGCCAAGCAGTTCGGCACCCTCGGGTCGGGCAACCACTTCTTCGAGCTGTGCGTCGACGAGCGCGGCCGCGTCTGGGTCGTGCTCCACTCGGGCAGCCGGGGCATCGGCAACCAGCTGGCCCAGATGCACATCGCCAAGGCCCGGCGCCTGGCCAAGGAGGAGGCCCTCAGCCTGGAGGACCCCGACCTGGCCTGGTTCGTCCAGGGCACGCCGGAGTTCGAGGCCTACGTGGCCGACATGCTCTGGGCCCAGGACTACGCCAAGGCCAACCGCAGCACGATGATGGACCGGGCCCTGGCCGAGGTGGTCCGGTTCGTCGGCACCGGCAGGGAGACCCGCCGGATCAACTGCCATCACAACTTCACCCAGCCCGAGGTCCACCAGGGCCGCGAGCTGTGGGTCACCCGCAAGGGCGCCATCCGGGCCGACAAGGGCGACTTCGGCGTCATCCCCGGGTCGATGGGCACCCGCAGCTACATCGTCGAGGGCAAGGGCGACCAGGCCAGCTGGACGTCGTGCTCCCACGGCGCCGGCCGCCGCCACAGCCGGGCCCAGGCCCGCAAGCTGTTCACCGAGGCCGACCTGTCGAGGGCCATGGCCGGCAAGGTGTGGCTCTCCGACCGGGCCGGCGCCCTGCTCGACGAGATCCCGGCCGCCTACAAGGACATCGACCAGGTCATGGCCGACCAGGCCGACCTCGTCACCGTCCTGCACACCCTGCACCAGGTCCTCAACTACAAGGGCACCTGACCGGCGGGCGCCCGGGGCGGCTCGTGCCCCGGGGTCGGGGCCGGCGTCGCCGCCCGCCGCCACCACCCCGAGGCGGGCCAGGTAGTGCGACCAGCCGCTGGCGTGGCCCGGGACGTCGTCGCCCGGGAGGTCACGGTGCTCGACCTCGACCAGGGTGCCGCCACCGTGCGGGGAGAGGCGGACCACCACCGTGCTCGCTCCCGGCGGGAGCCGGTCCGACCCGGCGTAGCCCCAGCTGATGACCAGTCGCCGTGGCGGGTCGAGCTCGACGTACCGGCCGCGGACGGTGCGCCTCTGACGTCGAGGCTGAACTCCCCGCCCGGTTCGGCGCGGACGGCGGCGACGTCGCCCATCCAGCGGACGAGGGCCCGGGCATCGGTGAAGTACGGGTAGACGGCCTCGGGCGGGGCGTCGATGTGCTCGGACGCGGTGATCGGATCAGCGCCCAAGGTCGCCCTCCACGACGCGCTTGAGCTGCTGCAGGCTGGCCGGCCAGAGCTCGGCGAGGAAGTCCCTCACCGACTCGAGCCCCGCAGAGGACCGACATGGCCGCCCAGGAAACGCTGTCCGTCGTCCGCGCTACCACGAGGCGTGGACGGCCAAGAACTTCGGCGACGCCGCCTCGCTGCTCGCCGCCGACCTCCACGTCGAGGTCCCGGTCAACCACTACCCGACGACCGAGTCGTTCGCCGCGGCACTGGAGAGCTTCGGCTCGATGACGACGGGCCTCGCCCTGCTGGCGGAGATGAGCGCCGGGGACGAGGCGATGCTGCTCTACGACATGGAGGTGGACGGCCTGGGGCGCCTCCGCGTGGCCGAGCACTTCACGGTGGCGCGCGGCAAGATCGTCCGCATCCGCCAGGTCCACGACACCGCCGCGTTGCGGGCCGCGGGCTTCGCCGGCGGAGGCTGACGCCGGTCACGACGGCCGGCGCACGGCGCGGGACATGGCGTCGATGCGGCGCAGCTCGTCGGCGTCCAGGGAGAACCCGAAGACGTCGAAGTTGGAGGCGATCCTCTCCGGTGTCGCCGACTTCGGGATCACGACGACCTCGTGGTCGAGGTGCCACCGCACGACGACCTGGGCGGGGGTCACCCCGTGCCGGCCGGCCACGTCGACCAGCACCGGGTGGCGCAGATCGGTGGTCTTGAACGGGCTGTAGCCCTCGAGGACCACGCCCCGCCGGCGGTGACCGTCGACCTCGGCCGGGTCGTACAGGGCCGGCCCCCAACGGATCTGGTTCACCTGGGGCACCTCACCCGTGGCCCGCTCCAGCTCGTCGAGTTGCGACAACGAGTAGTTGCTGACGCCGACGGCCCGCGCCAACCCCTCGTCGCGGAGGGCGAGGAGCTGCTCCCACGTCTGCACGCCGGCGCCGCTTCGAGGCGGCCAGTGGACGAGCCACAGGTCGACGTAGTCCGTGCCCAGGGCCCGCAGGCTGCCCTCGAGCGTCCTCCGCTCGCGGCCGATGTCGCCCGGTGGGAGCTTCGTCGTCACGAAGACGTCTTCACGCGCCACGCCGCCCTCGCGCACGGCCCGGCCCACGTCGCGCTCGTTGCGGTAGATCTTGGCCGTGTCGATGTGCCGGTACCCGACCTCGAGGGCGTACCGGACGGCCCGGTAGCACTGCGATCCGCTCATCTGCCAGGTCCCCAGACCGAGCAGCGGCAGGAGGCCGCGCCCGCCGAGCGACACCCCTGGTTGGCCGTCCATGTCGCCGCGCATCCCCGACATCATCTCGCAGCTGTCCGGCGTCCCCCCGCGGCGACGACAATGGCACGGTGGAACCGGGTGCCGCCGCCGACGACCGCCGGGTCGAGACGGCCGTACGTTCCGCGCTCGACGCCGTCGGCTTCCCGTACGAGGCCCTCCCCTGCGATCCCGCCTTCGCCGACACGGCCGCGTTCTGCGAGCGCTACGGGGTGGCCCCGGAGGACTCGGCCAACACCATCGTGGTGGCCGGCAAGGCGGAGCCCCGGCGCTATGCGGCCTGCGTGGTGCTGGCCACGACGAGGCTCGACGTCAACGGCACGGTCCGGAGGCGCCTCGGCGTCCGCAAGGCCTCGTTCGCCTCGGCTGAGGAGACCCGTGCCCTCACCGGCATGTCGATCGGCGGCGTCACTCCCCTCGCCCTCGACGCCGGCCTTCCCGTCTGGGTCGACGGGCGCGTGATGACCCGTGCGTCGATCGTCCTCGGCGGGGGCAGCCGCTCGCTCAAGATCCGCGTCACGCCCCAGCTCTTCGACCGGCTGCCGGCCGCGGAGATCGTGCCCGACCTCGCGGGTACCATCGATCCTGGCTGATCGAGACCGACGGCCCCCGTCCTCCGCCACCCGGATGACGACCACGCCCGCCTCGAGGGAGCGGCCCACGACCATGCCCAGGGACGAACGCGACCGGCGATGACCGTCCGCGACGTCACCCTGCTGCTGGCCATGCTGGCGGTGATCGCCGAGGCGGCCGTGGTCCTCGCCCTGGTCGTGACCGTCGGCGCCCGATGGTCGAGCGGGCTGGCGACCCTTCGCCGTCGACTGGTCGACACCTTCGGCCCCGTCGCCCTGGAGCTGGCCCTGGGTGTGGCCCTGGTCGCCACCCTCGGCAGCCTGTACCTGTCCGAGGTGGCCAACTTCGTGCCCTGCCGCCTGTGCTGGTACCAGCGCATCGCCATGTACCCGCTCGTCCCCGTGCTGGCCGTCGCCGTCCGGCGCCACGACTACGGCGCCCGCTTTTACGCCCTGCCCCTCGCCGCCATCGGCGGGGGCATCGCCGCGTACCACGTGCTGGTCGAGCGCTACCCGAGCCTGGAGGGGGGTGTGCGAGGTCGCCAACCCCTGCACGCTGATCTGGGTGCGCCGGTTCGGCTACCTGACCATCCCCACCATGGCGCTGTCGGCGTTCGCCCTCATCGTCGTGCTCCTGCTGACCTCCGCCGCCCACCAACGTGCCCGGGCCGCGGCCACCGACCCTGAAACCGTCGCCGAGGAACTCGAGGCCGTCTGATGTCCAATCACCCTCCCGCCCCCGCCCGGCCGCGGCCCGCCGCCCGGCCCGGTCCAAGAACGACAAGGTCCTCCCCATTGCCATCGGGGTCGTCGCCGCCCTGGCCGCCATCTCCGTCGCCATCGGGGTGGCGACCGGCGGGGACGAGGGCGTCAACGTGGCCCGGACGAGGGAGGTCGAGGTCATTGGTCGGGCCCTGCAGCCCTTGGGAACGGGACCGGCCGACCCCGCCGTCGGCCAGGCCGTCCCCGAGGTCGGGGCGAGAACTTCGACGGGCAACCGGTGGAGATCGCGCGGGACGGGAAGCCGAAGCTGGTGATGTTCCTGGCCCACTGGTGCCCCCACTGCCAAGCCGAGGTGCCGGTCCTCGTGGACTGGGCGTCGGCCGGCCAACCTCAGGGCGTCGACCTGGTGGCCGTGTCGACCGCCGTCGACCGGGCTCGGCCCGACTACCCGCCGTCCGCGTGGCTGGAGCGGGAGGGGTGGACCATCCCGACCGTCGCCGACGACGCCGACGGGACCGCGGCCGCCGCCTTCGGGCTCACCGGCTACCCGTACTTCGTGGCCGTCACGGGGGACGGGAAGGTGGCAGCGCGGGCCAGCGGCGAGCAGACGGTCTCCCGGCTGGCCGCCCTCGCCGCCGCGGCGAGGGGCTGACCCGAGCTGTCGGGCGACCTGGCGAACGCCCCGGGTGGTCTCGACCAGCGCCCCATCTCGCCGTTCCCTGCGCCGGGACCCGAGCGGTACGTGCGACGCTGGTCGCCGATGACCTCCCTCCGTCTCCGGCGTGAGCCGCCGGCCTTCCGCACGGTCGAGGTGGTCGGCGTCGAGCGCCTGACGCCGCGGATGGCGCGCGTCACCCTGGGCGGCCGGGAGTTGGCGGGCTTCGTGGTCGACCAGCCGGCGGCCAGCGTGCGGGTCCTGCTCCCCGACGACGAGCTCGTCATCCCCGCGTGGAACGGGAACGAGTTCCTCCTGCCCGACGGCCGGCGACCGGTGCTGCGGACGCTCACGCCTCGGCGGGCCGACCCGGACGCTGGCGAGCTGGACGTCGACGTCGTGCTCCACGGCCGCGGCGCGGCCTCGCAGTGGGCGGGAACGGCGACGCCCGGCGACCCGGTGGCGGTCTCCGGCCCGGGCCGGGGGTACGCCGTCGACCCCGAGGCCCCGGGGTTCCTCCTCGGCGGCGACGAGACGGCGGTCCCGGCCATCGGCCAGCTGCTCGAGGTCCTGCCGCCCGACCGCCCGGTCGAGGTCCACGTCGAGGTGGCCCGCCCCGACGCCCGCCTGCGGCTCCCGGAGCATCCCCGGGCGACGGTGACGTGGCACGACCTCCCGCCCGGCACCCCGCCCGGCCACGCCCTCGTCGCCGCCGTCTGCTCGGTCGACCTGGCCCCCGGGACCCGTGTGTGGGTGGCGGGGGAGGCGGCCGCCGTCCAGCGCATCCGCAAGCACCTGTTCGGCGACGTCGGGCTCCCCCGCGGCCAGACGACGATCCGCGGGTACTGGAAGCACGGCCGCACCGGCGGCGCCGACGACGACTGACCGTGCTGTTCGGCGCCCAGGTGAAGCAGGCGGGGGGGCTGCTGGCCGCCCTGCGCCGGGCCGAGGCCATGGGCGCCCAGGTCATGCAGGTGTTCGCCCAGAGCCCGAGGCAGTGGCGCTACCCGGAGGGCAACGCCGAGCGGGTGGTGGCGTTCTCCGAGGCGTGGCCGGCCAGCCCCGTCGTCCGGCGGGTCGTCTGCCACGCGCCCTACCTGATCAACCTGGGGAGCGGCGACGCCGAGATGTACGAGCGGTCGAACGCCTGCCTGGCCGAGAACCTGCGGGCCGCGGCGGCCATGGGCGCCTCCGGGCTCGTCCTGCACCTGGGCAGCCACCTCGGCGCCGGCCTCGACGCCCGCCTCGACACGATCGTCTCCGGCCTGCGCCGTGCCCTGGACGCGTCCGACTGCCCGGTCCTCCTGGAGAACACCGCGGGGGCCGGCGGGACCATCGGCCGGTCGTTCGAGGAGCTGGCCCGGGTGATCGCGCACGCCGGCGGCGACCCCCGGCTCGGCCTCTGCCTGGACACGCAGCACGCCTGGGCTGCGGGCATGTCGTTCGACACCGTCGCCGAAGCCGACGCGCTCCTCGACGAGATCGGGCGGACGGTCGGCATCGAGCGGCTGGCCTGCCTGCACGTGAACGACTCCAAGGTGCCCAGGGCGGCGGGGCTCGACCGCCACGACAACGTCGGGCGGGGCAGGATCGGCCGGCCCGCGTTCCGCGCCCTCCTCGGGCATCCTCGCCTCCAGGGGCTTCCCGCCGTCCTCGAGGTGCCCGGGACCGACAACCAGGGCCCGGACGCCCGCGAGCTGCGGGCCGTCCGCCGCCTCCACACCGAGGGCCTGAAGCTGCGGGCCCGGGAAGGGCTCACATGACCGACCACGACCTCCTCGCCCACCTCGTCGCCTCCCGCCTGGCGGGACGTGTGGCCACCCGCAGCTCGAACTCCCTGCGCAACGCGGCCCGCCTCGTCGAAGGCGACCCCGACTGCACCATGGGTCTCGACGACTGGCGGGACGCCGACCTGGCCGAGGTGCTGGCCGCGGTCCACGCCGCCGGTGGAAGGGAGCTGGACCCCGAAGCGGCGGAGCACCCCGACGGCGGCTACATCGAGCCCGAGGTGACCCTCGACGGCATCAGGAGGCACCGGGGGGCGCTGGCCGATTTCGTCGCTGCCGGCGGCGGACGGGTCGTGGTGGCCACCGGTCACCCCGTCCTCCTCGGCCACTACGTCGCCCTCGTCGCCGCGCTGGCCTCCGCCGGGTGCCGCATGCTCCGGCCGCTGGAGGGCGTGGAGGACGTCCTGACCACGCCCGAGGGCCGCCCTTGCTCGGTCGGCTACGTCGACGGGGTCGCCGTGCTCGCCTACGACGGGCATGAGCACCACACCCACCGGTCGCTCTACATGGAGGCCATGCTCGACGCCGCCGGGGGACGGGACGGCGTCGACCTGGTGATCGCCGACCACGGCTTCGCCGGGGCCGCCGTCGAGGCCGGGATCGAGACCCTCTCGATCGCCGACATCAACGACCCCGCCCTCCCCCTCGCCCAGGCCCGGGGGCGCACCGCGGGCGTGCTGCTCATCGACGACGGTCTCGACCCCTCGGTCTTCGTCCCGGTCACCGAGGCCGTGCTCGCCGGAGTCCGGCATAGTGGAGCCAACGTCGAGAGGAGCACCTGATGGACGACGTCGAGATCGTGCGGCGGATCGGCCAGCTGGCCGACGAGGAACACCACCTGGAGCGCTCGCACGAGGGAGGGGCGCTCTCCGACGACGAGCTGGCCCGGTTGCGCAGCATCGAGGTGGCCCTGGACCAGTGCTGGGACCTCCTCCGCCAGCGGCGGGCCCGGCGTCACGCCGGCCAGGATCCGGACGAGGCGGAGGTCCGGCCGGCGGACGTGGTCGAGGGCTACCGGCAGTGAGCTCCCAGACGTGCGCCCACGTGGAGTCCGTCGCCGAGGTCAAGCCCTCGAGCGCCGGCTGCGAGGACTGCCTGAGGACCGGCGACCGGTGGGTCCACCTGCGGCTGTGCATGACCTGCGGCCACGTCGGCTGCTGCGACAGCTCGCCGAACCGCCACGCCACCGCCCACTACCGCCAGCACGGCGACCACCCTCTGATCCGGTCGTACGAGCCGGGCGAGAACTGGTGGTGGTGCTACCCCGACGAGCTCTTCTTCGAGGTGGAGGGAGCGCCGCCCGCGCCGTCACATCCGTAGCGAAACGGTAGGTGTACCGTCGCTGCACAGCTTCCGTTGCACTGCGCTCGTCCCGGAGAGACCACGCACGCTGGGGAGGAACACATGCAGGACAACAGCCGCCAGTCAGGGCTGTCGCGGCGGCGCTTCATCCAGGCCACGGCCGGGCTCACCGTCCTCATGGCCTGCGGCCGGTCGGCGGACGACGATTCACCGGGAGCGACCGGCGTCACATCCACGCTGGTCGAGCCGACCAGGAGGCTCTCCGGCGACCTGAGGATCCTCCAGTGGAGCCACTTCGTCCCCCGCCACGACCGCTGGTTCGACCCCTTCGCCGCCGACTGGGGGCGCCAGGTCGGCGTCAACGTGAGCGTCGACCACATCAACCTGGCCGACATCCCGGCCCGGGCGTCGGCGGAGATCTCGGCCAGGGAGGGCCACGACCTCATCGAGTTCCTGTCCCCGCCGGCGGCGTTCGAGCCCAGCGTGCTCGACCTCACCGACATCAACCAGGAGGCCGAGCGCCGCTTCGGCAACCAGCTGGAGCTGTGCACCCGGAGCACCTTCAACCCGACGACGAGGAAGTACTACGGCTTCTGCCACGGGTGGGTCCCCGATCCGGGCGACTACCGCAAGAGCATGTGGGAGAGGGTGGGGCTGCCCAACGGGCCGACCACGTACCAGGAGCTGCTGGACGTGGGTGGGCGGATCCGGCGGGAGCAGGGGGTCCAGCTCGGCATCGGCATGTCCAACGAGCTCGACTCGAACATGGCCGCCCGGGCCATCCTCTGGTCGTTCGGGGGGTCGATCCAGGACGAGCGCGAGAACATCGTGTTCAACTCGCCCCAGACCGTCGAAGCCGTCGACTACATGTCCCGGCTGTTCCGGGCCGCCATGACCGACGAGGTCTTCGCATGGAACGCGGCCTCGAACAACCAGGGCCTCATCGCCGGCAGCCTGTCGTACATCCTGAACTCGATCTCGGCCTACCGCACGGCCCAGACCGCGAACCCCGACATCGCCGCCGACGTGTTCTTCACCCCCCCGCTCAAGGGGCCACGCGGCGTCGGCCTGGCCAGCGAGCACGTCATCCCCATCTACGTGATCCCCAGCCACGCCAGGAACCCCGACGCGGCCAAGGAGTTCATCCTCCACCTCACGGCCAACTACGCCCAGGCCACCAACAACAGCGAGCTCTACACCTTCCCGGCCTTCCCGCGGACGGTCCCCCAGCTCAACGAGTGGCTCGACAACGACCCCTTCGGCTCCCAGCCGGCCAACAAGCTGGCGTTCCTCAAGGACGCCGAGCGCTGGAGCACGACCATCGGCCACCCCGGCCCGGCCAACGCCGCCATCGGCGAGATCTTCGACACCTTCGTCCTGCCCCAGATGATGGCCCGGGCGGCCCGGGGGGAGATGAGCCCACGGGACGCCGTCATCGACGCCGAGAGCAGGATCAGGCCGATCTTCCAGCGGTGGCGGGAACGGGGCCTGGTGGGCGGCAGGTAGCGCCGACGCATGGCGATCGTCGAGGTCCGCCACCTCACCAAGCAGTTCGAGGGGAACGCCACCCCCGCCGTCGACGACCTCGACCTGGCCACCACCGAGGGCGAGTACCTCGTCCTCCTCGGGCCGTCGGGGTGCGGGAAGACCACGCTCCTGCGGCTCATCGCCGGGTTGGAGCAACCGACCTCCGGTGAGGTCTCCATCGGGGGCCAGCCCATGGTCGGCCTGCCTCCCCGGGCCCGGAAGATCGCCATGGTGTTCCAGAGCTACGCCCTCTACCCGCACAAGTCGGCCGGCAAGAACATCGAGTTCCCGCTCAAGGCGTCGGGCATGGAGCCGGAGGAGCGGGCCAGGAAGGTGGCGTGGGCGGCCGAGCTCCTGGGGATCACCAGGCTGCTCGACCGCCGGCCCCGCCACCTCTCGGGCGGCGAGCGCCAGCGGGTGGCCCTGGCCCGAGCCCTGGTCCGCGAACCCGACGTGTTCCTGCTCGACGAGCCGTTGTCCAACCTCGACGCCAAGCTGCGGGCCGCCGCTCGCGACGACCTCAAGCAGTTCCAGGACCGGATCGGGACGACGACGATCTACGTGACCCACGACCAGGTGGAGGCCATGGGGCTGGGTGACCGGATCGCGGTCATGTCCGAGGGCCGGATCCGGCAGCTGGGCACGCCGCACGAGGTGTACCACGACCCGGCCGACACCTTCGTGGCCACCTTCCTCGGCGCGCCACCGATGAACATCGTCGAGCGCGACGGCGTCCTCGTCGGCTTCCGCCCCGAGAGCCTGCTGCCCAAGGGCGTGGTCGAGCCCGACGACGACGCGGTGACCGTGGCCTTCAACGTCCACCGCATCGAGTACCTGGGCTCGGAGCGCCACCTGGTCGGCACCGTCTCGGGGATCGGCGAGGAGACCCGGGTCATCTCCATGCTCCCGTCCACGGTGTCGGTCGACGTGCCCGTGGACGAGACGTCGGAGTTCGTCATCAGGGGCGCCGACCTGCGGTTCTTCGAGAAGGGGTCCGGCCTGCGGGCCGAGCGGCAACGGCTGTGAAGCAGCGGCGGTTCCTGTTCGACCGGGACGGAGTGCTGGCCCCGCTCATGCTGCTGCCGTCGGTCGTCTACATCGTCGCCCTGGTCGCCATCCCGTTCTTCCTGGCCATCGCCTACAGCCTGAGCGACGTGACCGTCGGCGACCCGTCGTACGACTACGTGGGCTTCCGAAACTTCCGGGCCGTGCTCGACGACCCGGTGTTCCGGCGATCGCTGTGGAACAGCCTGTTCATCACCGCGGTGACCATGGTCCTCGTGCTGGTGCTGGGCAAGGTCCTGGCCCTGGTCCTCACCAAGGACTTCCGGTTCAAGTGGGTGGTCCGGTTCCTGATCCTCCTGCCGTGGACCACGCCCGTCCCCCTGGCCGCCATCGCCTGGCTGTGGATGCTCGACTCGCTGTTCAGCCCCATCGACTGGACCCTGCGCTGGCTCGGCCTCCTCGACGGCAACCTCCACTGGCTCGGCAACTCGACGCTGGCCAGGGTGTCGGTGATCGCGGTGCAGGTGTGGCGGATCGTCCCGCTGGCCGCGGTGATCATCATGGCCGGGCTGGCGGCCATCCCCCAGGACATCAACGACGCGGCCGAGGTCGACGGGGCCGGGTTCTGGCGCAAGCTCTTCGAGGTCACCATCCCCATGACCTTGCCGGTGACCGCGGTCGCCACCCTGTTCGGCGCCGTCATCGTCTTCACCGACATGAGCGTTGTCTTCGTGCTCACCCGGGGCGGGCCCATCGACGCCACCCAGATCCTGCCCACGTGGGCCTTCTTCCGGGGGATCCAGGGCGGCGACCTGGCCCAGGGCGCGGCCGTCGCCCTTTTCCTCTTCCCGCTCCTGCTGGCCATGGCCATCCTCATCCTGCGCTCGGTGCGCAAGATGGAGGTGATGTAGGTGGCCGCCAACGCGGCCTCGGCCGGGTGGCGGCGCCGGCGCCGGTGGTCGCGGGTCGGCCTCTACGCCATGGTCGTGGCCTTCACCCTGTTCGCCGCCTTCCCCTTCCTGTGGGGGCTGATCACCGCCTTCAAGGCCGACCAGGACCTCTACAACCGCGACAACAACCCGTTCGTCTTCAACATCGAGCCCACCCTGCAGCACGTCCGCCTGCTGTTCGAGAGCACGGCGTTCGACGTCTTCGTGCGCAACACGGTCGTCGTCGCCGTGCTGGTGGTGGCCATCACCCTGGCCGCCAGCCTCCCCGCGGCCTACAGCCTGGCCCGGCTGAACCTGCGCTGGGGCGGGGCCATGGCCATCGCCATCTTCATGGTGTACCTGATCCCCCCGTCGCTCCTGTTCATCTCGCTCTCGCGGGTGGTGTCCTACCTCGGGCTGCAGGACTCCCGCTGGGCCCTCGTGGTGCTGTACCCGACGATCACCATCCCGGTCTCGGTCTGGCTGCTCATGGGGTTCTTCAAGGGCATCCCCAAGGACATCGAGGAGCAGGCCATGGTCGACGGCTACAGCCGCCTGGGCGCCTTCGTGCGCACCGTCCTCCCCCTCTCGTTCCCAGGCATGGTCGCGGTGGTCGTGTTCTCGGCGACCCTGTCGGCCAGCGAGTTCATCTACGCCCTGGCCTTCGTCTCCCAGACGAGCCAGAAGACGATCAGCGTGGGCGTCCCCACCGAGCTGGTCAGGGGCGACGTGTTTTTCTGGCAGTCCCTCCAGGCCGCCACCCTCCTGGTCGCCATCCCCATCGCCCTGGTGTTCAACGTCTTCCTCAAGCGCTTCATCGCCGGCTTCACCATGGGAGCGGTGAAAGGCTGAGCGCGGCCATCGCCGGCTGGCGGTGGACGCCCTCGCCCTCGGTCAGGGCGAGGACCACGGGACGGGGGTCGCGGGCCAGCGGCTCGACGAAGCCCCGGTGGTAGGCGTGGCAGCAGCGCCCGGCCAGCCAGCGGCCGAGGACGGGGGCGGCCAGGATCCCGTGGGTGCCGGCCAGGCCCTCGCCCAGGCCCTCGAGCTGGCGGACGAACTCTCCGTCCGGCCGCAACATCTCCACGACGGCGTCGCCCACCGTCGGCCCCGAGGTGCCCACCATCGGGGACTCCCAGAGGGTCTCCACGTCGGCGGCCATCCAGTTCTGGGGGGGGTTGACCTCGGAGAGGCGGGGGATCCTCGTCTCGGCCCCAAAGGCCCGGCCGGGCGATCCCGTCGCCCGCCGCACCTCCTCGTACAGCGAGGGCCCGGGCGCGCTCCGCCCGGCCCGGCCGAGCCGGAAGGCGATGTCGACGTCGTCCACCCCGGCCCGTGACGCGTCGAGGGCCAGATCCCTGGTCACGCCCTCGTCGACGTGCCCGTCCCCGAAGACCACGCCTCCGTCCACCCGCAGCCCGTGGTCGTTGTCCCAGTCGTGGAAGGCCCGGGCGACGAGGTCGCCGAGGGAGAGCTCGGGGTACTGGCTGGTCCGGCCCCGCAGCTCCGAGTCGGTGCGCTCGTGGAGCACGCGCCGGGGCACCAGGCGGAGGAGGGCGCTCACCTCGCGTAGGGCGGCGGCGGTGTCGGCCGCCACCCGGTGCTGGAGCCGTTCCCAGAACTGCGGGTAGCGCCGGCGCCAGTAGCGGCGGATGTCGGCCACGGGGGTGCGGAGGTGGCCGGCGGCGAAGGCGTCGGTGAGGTAGTGCTGGGCCGCAGCCTCCCTGGCCATGGCCCGGGACAGGTCGCCGCCGTAGCGGCCGAGGCGCCAGGCCTCGTCGAGGGCGCGCTGGTGGAGGGCCCGGTAGGCCGCGGGGGCGGCTCCGGCGCCGCTCCCGGTCGGCACGTCGGAGCGTCCGGGCGACACGAAGTGGTCGTCGTTGGTCGCGGCCAGGCACAGGTACCGGTCCCGGACGCGCCGCTCCACGTCGGTGCGGTCGGCGCGAGGGCTGAACGAGTAGCGGGAGAACGCCCCGCCCGGCTGGAACCGGGTGTCGACGAAGTCCTCGTCCACGGCCATGACCTTGAGGGCGCACACGACCTCGTCGCGGGTCTGCACCCGGGTGCCCCCTCGCCCGGCGACGGGGGTCAGACTGAACAGGGCGTCGGGCGGGCGGGCGCCTCGGGACCCGTCCGGCCGGAAGTAGTCGCCGCTCAGGGCGACCACGTCGCCGAAGGTGAGAAGGAACCCCTCGTCGGCCGCTTCCCCGCCCACGTTGACCAGGGCCGCCGCCGTCGCCTCGTCCCCGATCGCCCGATGTTCCTGCGACCTCATCGCGGTGTCCTTACTATCGTCAGCGTTGTTGAATTTTAGAATCCTCGGTCGGGTACGTCAACCGGTGTACCGTTC
Organism: Acidimicrobiales bacterium; assembly: GCA_036260295.1. Classification (GTDB taxonomy): domain Bacteria; phylum Actinomycetota; class Acidimicrobiia; order Acidimicrobiales; family AC-14; genus CADCTB01. The sequence continues at coordinate 18,621 of DATAAD010000092.1, read as the reverse complement.
CGGCCCGTGACGACGGCGCCCCGGGAAGCGGTGTCCCCGGTGGGCCGGCTCTTCGAGATCCGCCATGGCGAGCAACGGGCTCTCGTCACCGAATCGGGTGCCACCCTCCGGGTCTACGACGTGGGAGGCCGGCGTGTCGTCGAACCCTTCGAGGGGCCCGAGACGCCGGTCGTCGGCTCTCAAGGAGAGGTCCTCGCCCCGTGGCCCAACCGCGTCGTCGACGGTCGCTGGACGTGGGAGTCGACCGAGCACCAGCTCTGGATCACCGAACCGGAGCGGGGACATGCCCTCCACGGTCTGGTCCGCACGCTGCCCTGGGCGTCCACGGAAGCCGAGGCCCATCGGGTCGACCTCGAGACCACGCTCCTCGCCCATCCCGGATGGCCGTTCCCGCTCCACTTCCACGTTTCCTACGAGCTCGGTACCGACGGGCTGGCGTCACGGCTGACGGCCAGGAACATCGGCCGAACCCGGTGCCCCTACGGCGCGGCCACCCACCCGTACCTGGCCGTTCCCGGCGGTACCGTCGACGGCGCCACGTTGCACATCCCCGCCGCGACCTGGCTGGTGACCGATGGTCGCCTCGCCCCTCTCGAACGTCGGGCCACCGCCGGGTCGCCGTACGTGTTCGACGGCCGGGCGCCCGTCGGGGGGCGGCGGGTGGACAACGCCTTCACCGAGCTCGAGCGCGGGCCCGACGGGCGGGTGGAGGCCACGTTGACGTGCCCGGACGGGCGGACGACCGTCGTGTGGGGCGACTCGAGCGTCCGCTGGTGGCAGCTCTTCACCGGCGACGTCCTCCCCGAGCGCTGGCGCCGGCGCACCGTTGCCCTCGAGCCCATGACGTGCGGCCCGAACGCCCTCAACACCGGCGACGACCTCGTCGTCCTCGAACCGGGCGAGAGCCACTCCATGACGTGGGGGATCACCCTGGAGTAGAGCGCCGTTAGTGTCCGGGTCGGTGAGCCTGTTCCGGTTCGACGACGCTGACGACTACCGGCGCGTGTGGGACACCCTGGCCGCGGCCGGGTACGACGACAAGGGGGTGAGCGAGACGCTCGGCGGCACCATGGCGTCGCTGGCCGACAAGAAGCTGCCCGTGCTGCTCCGCCGTACCAGCGGGGGCACCCCGCTCGAGACCCTCATCCGGCTGTTCATCCTCGGCGTCCGCGTGCCGCTCGAGCCGGCGGGCGCGGCCCTGGCCCCGATGGGGCCGGAGTGGTGGGCCGAGCGGGGGCTGGTGACGGTGGCCGGCGGGGAGGTCGAGGGCACGGTGCAGCTGCGGTGCTACCAGGGGCTGGTCGTGGCCTTCGACTTCCACCGGCGGGGCGGGGCCGCGCTCCCGCCCGACCACGTCATGGGCATCAGCCCCAGCTCGCTCACCCTGGCCGGCCTCACCGTCCGCCGGCCCAGCCGAGCCACGCTCGACCTGGGGACCGGTTCGGGGTTCCAGGCCTTCCTGGCCGCCGCCCACAGCGACCGGGTGGTCGCCACCGACCGGAACCCCCGCGCCGTGGAGATGGCCACGTTCAACGCCGGCCTCAACGGGCTGAGCAACGTCGACTGCCGGGAGGGCGACCTGTTCCAGCCGGTCCAGGGAGACCGGTTCGAGCTCGTCGTCTCCAACCCGCCGTTCATCGTCTCCCCGGACAACATCTTCTACTTCCTGCACAGCGGCATGTCCGGCGACGAGCTGTGCCGGACGATCGCCCGGGAAGGGCCCGGTTTCCTCGCCGAGGGCGGGTACTGCCAGTTCCTGGCCAACTGGACGACGGTCGCCGGAGAGGACTGGCGCCAACGCTTGGCCGCCTGGTTCGACGGCACGGGATGCGACGCCCTCGTGCTGCGCCAGGGGTCGTCCGCCCCCGACGAGTACGCCGCGGTTTGGATCGAGAACGAGGAGGGGGACGGCCGGTTCGACCACTCGTTCGCGGCCTGGATGGACTATTACGGCCGCCTCGGGATCGACGCCATCCACAGCGGGCTGGTCACCATGCGCCGCTCCCACCGCTCGGCGTCGCCGTGGTTCCGCGCCGAGGACACCCCCGACAGCATGACCTTCCCGGCGGGCGAGGAGATCGCCCGGCGGTTCGAGGCCGAGGACTTCCTGCTCACCCACGCCGGCGACGAGGCGCTGCTCGCCACCGCGTTCCGGCTGGCGGCGGACGTCCGCCTCGACCAGCACTTGCAACAGGGAACCGAGGGGTGGGAGCTGCTGACCACCCGGCTCCACCGGGTCGAGGGCCTGCACTGGTCGGGGAACGTGGACCTGGCCGGCGCCTCCCTCCTGGTCCTCTGCGACGGCACCCGCCCCATGGCCGACCTGCTCGCCGACCTGGCCCAAACGCTCGGCCCCGACGCCGACGAGCTCAGCGCCTCATGGCCGGCGACGGTCCGCCGGCTGGTGCAGTTCGGCTTCCTCGAGCCGGCTTAGAACTTGGCGTTCTTCTTGAGGTCCCAGCCCACCGTGACCGGCGTGTCGAGGGCCCCGTCCGGGCGCGGCCCGCTGTAGGAGACCTGGATCTTGGCAAAGCCCATGGTCACGTGGTCGGCGAGGACGTCGCTCGCCTCGGACGCGGCTTCGTGATAGCCGGACACGGTGACGTCGCTCAGGGTGACCTTCAGGAAGTCCTGCTGCTGGCCGCCCGCCTTGCGGACGGAGAGCACGGCCGTCTTCAGGTGTTGGCCCGAGGCGCAGGCCAGGAACAGCTTGGGCGACGCCTTGCTGACCTGGGTGGTGAAGCTGAAGTCGTTCATCGACACCTGGCCGGCGCCCCCGCCCGTCCCACCCGAGGTCGACCCCGGGTTCGACGCACCGAAGCTGAAGCTCTCGATGTCGAGCTCGCCCTTGTGCTTGGCGTCCTTGCTCTCGCCTTCGATGCCGTCGAGCTTGAGGAACATGTCGACCGCCACGCGAAAAGCGTACGTCCGGTCAGCGCATCGAGTCGAGGATGGCGGCCACGTCGGCGGCGGTGGAGCGGGAGTTGACGATGCAGAGCCGGAGGACCGGCTCGCCCCGGTGGGCGGACGGGACGACGAAGCCGTCTCCCCGGGCCAGCAGGTCCAGCGACCAGTCCCGGTAGTCCTGGGCGCTCCAACCGGTGCGACGGAGCACCACGACCGACAGCTCCGGCTCCATGACGAGCTCGACGTGCGGCGCGGCCCTGACCAGGTCGGCCGCCTCCCGGGCGGTCCGCAGGCACGTCTCCACCGCGTCGGCGTAGGCCCGGGCGCCGTAGGCGGCGAGGGAGAACCACAGCGGCAGCCCGCGCGCCCGGCGGCTGAGGTGGACGGCGTAGTCGGACGGGTTCCACTCCGCCCCGTACAGCACCTCGAGGTAGTCGGCGTGCTGGGTGTGGCAGGCCTTGGCCAGGGCCGGGTCGCGGTACAGGAGGGCGCAGGCGTCGAAGGGGGCGAACAGCCACTTGTGGGGGTCGACGATGAAGGAGTCGGCGTGCTCGATGCCGGCGAAGCGGTAACGGGCCGACGGGGCGGCGAGGGCCGCTCCCCCGTAGGCCCCGTCCACGTGGAGCCAGACGCCGTGGGCCCGGCAGACGGCGGCCACCGAGCCGAGGTCGTCGACGAGCCCCAGGTTGGTGGAGCCCGCGGTGGCGACCACGGCGAAGGCCCGGTCGCCCACGCCGGCCAGGACGGGTGCGAGCGCCTCGCCGGTGAGGCGGTCGCCGGGCACCGTCACCAGCTCGACGTCCATGACGCGAGCCACGGCCGCGATCGAGCTGTGGGCCGACTCGCCCACGACCAGGGCCCAGCGCCCGTCGGCGGGTCGGGCGGACGCGCGAGCGGTCACGAGGGCGGACAGGTTGCCGTTGGTCCCGCCCGACACGAACACCCCGCCCGCCCCCTCCGGCAGCCCGGCCAGCTCGGCCAGCCAGCGCAGGGCCTGGTTCTCGGCCCACACCGCCCCCCCGCCCTCCAGCCACGAGCCGGCGTAGATGGAGCAGGCGCTGACCACGAAGTCGGCCAGGATCGACACCTCGCTGGGGGCGGCGGGCACGAAGGCCAGGTACCGGTGGTGGTCCGACGACAGGCAGGCGGGCTCCAGCACCTCGCGGAACAGGCGCAGGGCCTCGCTGGCCCCGATGCCGTCCTCCGTCACCGTCACCCCCGCGGCGACATCCAGCTCGGCCGGCGACCGCGGGTGGCCCAGGGCCAAGCCGGTGGCGTCGGCCGACATGCGGCGGAGGGCGAAGGCCACGACCTCCTTGACGAAGTCGTCGAGCCCGGGGTGGTAGCTGTGCATCAGCCCGTTATCCCGATCAGCCCGTTATGGAGGTGAAGCGCTCCTGGAGCTCGTCCTCGGTGGCGCTGTCGAGGCCGGCCCAGAAGTACAGGCGGCGGCGGGTCTCGTCGTCGGGGAACAGGATGGGGTTCTCGGCCAGCCGGGCCGACTCGCCGCCCGCCCGCTGGAGCTCCTCCCGCACGCCGAGCACGGGGCTGATGTACTGCACGGCGGCGGTGATGCGGGCCGCGTTGGCCGGGTCGTAGACGAAGTTCATCCAGTCCCCAGCGGCGTCGCCGCCACCCGAGCGGGCCGGGATCACCATGCTGTCGAACCAGCGGATGGCGCCCTCGGCGGGGATCACGAAGCGGATGTCGGGGCGCTCCCGCTGGAGCTGGATGATGTCGCCCGACCAGGCCAGGCAGGCGGCGAACTCGTTCGACCTCAGGGCGTCGACGAACTCGTCGGCGGTGAACCTGCGGATCTGCCCGTCGGCCCTGGCCGCGGCCAGCCGCTCCAGGGCCCGCTCGGCCGACGCCCTGGTCGCCCGCGACGGGTCCGCCCCCTGGGTCAGCATGACCAGCCCGACCGTCTCCCGCATCTCGCTCACCATGCCCACCCGCCCCCGCAGGAAGGGCTCGAAGAGCTCGGCCACGGTGCGGATCTGACGGCCCCCGGTGAGGGCGGGGTTGTAGGCGATGCCGGTGATCCCGACCTGCCACGGCATGTGGAACCGCGCCCCCCGGTCCCACGGCATGCCCAGGTAGGCGGGCTCGATGTTCACGTGGTTCGGCACCCGCTCGAGCGGGATCTGCTGGACCCACCCGCGCTCGAGCATGCGGGCGACGGCCCAGTAGGTGGGGACGATCACGTCGTAGCCGGTGGGGCGCCCCCGTCCCAACGTGGGCTCGAAGAGGGTCTCGAACGCCTCCTCGTTGCCGTTGTACTCCTCGACGTAGTCGACCGGGGTCCCCGTCGCCTGCTCGAAGCGGCTGACCGTGTCTGGGTCGATGTAGTCCGACCAGTTGAGGACCCGCAGCTGGCCGCTGAAGTCGGGGAGCTCGCGCCCGCTGGTGCAGGCGCCGGCGGCGATGGCCGCGGCGCTCAGGGCGAGGAACCTCCGGCGGCTGAGGCCCGAGCGGCCCTGCAGGCGGGGAGCCGGCATCACCGGTACTCGTTGAGCCGCAGCTGGAAGCCGCCCAGGGCGACGAGGACGGCGAGGAGGGGCAGGAACAGGGCCACGAGGTTGAGGCTACGGAGCCGGTCGGTGGCCGACGCCAGGCCCTCGAGGAACTGGTCGCGGTTGTCGCTCAGGACCGACTCCACCGAGAAGTTGAACCCGTTGAACGTGGCGCTCCCCGGGCCGACGGCGATGCTGCGGGCCTGGGCTGCGTCGGCCGTGGTCCGGAGCTGGGCCGACGTGTCCTGGTAGCGCTGCCAGCGCACGAGCATCTCGGCCACCGCCGCCCGTTCACGGTCGGAGTCGGCCACGTCGGCGGCGTTGGTCAGCAGGCCCCCGAGGCCGGCGTCCCTCCCCTCGCGAACGGCCTGGACGACCGCAGGCGTGACCCGGTCGGCCAAGAGGGTCTGCGCGGTGGAGGCGGCGCGGGCCCGCCGGGCCTGGTCGCCGGTGATGAGCGCCACCGTCTCGTCGGCCTTCGACCGGTAGGCGCTGGTCTGGATGCGCGACGTGAGGGAGATCGAGTCGTAGCCGTCGGACCGGGCCCGCTCTATGTCGTCGCCGGACAGGAAGGTGGCGGCCACCACCCAGCCGATCCCGCCGACCAGCAGCAGCGTGGCCAGGGCCATGGGCAGGTTCAGGAGGCGGCGGCTCTGGCGGTACACCCACAGCTGGGCGGCGACGAGTACGGCCAGGGCCACCACGGCCACGACCACGGCGGGGAGGACACCGGTGTCGCGCCGGTCCTCGTCGCGCTCGAAGCGGCGCTGGGTGGCGTCGGTGAGGCGGGAGGCGTCGTCGGCCACGGTGGTGGCCAGCAGGTTGAGGGCGTCGACGAGGTACCGCTCGGCCCCCTGGACGGCGGCCTGATTGGTGGCCCGGGCCGCCTCGACCAGGCCGGCGTAGCGGGTCACGGCCACCGACAGGTCCTTGAGCCGGGCGTGGGTGTCGGGGTCGTCGCCGATCAGCGCGGACACGTCCTGGATCTGGGCGTTGGCCCGGGCCAGCGCCTGCTCGTACAACCGGCGTGACTCGGGGTCCTCCTGCCGGCCGGACAGGAAGGCCGCGGTGGCCGCGGCGTCGGCCTCGGCCAGGCTCGACACCAGCTGCTGGGTGGCGACCAGCACGGGACCGGCGTTGTTGCGGATGCGGTGGGTGCCCGAGCGCAGGGCCGTGGCCGCGGCCCAGCCGGCCACCGCAGTGGCGAGGAGCAGCGCGGCGGTCACCGCCGACCAGAGGCGGTAGCGGCCGGGCGTGGTCGCAGCCGCGGCGCGGATGCGCCGCGTCAGAGGGTTCACGTGGGGGCGCCCACCTTGCGGAGGGTGATGCGGGTCCACGCCCCGACGTGGAGGTGATCACCGTCGTGGAGGCGGACGGCGTCGCCGGGCTTGACGGGGGTGACCGCGCTGCGCACGACCGTGCCGTTGGTCGAGCCCTGGTCGACGACCACCCACTCGCCGTCGGGCTGGCGCTGGAGGACGGCGTGGCGCCTGGACACACCGGGGTCGGCCGGGGGCTCGCTCAGGTCGATCTCCGGGAAGATGCCCTTGGAGTCGCTGCGCCGGCCGATCAGGACCTCCGACGAGACGAGCGGCACCTCGCGCACGGCGGCGTCGGTGGGGAACGTCACCGACTCGTCCGGGCTCTCGGCCTGGTTCGACTCGAAGTACTTGTGGTCGGCGGACACCACCGCCACCCACTCGGCCGTCTCTGCCGCGGCGGGTGGAGCGGGCGCCGGGTCGGTGGGCGGGGCGACCGGCAGCTGCCCGGTGGCGAAGTCGAGGCCGCACACCTCGCAGAACGCCTCGTCGGCCTCCCGGGGGGCGCCGCAGTTGGGGCAGGCGGCCGCGGGGGCGACCACCGGCACCTGGGCCGTGGCCGGGTCGCCTGCCGCGGCCGGCGCCGACCCTTCGATCACCGCGCCGCAGGTGTCGCAGTAGTCGGTGCTCTCGGACTGGTGGCCGTTCGGGCAGGTGACGGGCATGTCAGGCTCCGGTCGGGGGGGTGGCGGGCTTGGCCGTGACCCGCACGGTACGGGTCGAGCGGGTGTCGAGGGCCATCTCGTCGACGGCGGCCACGCCCCGCTTCAGGCGGACGGTACCGGTGGCCGGGTCGTCGACCTCGACCACCTTCTGCAGGAGCTTGACCGTCCCCTCGTTCCCGGACTGGTGGGCCAGCTGCACGGCCCGGCCCAGCTTGACCGTGGCCGTGTCGTCGTCGCCCGCCTTGCGGGCCTCCAGCCCGTCGTGGATGGCCGAGGCCAGCTCGGCCTGGCCGGTGTAGTGGGCGACCTGGGGGCTGATGCGGGCCGAGAGGGCGTGGTCGTCGGTCCAGACCGCCTTGACCAGGGCCTGGGACACCGGCTGGCCGTCGACGACCAGGCTGACCCGGGCGGCCAGCTTCTCGTCGCCCACCTTCCCGGGCGGGACGTTCACGCACAGGTGGTAGTCACGGCTCTCGTCGCCGCCCCACGCGCCGGTGGGGAAGTCGCCGGTCAGCGGGTTGACGGGTGTGGCCTTGCCGGTGAGGTCGTCGATGGTGGGGGCGACCTGGCGGAGGAACTTGATGGTCGACCCCTGGGGCGTCCAGACCCGCAGCCGCACGTCGGCCACCGCCTTGCCCAGGGCCCGTTCGAGGAAGGCGCGGAAGTCGTCGTCCATCTCCTCGGGCTCGGCGATGATGTCGACCTCTCCGAGCAGGGTGGAGGTGATCAGGCGCAGCTCGGCTACCTCCCAGTCCGACCCGACGCCCCGGGCGTCGCACTGGAAGACGCCGGTGCACCGGGTGAGGGCGGCGTGGAGGTTCTCGCTCGGCTCGCTCTCGTTGCGGCCGTCGGTGAGCAGGTAGGCCAGCTTGATGGCGTCGGGGTGGCCGGCGAAGACGTCGCGGGCCATGTCGAGCCACGTGGAGATGGCGGTGCCGCCCTCGGGACGGAGCTGGCGGGCGATCTCCACCGCCTCGGCCCGGGTCCTGGCGTCGGCCCGGGCCAGCTCCGGGGGCCGGCCGGTGGCGAACGTCGGCGGGTAGATGCAGAAGGCCTGGTGGCTCCCGGCGATCACCGCGAACCAGGTGCCGTCGGGCAGCTCCTCGATGGACGCGGCGAGGGCGTGGCGGGCGGCCCTGATCTTGGTCGACGGCTGCCCCATGGAGCCGCTGGTGTCGACGATGAGGACGACGGCCTTCTCCGGCGAGGTGGCCGGCACGGCGCCGCCCTCGCCGCCGGACGCGGTCACGGTGACCACGGCGTGGACCTCGGTGGCGTCGGCGGGGAGGAACTCGTTCTGGTAGGTGGCGGCCGAGAAGTTCATGACTCGGGAGAGCCTTTCAGGTGGAGGTCGTTCAGGGGGAGGTCCACCACCACGACGGTGATGTTGTCGGAGCCGCCGGCGTCGTTGGCGTAGGTGACGAGGCGGCGGGCCAGCTCCAGGCGCTCGACGGGCTGCTCCCCCATCGCCGCCACCAGGTGCTCGGGCTCGAGCGTGTAGTTCCAGAGGCCGTCGGAGACGAGCAGCAGTCGGCCCGGGCCGGGGGCCTCGAACGGGACGACGCGGGGCCGCCACGTCGGGTCGGCGTCCTGGGCCAGCCACCGGGTGATCACGTGGGCGTTGGCGTGGGCGTAGGCCTCGGCCGGCTCGAGGGCCCCGGAGGCGATGGCGTACTCCGCCCAGGAGTCGTCGACCGTCAGCTGCGTGGCGGTGTCGCCGGCCACCCAGTAGGCCCGGCAGTCGCCGAGCGACGCCAGCGTCACGCCCTTGTAGGTCACGAGGGCGGCGAGGAACGTGCACGACGGCGGGCCCAGGTCGGCGTGGGGCTCGAACTCGGTGGCCAGGACGGCCTTGCGGGCGGCGTCGTAGGCGGCCTCGACGTCGAGCTGGGTGGTGAGGACGGTGCAGGCGGCGTCGGCCGCGGCCTGGGACGCCACGTCGGGGTTGACGCTGGTCGACACCCCGTCGCACACCACGGCGGCGACCACGCCCTCGCCCACGTAGAAGGCCATGGCGTCCTCGTTGCGGGAATGGCGCCTGCCCTTGTCGGTGACGCCCGCCACCCCGTCCTCTTCGAGCTCGAGGTGATCGCGGGGCGCGGGGAGGCGCATGCCGCAGTTGCCGCAGTAGCCGTCGACCGGCTCGCCCTCGACGCCGCACGACGGGCACACCGCGGTGGTGGGCGCCGTGGAGGCCGGCGCCGGCGCGGCCACGGGCTCGGGTGCGGGCTCGGTAAAGGGCAGCTCGTTGCCGCATGCCTCGCAGAAGCGGTCGCCGGCGGTGATGGGCTCGCCGCAGATCGGGCAGGCCGCTGCTGTCTCGGTGGTGCCAGTGAGGGGAGCCACAGTCACACGAGCGACAGGGGCCGGACCTGGTTGGCTCGGTCGACGAGCTTCCACCGCTCGGGGTCGTCGGGGCTCAGCTTGGCCAGGGTGCGGTAGGCCCGCTCCAAGCCCTGGCGGACCCCCTCCTCGTCGAGGCGCTGGCCCCGAACCACGACCGACGGCTGGGGCTTCACCGCGCCCGACGTCAGTCCCCTGAGGGCGGCCTCGAACAGCTCGACGTCGAGCTGGGCCGCCTCCCGGCCTGCGGCCTGCAGCCGCTCCAGCACCTGCCCGGCCTCGGCGAACCGGTCGGCGCCGACCAGGGCCCGCACCGCCTCCAGCTGGGCCTCACCGTGGGCCCGGTGGGTGGACGGCACGCGGGAGAAGGCGGCCAGGGCCCCGGGCACGTCACCCGCCTTGAGCCGGCACCTGGCCAGCCCGGTGGCCGCCCCCACGTAGGACGGGTCGACGGTCGACACCACGTCGTAGAGGGCGGCGGCCCGCTCGACGTCGCCCGCCCGCTCGGCGGCGATGGCCGCGGCCAGCTTGGGCGCCAGCTCCCCCGGGACCTCGAACAGGCAGCGGTCGAAGGCCTTGACCGCGCCGGCCGCGTCGTCGGCGGCGAGGGCCATGACCCCCCGCAGCCACGACGCCCGCCACTCCCACGGGTCGTCGGCCTCGATCCGCGCCAGCTCGGACGCGGCCTCGTCGTGGCGGCCGAGGTCGACGTGGGCCCGGACCCGGCGCAGCCGCAGCTCCACGGTGTCGGTGACCTGGCGAAGGGCGAGGGCGTCGGTGATGCTGCGGAGGACGTCGGCGGGGTCGTCGTTGGCCAGGTTGGCCACGAAGCCGGCGGCGGGGTCGGCCGGGTCGACGGTGAGGACGGGCAGGCCGTCGTCCTCGGGGGCGCCGGCGAACACCGCGCTGGGCCCGGGCTGGGGCGTGCCGGTAGTGACGGCCACCACCTCCCGGAGCACGCCGACCAGCTGGTCGGACAGCTCGGGCACCGACTGGAAGCGGTCGTCGGGGTGCTTCGCGGTCGACTTCAGGAGCAGCCGGTGGAAGGACGGGTGGTCGGCGAGGGCCGGGTGCTCGGCCGGGTCGGGCAGCGTGTGCTGGTAGGTGGACTGGTAGCCCTTGAAGTCCATGGTGAGGACGGCCAGGGTACGGCCGATGGTGTAGACGTCGGAGGCGACCGAGGGGCCGAGGTCGGCGATCTCGGGGGCCTGGAAGCCGACCGTGCCGTAGACGTCGCCCGAGGGGTCGTCCAGCCGGCGCACGCCGCCCAGGTCGATGAGCTTCACCTGGTCGCCCACCTGGATGAGGTTGTCGGGCTTGAAGTCGCAGTAGACCAGGCCCCGGCGGTGGAGGTAGGCGAAGGCGGGCAGGATGGCCAGCACGTAGGCGATGGCCTGGTCGACGGGCAGGGGGTCGGGCTGGCCGTTGTTGGCCTCCCGCCGCTGCTTGAGGATCTGCTTGAGCGACGGGCCGCCCACGTACTCCATGACGATGTAGCCGGCGCCGGCGTGGGTCACGAAGTTGAAGATCTCGACGATGTTCGGGTGGTCGATCTCGGCCAGGTAGCGCCGCTCGGCGACGGCCACGGCCATGGCCGCCTCGTCGCCGGCGTCGAGGAGGCCCTTGAGCACCGACCAGCGGTCGTTCACCGCCTTGTCCCGGGCCAGGTAGATCCAGCCCAGGCCGCCGTGGGCCAGGGCGCCCACGATCTCGTACTGCCTTCCCACCAGGTCGCCCGGCTCGAGCTTGGGCACGAAGTCGAAGGCGTTGCGGCACCGGGGGCAGAAGCCCTTGAGCCGGCCGGGCTGGCGACCCTTGCTGCGCCCGACCGGGGCGCCGCAGTTCGAGCAGAACCGCTTCTCCTCGGCCACCTCGGGGTTGGCCATGACGATCGTCGCCGGGTCGATGGCCGGGGCGGGCGGGACCTCCACGATGCCGGCGCCGATGGCCGACCGGCGGGTGGTCGTGCGGGTGCGGCCGCTGACCGTCCGCCGCGACCCGCCCGAGCGGGTGGAGCCGGTCTCGAGGGTGGCCGCCGGCGCGCCGACCAGTGCCGCGGGGGTGGCCGTGACCGCCGGGTTGGCCAACCCCTTGCCGGGCGCGTTCTTGGCCGGGACCGCGGTGGGATCGGGCGCCTTGGTGCCGCAGGTGTCGCAGTAGCCGTCGGCCAGGATGCGCCCGGTGCAGCCCGGCTCGGCGCAGCGCTGCATGGTCATGGGGTGTCGATCGCCCGTCCGTACTCCCGGACCAGGGTCTCCGCTCGTCTCACGTCGCAACGGTACGCGTACAGCGCCTCCCTGGCTGACCGGTACCGCTCCGTCAGGACCGGATCCTCGGCCAGGCCCAGGGCGGCGGCCTTGGCCCGGAAGGCGTCGAGCAGGCCGCGAAGGTCGTTCCGCCGCTCGAGCGGGGCCCGGTTGGCGCGGGCGACGGCGTCGGCCCGGGCGTGCAGGGCGTCGGCCTCCTCCCGCCACTGCTCCAGCGCTCCGGCTGCGGCCGGCCAGGCGCCGGCGCGAGCCTGGGCCCGGATGCGCGCCAGCCAGGGGCGCAGGGCCTTGTCGCCGGTGTCGAGCTCGGCCGGCTCGAGCGGAGGGACCAGGCCTCGAGGGTCGACGATCCTGTCTTCCGCCACTTCCCGGGCGCCGTGGCCGGCGGCGATGAGCTGGGCGATCTGCTCGAGCCGTGCGTCCGAGGCGTCGAGGTCGGAGCCGATGCTGGCCTTGGTGCGGGCCAGCTCGGACAGGCGGTCCTCGACCCGTTGCACCAGCCGCTCCGCATCGTCGATCTCGGCGCCGAGAGGGTCGGCGGCGGCCCGGGCCGTCACGTCGTCGACGACGGTACGGGCCGCGGCCAGCTCGGGGTCGCCCGGCATACCGAGGGTGTCGGCGGTGGCCGCCGCGGTGCCGAGCCGGGCCCGCAAAGCGTCCAGGCGGGGGACGGCGTTGCGCCACGCCGTCCCCAGCTGCTGGACCAGTGCCGACGCCCGCTCGGCATCGGCCTCCAGGCTGCGCAGCAGCGCCGAGGCCCCGGTGGTCTGGAGCAGCGAGGCCACCTCGTTCCGGTTGCCCCGCCCGAGGGCGGCGTCCAGCCGCTCGCCGGCCTCCGTGAGCTGCGGGTACCGCGTCCACAGCCCGTCGACCAGCGTGCCCGCCTCCTCGGCCGCGGTCTTCGACCGTCCCACCAGCTGGTCGCGCTCGCGCACCAGCGCCAGCTCGGGCGAGGCGTCGATCTCGTACAGCTTCTGGGCCAGCCGGGTGATCCCGTCCCGAAGGGCCTTCGCCGTCTCCAACGGGTCAGGACTGGACACGGTCACCCAGGGTCGATCGAGGCGACGGTGACGTTCCCGGCGTGGGCGGCACGTGCGAGGTTCCCGGAGTCGACCCCCACCCCAGCGCGGCCGGCATCCCCCTTCCCATTGCCCGAAGGTAGACGACCTGTGCAGGGAGCTACGAGGCGGGCTCGAGTTGCTCCCCCAGCCTGCCGGCGATCAGCTCGACGGTTGTCGCGGAGTAGGGGCCGGGACGGACCAGGAACTGCCCGATCTGCTTCGACGCCAAGAAGCTGGACAAGGGCGGGCTTCTGCCCAACGCCGAGCTGGCCGGCACCGTCCGCTGGATCGGCGACGAGGGCGCCACCACGTTCAGCTACTGAGAGCTCGCGCCTGCCGGGTTTGCCACCATCCCCTTTCGGCTAAGGATCCGCTGTCCCTACGACAAGGAGGCGGACGGTGGGCGGTTTCGGCGACTTCTTCGAGTTCCTCGAGAGCTTCTTCGGTGGCTTCGACTTCGACTTCGGCTCCCTGCTCGCCCAGCTCCTGGCCCTGCTGGGCTCGCTCGGCGGTGGTGGCGGAGGGGCGGCGTAGAAGTGTGACCACCCTCGCCCCGTAGGGGACGATGGGGGGAGATGAGCCCTCCGCTGCCCCTGCGGTTCGTCCGGTCGGTCGACGACGCCAAGGATCTCCCCGACACGCGGGCCGAAGTGGCCTTCGTGGGGCGGTCCAACGTGGGCAAGTCGTCCTTGGTCAACGCCCTCGGTGGCCGGCAGGATCTGGCCCGGGTGTCGAAGACCCCCGGGCGGACCCGCCTGCTCAACTGCTTCGAGGTCGACGGCGGCACCCTCGTCGACTGCCCCGGCTACGGCTACGCCGAGACGTCGAAGGCGGCCCGCAGCGCGTGGCAGGGGATGATCGACCGCTACCTCCTGGAGCGGGCCGAGCTCTCGATGGTGGCCGCGCTGGTGGACGGGGAGATCGGCCCGACCAAGCTCGACGTGCAGCTGCTCGAGTGGCTGCGGGCCAACGGTCTGCCTCATGCCGTCGTGGCCACGAAGCACGACAAGGTGAAGTCGTCCCAGCGCAGCCGCCGGGCGCGCGAGCTGGCCGCCGGCTGCCGGCTGTCCCCGCCCGACGTGGTGTGGGTGAGCGCGGCCAAGGGGACCGGAGTCGACCGCCTACGCGGGCTCGTGGCGCTCTGGTTGTCGACGGGATGACGTCGTAGCCGGCCCATCCCGGACCGCCCGCTATCCGGTGATCGGCGGGCACCCCGCTCCGGCGCGCGCCGCGTCGACCTGGGCGTTCGACGTGGCCCGGATCTGCTCCAGTCGGGCGATCTGGGCCTGCAGCTCGGCGCCGGAGAGGCTTCGGGCCAACGCCTGCTCGATGCCCGTGATCTGGCCGTTCACCTGGTTCCGGTAGGCCAGGAGCGCGGCGCACCGGTCACCGGAGGGCGGGGTGGTGACGCTCGTGGTCGACGTCGGGGCGACGGTCGTGGTCGTCGGGGCCACCGTGGTGGTCGTCGTCGTGGGGACCGGCGTCGTCGTGGTGGTGGGGGCGACTGTGGTCGTGGTCGTCGGGGCCACGGTGGTGGTCGTCGTGGTGGGGGCCACCGTCGTGGTGGTCGTGGAGGCGACTGTGGTCGTGGTCGTCGGGACCACGGTGGTGGTCGTCGTCGGGGCGGTCGTCGTGGTGGTGGTGCCGCCCGCTGCCGGGGCGGTCAGGTCGAGGACCCAGTACCAGTCGAACTCCGACGCGGCGTCGAAGGCGCGGCCGATGCCGGCCAGCGTGACCTCCGGCCGCAGCATGTTCGTGTTGTGCGTCGGGGAGTTGCGCCAGGCGGTGAACACCTCCTCGGCCATGTCGTAGCCCCAGGCGATGTTCTCGGCCCACGCGGTGAAGGCCACGTCGCACTGGGCCAGCCGGGTCGGGATGTCGCGGCCGAAGGAGTCGACGTGGTCGGCGCCCACGTAGTTCTTGCTCGCCATGTCGCGGGCGAACCACGCCGCCGCCCTCGTCACGTCTGGGTCCATGGTCAGCGGCGCCCGTCCGTTGGCCAGGCGGTACTGGTTGACGAGGGCCAGCAGCTGCTGCTCCTCGGCGTCGACGGCCTGGTCCGCGGCGGAGACGGTGCAGTTGGTGAGGGCGCGTGCCGGGGTGAGGAAGACGACGAACGTCCCCAGGACGATGGCGACCGCCGTGAGCGCGGCAGAAAGCGGATTCCTCCGGGTCACGTGAACCTCCTGAACCACCGGGCCAGGGTGGCAAGCGAGTGGCGGGCATCATGTCACATGAGGGGTGTCGACAGGCAAGATGCCGGGGGCGCCGGGCCGTCGAACGCGACGAGGACGGGGCTCCGAACGAGCGCCCGTCCTCGGAACGCACTGCGAGCGGCGGGAACTCGCGTGCGCTCTGGGGACGACGGTCGGCGGAACCGTCGTCCCTACCCGGTACAACGACGCCGCGCCGGACCCAGTTCCCGTCAGGAAGGCGCTCGGTCGTCAGTCGTCAGCGCGTACCTCCACCGTGGCTCCCGTCCGAGGGAGGCCGAACCGGGCCGCCGCGCTCCCGCCCCGGAGGAAGACCTCGAAGAACCGGAGGTCGTCCCCCGAATGCGTCGTCCACCCCGAGCTGCCGGGCGCGAAGGCCAGCTCTCCTCCGGGTACTGCGAACGTCCCGTCGCTCACCGTGGCCCCCGCACTCTGCCCGCCGATCGTCACCTCCACCCGCTCGCCGTTCGCCGCCGGCGCCGAGAACCACGACGTCTTGAGGTTCCCGTAGCCGTCCACGTACACGACACAGCGCCGCGGCGGCGCAGCCACGGCGTCGGGGTCGAGCTCTTCGCCGAGACAGGTGTCGTCCCCGCTGACGACTCGAGCGAGCAGCTCCGGGAAGTAGTCGCGGGACCGGAACTGGCTTCCTGTGGCGTCGACCACCACCTCGTGCAGGGCCAGGGCCTCGTCCCGCACGAACGAGAAGGTGTGGCCGGCATTCGGGCCGATGACCAACACTGCATTCGGCAGCTCGGCACACACCAGGCGCTCGCCCTGGTTGCCCGGGCGGGGATCACGGGTATCGGCACGCGGCGCCACGTTGTGGAAGACGACTCGGCCAGGCGGGCCGGGGGTGAGCGCCAGCTGGGCCACACAGAACCCGGCAGAGATCGTGTCGAAGGCGGGCACGGGGGTGGCCAGCAGCGTGGCCTCCGGGAGATGGAGCGCCAGCCGCTGGCACACCTCGGCAAAGGCCAGATCGCCGTGGCCGTAGTCGGCCACCACCGTGATGAGCATCTCGTGTGTCTCTACCCCCGCGGTGGGTGACCTACTTCCCCCGTCATGGAGCGGCGGACTCGAGGCGGGAGAGTCAACGGTCGCAGGCCGGGGTCCCCCCTCAGTCGGGCGTCCCCCGAGGAACGATCCATTCCTGGGCCTGACCGGTGATCCCGGCCACGAGCTCGAAGTCGGCGTCGTCGTGCAGCACGATCAGGTCTCGGGCTTCCGCGATTGCCGCCACGAGTGCGTCGACGAGGGAGCGTGCCCGGTGCTGCCCGGGAGCGGCCAGGGCGGCCTGGACCTCCAGCCCCCGGCGATGGTCCCCTTCGGTCGCCGGCGCCGGCGGGAAAGACGAGAGCCGGTCGACACGCAGAAGTTCTGCACTCGCAGCAGTTGAGACATTCCTCGATCCTTTCCCGGTGTGTGCGTACGAACCCTCGTCGACGTCACGACGGGTCCACCGGCGGAGAGAGGCCGATGCTGGGGTAGTGCGCCTGCGCCTCTGCGAAGCCCTCCCAATCCCAGGCGACAGGGCGAGCAGCGAGGCACGGTCCAAGCCGCCCGAGCGACGCGTGCAGTCCGACGACGCAGCGCGACCGGACCGACGAACGCGTGGGAACGAATGGCGCCGTTTTCGGATGGCCTGCATGGTCCTTCGCGTACGTATGAACCCCGGCGAGACATGCCGCGCAGCCGGCGTACTGGAATGTCATACAGAGCGGGCGACAACGGCGGACATCGTGAGTGACATCGCGAAGCGGTCGCACGCGCCGCGTTGTGGACGACTGCCATGGGGCACAGGCGGGTATGGTGCGCCGGCTACCGCTTCCCGACGGTGTAGCTCAGGTGGGTCACCCGGGACGATGCGTCCGTCCGGGTCTGGTCGAGGGCGAGGCGGGCGGGGTCCACGCGGTCGAATAGGCGGATGCCGGTGCCGAACAGCACGGGTGCGAGCGTGATCGAGAACTCGTCGATCAGGCCGCGGTCCAGGTACTCCTGGATCGTCTCGGCGCCGCCGGCGATGCGGACGTCGCGGTCGCCGGCGGCCTCGCGGGCCTGGTCGAGCGCGCTCTCGATGCCGTCGTTGACGAAGTGGAAGGTCGTGCCGCCCGGCCGCTCCCACGGGTCACACTTGGTGTGGGTCACGACGAACACCGGGGTGTGGAACGGCGCCTCCTCCGGCCATGCCAGCTCGCCGGCGTCGAACATACGCTTGCCCATGACGCTCGTGCCGGTGCGCTCGTACGTCGCCCGTGCGATGTCGTTGTCGAGTCCTTCCTCGCCGCCCTCGCCGAGCTTGAGGTTCTCCCGGATCCACCGCTGCGGGAACAGCCACGCCTGCAGTTCCGACCATTTCGTCATCCAGCGCTGGACCCTCGGGTCGTTCTGCCCTTCGGGCGAGAAGACGTCCTCGACGGGCACGGCCTCCGGGGCCATGAAGCCGTCGAGCAACATCGTCACGCTGAAGAACACCTTCCCGGCCATCAGCCCTCCGCTCCCTGGAGTGTGGTCTCGTTCGAGGAGAGTTCGGCGACGTAGGCCCCGAGGTTGCGCAGGGTCTGTTCGCCGCCCTCGATCGCGTGGTACTTCTCCACCGCCTCGTCGCGCAGTTCCTTGGTGGGGAACACCGGGCGCATCACGATCCTGGTCTCCTCGCCGGCCGGCTCGAAGCTCAGGACCGACTCGAAGGCGTTGGGGTCGTCGCGGGACTCGCCGTGCACCAGCGCGATCCGCTCCGGCGGGACGATCTCGGTCCAGGTGATCCACTCCTGGTAGTCGGTCCCGTCGGGCCCGTGCATCACGAAGTCCCAGGCCCCGCCCGCGCGGAACTCGAAGGAACGCGTCGTGGTCGTGAACCCCTCCGGTCCCCACCACTGCGACAGGTGCCGGACCTGCGTGAACGCCTCGAACACCAGCTCCTGTGGGGCGCCGATGAGCCGGGAGACCACGATCTCGCGGTCCGCGGTCGCGTGGTCAGGCTCGCCGCCGCTACTGGTCGTCGTCATCCGGTGGTTCCTCCTGCCTTGCCTGCTTCAGGTCGCGCACGTACTCGTCCAGCCGGTCGAAGGTCTCGTCCCAGAATTTCTTGAAGCCACCCACCCACTCGTGGACCGGCCGCAGCCCGCGGGCGTCCAGGCCGTACAGCCGCTGCTTGCCCACCCCGCGGACCCGCACCAGCCCGACCTCCCGGAGCACACGCAGGTGCTTCGACGCCTGCGGCTGGCTCATCCACAAGTCCCGCGCCAGCTCGGTCACCGGCCGCTCGCCGCCCCGCAGCAGCACCAGGATCTCCCGCCGATGCGGCTCGGCGATCGCGTTGAACGCGTCGGA
>DATAAD010000091.1:0-7184 GCA_036260295.1 Acidimicrobiales bacterium | reverse complement strand
TCTCCGACTCGTGGAGGCGCTGCATCTCCCGGGCGACCCACCCGGCCTCCTCGTGCTCGTCCTCGGCGAAGTAGCGGCGGATGAGCTCGCCGCCCACCTGCTCGGTCCACAGCGCCTTGGGCCGGCGCATGGCGTTGTTGGCGATGACCGCGTTGGCGGCGTCGAGGATGGTCGACGTCGACCGGTAGTTCTGCTCGAGGACGACCACGGTGGCGTCGGGGAACTTCTCCTCGAACTCGAGGATGTTGCGGATGTCGGCGCCCCGGAAGCGGTAGACGCTCTGGTCGCTGTCGCCCACCACGCAGATGTTGCGGTGCTTGGCCGCCAGCTGGACGACGATCTCGTTCTGGGCCCGGTTCGTGTCCTGGAACTCGTCGACCAGGACGTGGACGAAGCGCTCCTGGTAGTACTCCAGCACGTGGCGGTGGGCCCGGAACAGCTCGACCGTGCGGACGAGCAGGTCGTCGAAGTCCATGGCGTTGGCCTCGACCAGGCGGCGCTGGTAGTCCCGGTAGACCTGGGCGATGCGCTTCTCGAACGGGCCCCGGGCCCGGTCGCCGTAGGCGTCGACGCCCACCAGGTCGTTCTTGGCCGCGCTGATCGTGGCGTGGACCTGCCGGGGCGGGAACCGCTTGGGGTCGAGGTTGTGGTCCCGGACGACGTAGCCGGTGAGGCGCTCGGAGTCGGCCTGGTCGTAGATGGTGAACGACGAGGAGTAGCCCAGGTGGTGGCCGTCCCTGCGCAGGACGCGCACGCAGGCCGAGTGGAAGGTCGACACCCACATCTTGCGGGCGACCGGCCCCACCAGGGCGGCCACCCGGCCCTTCATCTCGTCGGCCGCCTTGTTGGTGAAGGTGATGGCCAGGATCTGGAACGGGGAGACGCCCTGGTCCCTGATGAGCCACGCCACCCGGGAGGTCAGCACCCGGGTCTTCCCCGACCCGGCCCCGGCCACGATGAGCAGCGGCCCGCCCGGGTGGGTGACGGCCTCCCGCTGCACCGGGTTCAGGTTGTCAAGGAGATCGGGCATGTGACGCCCAGGCTACGCCGGCTACTTCGCCCGAACTGGTGGCGGAAACGGCGACCAGGGCGACCAGATCCTCCACCGGTTGCCGCCTACTCCCACTCGATCGTCCCCGGGGGCTTCGAGGTGATGTCGAGGGCCACCCGGTTGACGCCGGGGACCTCGGCGATGATGCGGCTGGAGATGGCCTGGAGGACGTCGTAGGGCAGGCGAGCCCAGTCGGCGGTCATGGCGTCATCGCTGACCACGGCCCTCACGACCACCGGGTAGGCGTAGGTGCGCTCGTCGCCCATGACGCCCACGGTGCGGATGGCGAGGAGGACGGCGAAGCTCTGCCACAGGTCGGAGTAGACACCCGCCCGCTTGATCTCCTCGATGACGATGGCGTCGGCCTGGCGCAGGATGTCGAGGCGGTCGGGGGTGACGGTGCCCACGATGCGCACGGCAAGGCCGGGCCCGGGGAACGGCTGGCGCCACACGATCTCCTCGGGCAGGCCCAGCTCCTCGCCCACGGCCCGCACCTCGTCCTTGAACAGGTTGCGGAGGGGCTCGACCAGCTCGAACTGCATGTCGTCGGGCAGGCCGCCCACGTTGTGGTGGGACTTGATGCGGGCCGCGTCCTTGGTGCCCGACTCGATGATGTCGGGGTAGAGCGTGCCCTGGACGAGGAAGCGGGCGTCCTCGAAGTCGGCCGCCACCTCCTCGAAGACGCGGATGAACGTGTTGCCGATCACCTTGCGCTTCTGCTCGGGGTCGTCGACGCCGTCGAGGGCCTCGAGGAACCGGTCGGCCGCCTTGACGTGGACCAGGTCGACCTTGAACTGGCGCAGGAAGGTGTCCTCCACCTGCTCGGCCTCGCCCGCCCGCATGAGGCCGGTGTCGACGAACACGCACGTGAGCTGCTCGCCCACGGCCTTGTGGACGAGGGCGGCGGCCACGGCGCTGTCGACCCCGCCCGACAGGCCGCAGATGACCTTCTCGTGCCCCACCTGCGTGCGGATCGTCTCCACCGCCTGCTCGACGATCGACGTCATGGTCCACCGGGGCAGGCAGCCGCAGACGTCGTACAGGAAGTGCTTCAGCACCTCCTGGCCGCGCGGGGTGTGGGCCACCTCGGGGTGGAACTGGACCGCGTAGATGGCCCGGTCGGGATCCTCGAGGGCGGCCACGGGGACGGCGCCCGTCCGGGCCGACACGCGGAAGCCGGCCGGGACGCCGACGATGGAGTCGGCGTGGCTCATCCACACGTCCTGCTCGGAAGGAAGGCCGGCGAACAGGTTCGAGCTGTTGGTGACCTCGAGGGCGGTGCGGCCGTACTCGGCCACCCCGGTCCTGGCCACCTCGCCGCCGAGCTGTTGGGAGATGAGCTGGGCCCCGTAGCAGATGCCGAGCACGGGCACGCCGCTGTCGTACAGGGCGGGGTCGATGGAGGGGGCGCCGGGCACGTGGACCGACGCCGGACCGCCGCTGAGGATGATCCCGGCCGGCTGGCGAGCCAGCATCTCCTTGATCGGCATGGTGCGGGGCACGATCTCGCTGTAGACGTGCGCCTCGCGTACCCGCCGGGCGATGAGCTGGGCGTACTGGGCGCCGAAGTCGACCACCAGCACAGTGTCGAAGGCCATGGACCAGCCTAGCGGTCGCCGGGCGCGAACGGGTGGAGGCCGGCGGTGGCGCCGCGCCCCGACGGCAACCATCGGTGGTGGTCAGGCGGCCGGGCGGCTCTGGATCTCTGCGGCCCGGCGGCGGTACTCCGCCGTCTCGTAGCGCCATGCCTTCATGCCCTGAGGCCACTGCCCGGGGCGGAGGCCGGCCTTGGCCTCGAGGTGGCGGAGGAAGGTCACGGGGTCGGGGAGCTTGTGCCACACGGCGGGGAGGAAGGTGGCGTTCGCCGCGCCCCGGCGGATGAGGACGCCGTCGACACCCGGCCGCAGGTTGGCCGCCAGCTCGGCCTCCGTGTCCGCCGGGACCGGTTCCAGCGGGCCGACGATCGAGATCTTGATCTCGAGGGACGGGTACTCGGCCGGGGTCAGCGGCGGAAGCCGGGGATCGGCGAACGCGGCCCGCCAGGCCAGCTCGGCCACCGCCGCCCCCAGTGGCTCGGCTGGGACGAGCGACCCGATGCACCCGTTGAGCTCGCCGTCGACCTCGAGGGTCACGAAGGCGCCCATCGGCTCCCGCAGGCCGGGAGCCAAGGCGCCGGCGTCGACCGTCGGCGCCCGTCCGCCGGCCAGGCCGGCCCGCACGCCGAGGTCGGCGAGGCCGAAGAGGGCGTCGACGTCCTCAGGCGAGAGCGAAGGCGCCATACCCCACCACGCGGGCCGGGCCGCCGGCCGTGTCGGCCGACGTGCGAAGGTCGAGCAGCTCCACCTCGAGCCCGTGACGCTCGGCGGCCAGGAGCAGCCCCTGCAGCGGGACGAGCCCGCACGCGTCGTAGGGGCCGAGCCGATCCGGTCGCCGGGCCACGACGGCCTCGGCCGTGCGCCGGTCGAGCCGGGCGGCCGTGGCGTGGTCGAGGTAGTGACTGAGGTCGGTGCTCACCACGATGAGCGTCTCCTCGCCGCCCCAGGCTCGGTCCAGCACCTCGGCCACTCGAACGGGGTCCACCTGGCCGACGGCGAGCGGCAGCACGGAGACGTCGCCGAGGCAGACCTGGAGGAACGGCAGGTGGACCTCGAGGCTGTGCTCGGAGGCGTGGGCGTCGTCGCGCACGGTCACCAGGCCCGCGTCGACCAGGGCGTCGCGGGTCGACGTGTCGACCGGCACCAGCCCCAGCGGCGTGGAGAAGGCGTCGGCGCTCGACACGGCGATCCCGGCGTCCGGCACCCGGTGGGCAGGCCCGAGCAGCACCACCCGGCTCACGCGGCCGCGAGCCACCCGGGCATAGGCCGATCCCGCCACGGGACCGGAGAAGACGTAGCCGGCGTGCGGGGCGATGATCGCCTTGGCCGCCGCGCCCTGCTCACCCACGAAGGCCTCGACGACCGACCGCAGCTCGGCGGGGTCGGCCGGGTAGAAGCTGCCGGCCACGGCCGGAGGTCGGACGCGCCCCGCAGTCTTCACAGCCGGACCGCCATCCTCCGCGCCCCCCAGGTGCCCACCGGGCCCTCGTACACCCCCGGCACCCGCGTGCCGCACGCCTGGCAGTGCCCGTCGTCGGTGAGCCGGTACTTCCCGATCTCGTACCAGTCCCGCTCGACCACCACGGCCCGGCACGACGGGCAGTACGTGCTCGAGCCCTGGCTGTCGTGCACGTTGCCGGTGTAGGCGAACCGAACGCCGTTCTCCCCGGCGATCCGCCGGGCCCGGGTCAGGGTCTCGGGCGGCGTCGGGGGGCGGTCGGTCATCTTGAAGTCCGGATGGAAGGCGGTGAAGTGCATGGGCACGTCCGGCCCCAGCTCGTCGACCACCCACGAGGTCATGGCATGGAGCTCCTCGTCGGAGTCGTTGAGCCCGGGGATCAGCAGGTTGGTGATCTCGAACCACACCGACGTCTCGTGGCGCAGGTAGCGCAGCGTGTCCTTCACCGCCTCGAGACGGGCGCCGCACGTGTGCCGGTAGAACTCCTCGCTGAACGCCTTGAGGTCGACGTTGGCCGCGTCCATGTGGGCGTAGAACTCGGCGCGGGGCTCGTCGCACACGTAGCCGGCGGTGACTGCGACCGCCTTCACCCCGGCCTCCCGGCAGGCGTCGGCCACGTCGATGGCGTACTCGTGGAAGATCGTCGGGTCGTTGTAGGTGAAGGCCACGCTCCGGCACCCGAGCCGCACCGCGGCCTCGGCCAACCCGCTGGGCGAGGCGGCCGCGCCCAGCGTGTCGACCTCCTTCGACTTGGAGATGTCCCAGTTCTGGCAGAAGCGGCAGGCCAGGTTGCACCCGGCGGTGCCGAACGACAGCACCGACGACCCGGGAAGGAAGTGGTTGAGGGGCTTCTTCTCGATGGGATCGACGCAGAACCCCGACGACCGTCCGTAGCTGGTGAGGACGACCTGGTCGTCGAGGCGGGCCCGCACGAAGCACACCCCTCGCTGGCCTTCGCGCAGCTTGCAGGCGCGAGGGCAGACGTCACATTGTATGCGCCCGTCGTCGAGGACGTGCCAGTACCTGGTGGGGACGGTGAACCCGTCCCAGGTGATCGACTCCATCTCCAACCATCAATATTCGCGCCTATCCTGGGGAAACCGTGCACGACCACAAGCTCCGTCCCGTCGAGCGCCGGGTCCTCCGCATGTCGGACGACGGCCTGGACGACGCCGAGATCGCCCGCCGGTTCCGCCACAGCCCGGAGTGGGTCGCCCGTGTCCGGGCCCTCGCGACCATCCCCCGGCCGGACGGCCACCACCTGCGGGGTGACGTGCTGCGACCGCTCGAGCGACGGGTGCTGCGCTGGCGGGCGTCGGGCGCCGGCTACGAGGACGTCTCCGCCCGCTTCCGCCGCAGCCCCGACTTCATCCGCCGGGTCGAGGAGCTGGCCAAGTACCGACTCCGGGGGTGACATGAGCGGGGCCGGCGGGGGGAGCGACCAGGAAGCGCCATGAGCGACGTCGTCGCCTGCCCGAGCTGCGGCAAGAAGAACCGGGTCCCGGCCGCGGCCACGGGCGTGCCCCGCTGCGCCAGCTGCCGCTCACCCCTGCCGTGGCTGACCGACGCCGACGACGCCGACTTCGACAAGGTGGCGGGGGAGTCGCCCCTTCCCGTGCTGGTCGACCTGTGGGCCCCGTGGTGCGGACCGTGCCGTATGGTCGCCCCCGGCGTCGAACAGGCGGCCCGGAAGCTCGCCGGCCGGCTCAAGGTGGTGAAGGTCAACGTCGACCAGGCGCCGGCCGTGGCCGCCCGTTACGACGCCCGCAGCATCCCCATGCTGCTCATCCTCGACAAGGGCCAGGTGAAGGACCGACAGGTCGGCGCCGTCCCGGCCGACGCGCTCCTGCGCTGGGTGGAGGCGGCAGCCTAAGCGCCCATGCCCACGCCCTGGGCCCGCTGGAGGCTCTTGCCCTCGCTCTGCAGGGCGGGGGCGACCATGACCTCGGCCTTCTGGAACTCCTTGACCGTCTCGTAGCCGCACGTCGCCATCGACGTCTTGAGCGCCCCGAACAGGTTCAGGCGGCCGTCGTTCTCGTGGGCCGGGCCGGTGAGGATCTCCTTGAGGGTGCCGCGAGGCGTGGTGCGCACCCGGGCCCCACGGGGCAATGTGGGGTGGAAGGTGGCCATCCCCCAGTGGAACCCCCGCCCGGGCGCCTCGTGGGCCGCGGCCAGGGGCGAGGCGATCATCACCGCGTCGGCGCCGCATGCGACGGCCTTGGCGATGTCGCCGCCCGTGCTCATGCCCCCGTCGGCGATGACGTGGACGTAGACGCCCGTCTCGTCCAGGTGGCGCATCCGGGCACCGGCCGCGTCGGCGATGGCGGTGGCCTGGGGGACGCCCAGCCCGAGCACGGCCCGGGTGGTGCAGGCGTGGCCCGGGCCCACGCCGACCAGGATGCCGACCGCGCCGGTGCGCATGAGCTGGAGCGCGCTCTTGTACGAGGCGCACCCGCCCACCACGACGGGGATCTCCAGCTCCCGCACGAAGCGCTTCAGGTTCAGGGGCTCGACGGTCTTGGAGACGTGCTCGGCCGACACCACCGTGCCCTGGATGACCAGGAGGTCGAGCTCCGCCGCGAGGATGGCCTTCATCAGCTGCGTCGTGCGCTGGGGCGTGACCGACGCGCACGAGACGACACCGGCCTCCTTGATCTCGGCGATCCGGCGCCCGACCAGCTCCTCCTTGATCGGCTCGGCGTAGATCTCCTGCATGCGCAGGGTGGCCTTCTCGGTGTCGAGCCGGGCGATCTCGTCGAGCAAGGGCTCGGGGTCGTCGTAGCGGGTCCACAGTCCCTCGAGGTTGAGCACGCCGACGCCGCCCAGCTGGCCGATGGCGATCGCCGTAGCCGGGCTGACCACACCGTCCATGGCCGACGCCATGAGGGGCAGCTCGAAGCGAAAGGCATCGATCTCCCACGAGATGTCGCAGTCCTCGGGGTCGCGGGTGCGCCGGCTGGGGACGATGGCGATGTCGTCGAACCCGTAGGCCCGGCGGGCCGAGCGTCCGATCCCGACCTCGACCTCTGCCACTCGCACACTGTACTGGCGCCCCCTCCCGGGCTGGGGGCGTCAGGAC
>DATAAD010000090.1:0-23322 GCA_036260295.1 Acidimicrobiales bacterium | reverse complement strand
CGGCCTGGATGGCGCTGATCTGGGTGAGGACGTCGATGCAGTACCGGTCCTCCTCGACCATGCGGGCCACGCCCCGGACCTGGCCCTCGATGCGGGCCAGCCGGTCGCGCAGCTGCTCCTTGGTGGCGGTGTAGCCCCGGGCCTGAGCCATTGCGTGCGTCCTCTCTGCAGAAATCTCTTGACGAGTATACCCCTACGGGGTAGGAATACCTATACCCCCCTAGGGTATTGAGCACGAGAACAGGAGGTGCGGCGATGCACGACCACCACGACCACTCGGCCATGTTCCGGAGCCGGTTCTGGGTCAGCCTGGTCCTGACCGTCCCCGTGGTGCTGTACAGCCACATGCTCATGTCGCTGACCGGCTGGACGCCGCCGGAGGTCCCGGCCGACCAGTGGATCGGCCCGGTACTGGGCACCATCGCCTTCCTCTACGGGGCCCCGGTCTTCCTGCGCATGGGCTGGACCGAGCTGCGCCACCGGCAGCCAGGGATGATGCTGCTGATATCCATGGGCCTCCTCGTCGCCTTCGGAGCGTCGGTCGCCACGACCCTCGACCTCCTGGACACCGACCTGTGGGCCGAGCTGACCACCCTCCTCACCATCATGCTCCTGGGTCACTGGCTGGAGATGCGGGCCCTGGGCCAGGCCCAGGGCGCGCTGGCCGCGCTGGCTGCCCTCCTGCCCGACGAGGCCGAGCGCGTCGTCGACGGAGAGCCGCGGGACGGCTCAGCCGACCAGCTCGAGACGGTCCCGGTAGCCGACCTCCGCCCGGGCGACGTGGTGCTGGTGCGGCCGGGCGGGCGGGTCCCGGCCGACGGCGAGGTCGTCGACGGGACGGCCGAGGTCGATGAGTCCATGGTCACCGGCGAGTCCCGGCCCGTGCCCAAGGCGGAAGGCGACAGGGTGGTGGCCGGCACCGTGGCCACCGACTCCGCGGTGCGCATCCGGGTCGACAAGGTGGGCGACGACACCGCCCTGGCCGGCATCCAGCGCCTCGTGGTCGAGGCCGAGGCGTCGAAGTCCCGGGCCCAGGCCCTCGCCGACCGGGCCGCCGCCCTCCTCTTCTACGTCGCCCTGGTGGCCGGTTTCCTCACCTTCGCCGTCTGGGTCGGCCTGGGCCGCACCGACGACGCCTTCCTGCGCACCGTCACCGTCCTGGTCATCGCCTGCCCCCACGCCCTCGGCCTGGCCATCCCCCTCGTCGTCAGCCTGTCGACGTCGATCTCGGCCCGGGCCGGCATCCTGGTGAAGGACCGGCTGGCCCTCGAGCGCATGCGGACGGTCGACGTCGTCCTGTTCGACAAGACCGGCACCCTCACCCGGGGCGCCCACGTCGTCACCGGCGTCGCGCCGGCCGACGGCCTCGACGAGGCGTCGCTCCTGGCCCTGGCCGGCGCCGTCGAGTCCGACTCCGAGCACCCGCTGGCTCGGGCCATCGTGGCCGCGGCCCACGAGCGGGCGGGAACCCTCCCCCGGGCGACCGCGTTCCGCGCCATCCCAGGTCGCGGCGTGGAAGCCATGGTCGAGGGGTCCACGGTGGCCGTCGGCGGCCCCGCCCTGCTGCGGGCGCGGGGGCTGGACGGCTCTCCCGCGCCGGCCGAGTGGGCCGAGCGGGGGGCGGCCGTGCTCCACGTCGTCCGCGACGACCGGGTCGTGGGCGCCCTGGCCCTGGAGGACGAGGTCCGGCCCGAGTCGCGGGAGGCGGTCGACGGGCTCCACCGGCTGGGCGTGAAGGTGGCCGTGATCACCGGCGACGCCCGCCCGGTGGCCGACGCGGTGGGCGCCGAGCTGGGGATCGACGAGGTGATGGCCGAGGTCCTGCCCGAGGACAAGGACGCGGCCGTGGCCGGGCTCCAGTCCCGGGGCATGAAGGTGGCCATGGTGGGCGACGGGGTGAACGACGCCCCCGCCCTCGCTCGGGCCGACGTCGGCATCGCCATCGGCGCGGGCACCGATGTGGCCATCGAGTCGGCCGGGGTCGTCCTCGCCTCCTCGGACCCCCGGGCCGTGCTCGGCGTCATCCGCCTCTCCCGGGCCAGCTACCGGAAGATGCTCCAGAACCTGGCCTGGGGTGCCGGCTACAACCTCTTCGCCATCCCCCTCGCCGCCGGCGTGCTGGCGTGGGCCGGCATCACCCTCTCGCCCGCGGTGGGGGCGGTCCTGATGAGCGCGTCCACCATCATCGTGGCCCTCAACGCCCAGCTGCTGCGCCGGGTGCACCTGGGCCGGCCCGAGGCCCCTCCGGCGATGGCGGCTCCGCCTCCGGCCCACCACCACGCTCGTCCGGTTCACTCCGCGTCGTGATCTCGGCCGTTTCGGCCCCATCCGAGACGCCGGATGCACCCACTACGTGCCGGTCGCCCGCTCGGAGTCGTCCCCGGGCGGGCCGGCCTCCATCCACGAGCGCAGGGCCCGGAACCCGTCGGTGTCGCGGATGGCGTCGAAGTTGTTGTCCCGGTCGAGCAGCTCGGTGTCCCGGAAGCCCTTCTCCACCGCCCGGTCGAGCCAGGAGAGCGCTTCCTGGGTTTCCCTCGCGAGGGCCCAGCTGCAGGCCACGTTGTAGGCGACAAGGGCGGCCGGCTCCTGCTCGAAGAGCAGCGCCCCCACCCGGGCCGCGTCGCGGTACCGCCCGGCGTGGTGGAGGCCGAGCTGGAGGGCCCGGTACCCGTTGGTCCGGGGGGGACCGGGGAGGATGGGGAGGGTGCGCAGCTCCTCGAGGACCCGGTCGACGAGCCCGGCCCCGCTGAGGGTGCGGGCGGCGATGGTGGCGGCCACCACGTCGTCGCAGTAGACGAAGGCGGGGGCCAGCGGGTCGTTCTGGTTGCCCTGGGCCAGCGACACCATGCGCTGGACGAGCTGGCTGGTGCGGGAGATGCCCCCGCGCAGCTTGTCGAGGGCGGCCCGGGCCTCCCCGGGACGGCCCTCGGCCAGGTGGGCCCAGGCCAGCAGCTCGGCGGCGGTCACCTCCACGGCAAAGGAGGAGGGCGCCGCCCCGGCGACCTCGATCTTCTCGATGGCCTCCGCGTTGTGGCCCTGGAGCAGGTCGCCCCGGGCCTCGTCGAGCAGGTCGAGCTGGGGCCGGTCGCGGTCGGCCCGCATGGCGTTGAGGCTCTGGCCCCCGAACAGGAAGGCCATGAGGAGCATGAACGGGGCGTTCAGGTACAGGCCGAGGAGGCCCAGGCCGGCCGCCCCGACGAGGGAGAGCACCTGGGCCGAGCGCAGGCCGAAGAGGTCGGCGGCCACGTGTCCGCCGTCGAGGGGCAGGATCGGGAGGAGGTTGAACACGCCCCAGACGGCGTTGACCCAGATGGCGTCCTCGAGAGCGCTCTCCACGATCTCCGAGTCCGACGCCACCACCTGGGACAGGGCCACGGCGAGGATGGCGACCAGGAAGCCGGCGCCGGCCCCGGCCAGGCTCACGACCATCGACCGCCCGCGTGGGTGGACCGGGCCGAGGGTGTAGCCGCCGAACCCGGTCAGGGTGATGCGGGACTGGGCGCCGAAGGTTCGGTGGGCGAAGGCGTGACCCAGCTCGTGGACGAGGACCGACAGCCCGGCCACGACCATGAAGACCACGATCAGGACGCCCGTGCGGCCGTTGGCCCAGCCCAGCAGGCCCAGGACGAGGATGAAGATGGGCTCGACCCGGACGGGGATCCCGCTGACGCGGAACTCCAGCGTCTTCATGACGGCGAGGCTACGCGCGGCGAGGACCCGTCCGCGAGGGCGCGGACGGGTCCTCGTGTGCGTCCTGGGCTAGGAGGTCCCGACCCGGCCCTTGCTGGCCTCCGGCTGGACCACCGGCGCATCGGCCTGCGGCCCCCGCCGGCCGGACAGGAGGCTGACGGCGAGCAGGATGAGGCCTACCGTCGCCAGGCCGATGAGCCCGGCAATGGCGAAGCGAAGGGCGTTGGAGCTGCCCCCGCCGATCGCCTGGTGCTGGACGATGCCGGAGTAGACGTCCTGGGTCTGGGTCAGCTGGTCACCGTTACGGGTGTCGTCCCATGCCACGACGGCCAGCTTGTCGGTCGACGCGATGCCAGGCGAGAAGCGCATGTCGTAGCCGTTGCTCCACACGCCGATCCGCCGGTCGATCGACTTGTCGGAGATCCGGATGTTCTTCGACCACGTCGCCCCGTTGTCGTCGGAGTAGGAGTAGTAGACGTCGTTGATGAACAGCCCGTTGTCGTTGCGGAAGTCCCACCACACGGCGTCGACCCTTCCGTTGCGGGCGATTCCCAAGGCCGGGTTGGTCTGGGTGTGGCCGCCCTCGGTGGCGCTCACCGCGTCGTCGTTGAGCTGCTTGGCGTCCGACCACGTGCGCCCGCCGTCGGTCGACCGGCGGGTGAAGACGTCGCGGTCGCCCAGGTCGGGCTTGGCGATCTTGTCCTCGTAGGCGATGTGGAGGGTGCCCTCCGGGCCGCCCTCGGGGCTCCAGTCGAAGTCGGGCGTAGCCTGGTAGAAGCCGCTGGGCGGGGCGATCTCACTGATCGTGAACGTCCGTCCCCGGTCGGTCGACTTGGCCAGCATGATCGAGTTCACCTGGCTGCCGGTGGGCTGGCCCGTGGCCGAGGCGTAGAAGACGACATAGAGCGTGCCGTCGTCGGCCACCGTCAACGTCGGGCTGCTCCCGCCCCACTTCTCGGGATCGGGCTTGTTGGCGACGGTCCTCCAGTAGTCGCCGACCACCTTCACCGGCTCGCCGTACGTACGCCCTCCGTCGGTGGACACCGCCACCATGGGGTTGCTGGGCTGGGCGGGAGTGGCCTGGGGGAAGCTCTGGTTCCAGCCCACGTAGACGATGTCCTGGTCGCCGCTCCTGTGGTCGACGGCAAGGCCGGTGATGGGCCGGTTGTTCTCGGCTTGCCCGGGGCCGGTCTTGCCTCGCGCATCGCGCACGAGGACCGGGTCCCACGACTCGCCCAGGTTGGTCGACTTGGCCACCAGCACGCTGAAGTTGGCGTAGGTGCCGGGGTGGTCGCCCGCGGCGCCGACGTCCTGGTTGTCCCAGCCGTTGAGGGCGTAGTACACCGCGCCGCCACGCCCGAACCGGATGGGCGTCTGAGTGGTGGACGACGCCGAGGTGTGGAAGCAGAACGGGTAGCTCTGGGGCCCCGGGAAGGCGTCCATGAGGCGCCAGGTGCGCCCGCCGTCCTGCGAGCGCATGAACCGGCAGGCCCGGGTGCGCATCTCCGGCGTGGCGGCCACGATGACGTTCTCGTTCTCGGGGTCGACGGCGAGGAACGGTGCCCCGTAGGTCCGGGACGGCGCCAGGTCTTCCTGGGTGACCCGCGTGGAGGCGGTGATGCGGACGGGGTCGCCCTCGGTCTGGGCGCCGACCATCCCCTGACCGGCGACGAGGGCGAGCAGCGGCAGCGCCACCAGCGCGGCGCGCTTCGGGCGCCTCATCGCCTCGATCCCCGAACGGTCTCCGGCGTCGTCGGGCGGCGCCGCGACGACATCAGGGCCGCGGCTCCGGCCGCGAACATGGCCACGCCGGCCACACCGAGGCCGGCCAGGACCAGGGCGCCCGTGCCGACGGCCTCGTCCTCGACCAGGTCGGTCGGGCGGGGCTCCACCTGAGGCGTCACGTCCGCACCCAGGGCAGGGACGCTGCCGTCAGGGTTGAGGACCTGGACGAGCATCTTGGCCGGCAGGCCCCGGATCAGCTTCTCGGACTCCTCGAGCTTCTGGGTGGCCCACATGGTGTGGATGCCGGGCGTGGCGTCGGCCGGGATGGTGACCGTGCCCGGGCCCCACATGGCGAAGCCGGTCTCCACCGTCCTGAACGAGCCGAGGACGGGGCCGTCGATGGCGTCCCACCGGACCTCGACCGGGTTGGTCTGGCCGTAGCCCCGAGGGCCGAACACGGTGACCGTGTCACCGGGCCTGAACTGGGTGGGCGTCACCTGCAGCTGGGCGACGTGTGGCGCCCAGGCCGTGCTGACGGGAAGCAGCAGGCCGGCGGCCGCCGCCGCGCCGGCAACCGCTGCGAGCCAGCGGCGCGAGATTCTTCTGTGCATGAAAGGTTCCCCCATACGCGTGGATGAGAGCCGCCGAGACGGCGGCGACTCCCATCCTCTCTGGCTGGTAGTGGCTTCTTCAATATGTGCGAGAGACATATACCGCGATCCGTGTCTCGACGCGCCCTCCTGCCCCAGCTTGGCGGCTGCGAAACGTCGGCCGCCCCTAGCCCGGCCTGCGGAGGGCCTGGGCGGCCAGGAGGATGGCCCCGGCCAGGACCAGACCGCCGAGGATGGCGGCCACCACGTACCAGGACGTGTTCTCCTCCGCCGGCAGCGGCTCGAACTGGGCCACGACGCCGAAGTTGTCCTGGGTCTGGGTCTGCTCGTCGGCGAAGCGCGGGTCGGCCCAGGCGATGGCCGCGTACGAGTTGGTCGACGCCAGCCCCGGCGGTTGCCGGAGGTCGGAGTTGAAGCTGATCCCCCGGTTGAAGTTGATCGGGCGATCGGTGACCCCCATGTTCGGCGCCCACGTCACCCCACCGTCGGTCGAGTAGGTGTACCGGACCTCGACCAGGTAGTCGGTGAGGCCGCGGTTGTCCTGCCAGATGACGTCGATACGCCCGTTGGGCGCCACGTCTAGCTCCGGGTAGAAGCTGGTGTACTGGTCGGCGGGGTTGTCGTCGTTGATGGCGACGGGGTCGCTCCAGGTGACCCCCTTGTCGGTGGAGCGCTGCATGACGATGTCGGACCGGCTGGCGCTCGGGGTGTCACCGGGTGTCGCCGAGTAGGCGAAGACGAAGGTGCCGTCGCGGCCTCCCTCGGGGGTCCACCCCATTCCCGTGTAGGAGCCGGCGGCCGTGTAGACCGGCCTGCTGAGCTCCGAGACGGTCCAGGTGCGTCCCTGGTCGGTCGACCGGGCGACCAGCATGGGATCGGCTTCGCCGAAGATGCCGTCGTAGACATTGTCGGGCGGCTCGTTGTCGGCGGGCGGCCCGCCGTCACCCACGGCCATCACCACTCCGTCGTGGGCGACCAGGTACGGGCGACCGAACGCGGTCTGGAAGTGGAGCGGGTAGGCCTGTCCGGCGACGGTCATGGTGAGCTTGGAGTGGTCGTTCAGGTTGACCGGCGGCCCGAAGGACGCCCCGCCGTCGGTCGACACGGAGACGACCACCTCGTTCCTCTCCCGGAGCGGGTGGCCGGTGGGCGCGGTGGCGCTCCAGTCCCGGCTGTAGCCCACGTAGATCGCGTCCTCGCCCCCCGAGGTGTCTACGGCCAGGCCGGGGACCCCCGTGTTCTCCGGCTTGGGGTCGGGCTGCGTCCGCGCGTCGTTCACGATCGTCGTGGTCCAGGTCCGGCCCAGGTCCTTGGTCCGGGCCAGCGCGATGCTCGTCTTCCCCTCGCGGGGCCCTTCCCCGTCGCCGTAGGCCTGGAGCGCGTAGTACAGCGTCCCGTCGCTTCCCCATGCGACGGAGGCCTCGGGAACACCGGCCGTGGTGTTCTGGCAGTAGGGGTACCCCGGCGGCGCCGGGAGCGCCTCGGAGAACCGCCAGGTGAGGCCGGCGTCGGTCGAGACGAGGAGGTGGCAGATCCGGCTTCGCAGGTTGGCGGTGGCGGCCACGATCACCCGGGGGTCGTCCGGGCGGGCCTCCATCGACGTGGGCCCGGTGAAGCCGCGGGTGGGCGCGGTCTCCTCCTTGGTCATGTGGATGCCGTCGGTCAACCGCTCGAGCTGCGCCCCTTGCGGCGCGAACCGGGCCTTCGGGAAGGCGGGGATGGGCTGGAAGGCCGGGCCCGCCTGCCCGCCCGGAGCGGTGTCGGCGCCAGGCGTGGTCTGACCCCCGGGTGTGGTCTGGCGACCGGGGTTGGTCTGGCTCCCGGGGACGGGCTGGCCGCTCGGCGTGGTCAGGCCGGGCGACTGCGGCGTCGTCGGCGTGGGCGCAGGTGTCTGCGCGCCCGCGCCGCCGGAGAAGGCTGCCATCGTTCCCAGAAGCGCGGCGACGAGCGCGGCGCGTCGACGACGAACAGAGGTCATGGGCCCTCCTATCGGGATGGAAGGTGCGGGGGGAAATCCGAACGAGGACGCAACGCCCTGCCTATGCCTTGACCCGCTCGGCCTGGCCGGTCGACGGGCGGCGAGCGGCGAGCATGCTCGCCACCGCGGCCAGGAAGAGGCCGGCGGCGGCGGTGCCCAGGGCGATGAGGACGTACCGTGCGGCACTCGGCCCGTCGCTCTCCACGAGCACTTCGGCGCGGTCAGCAGGGAGCGGCGCCGCGGGTGGCGAGCCGCTGACATGGATGGCGGCCCGGGCGGGGATGCCAACGTTCATGTCGTAGTGCTCCTGGGTGGCGACCAGCACGTGCGGGCCGGGGGAGACGTCGGCGGGGATCGGCACCTGCACGGTGAACTGGCTGGTCATTGTGGAGGGCTGAGGGTTCGGGTGGGTGTAGAGGATGGGCCCGGTCGGGGAGTCGAGGCGGATGTGGACCGGCTGCCCGGAGGCGAACTCACCGCCGAAGACCTCCACCGTCCCGCCGGGCTGGACGGCCCCGGACCCGTTGACCCTGAAGGCGACCAGGGCGACACATGCCCACGCCACCCCAGCCGATACGACGAGGACCGCAGCCGCGCTGGCGATGGCCACCATCCTCTTCCGAGATGAGAACCGCACAGCGGCCCACCCCCTTGTCTTGTCGTCGTTCCCCTGTTGACGTGTTCCGTCTTCCACGAGCGCCGTGGGCCGGAACGCGGACACGCCTACCCAGAAACGCGGCAAGTATGCGCGATTCGCGCGACGGCACACCCACCTTCTTGGCGCGTCGACGTACCATGGCACGGGCCGCAGCAGGTCGCGTCGCCCCGTGCTGGGTCGGCCCCGCCTCTGGGTAAGGCTCCCCCGTCACCACCCTTGGCAGAAGGAGTCGCCGATGAAGCATCGCCTGGCGTGGTTGCTCCGGGTGGCAACGCCCCTGACCGCGGTCGTGGCCGTCGCCGGCGCCATCCCGGCCGGCGCCCATGAGCCACGGGCCACGGGCGGCTTCCAGTTCGTGGTCGGCTGGGGCGAGGAGCCGGCGTACACCGGCTTCAAGAACAGCGTCCAGGTCACCATCTCGGAGGCCAACGGTGGGCCGCCCGTGACCGACCTCGGGGACTCGCTCGAGGTCGAGGTCGGCAAGGGCTCGGAGAGGATGACCTTGCCGCTCGAGCCCGGCTTTCGGGTCGGTGGCCCCGGGACACCCGGGGACTACCGGGCGTGGCTGACGCCGACCAGGCCGGGCGCCTACACGTTCCGCCTCACGGGAAGCATCCGGGGGCAGGCCGTGAACGAGTCCTTCACGTCGTCGCCGACCACCTTCGACGAGGTCCAGGACGTGGCCGCCATCCAGTTCCCGGCCAAGGACCCGTCGACGGGTGAGCTGGCCACTCGGATCGAACGCGAGGTTCCTCGCCTGGAGGCCCGTACGGCATCGGTGGAGGCGGGTCTGCGTGACGTCGCCGACCGGGTCGACACCTCCCGGACGCTCGCGGTCGTGGGCGTCGTCACCGGCGCCGTCGGGCTGCTCACCGCCGCTGGCGCGGTGGTGGCCCTGCGCCGCAGCGGCGCTCGGGGCCGCCCCGGGGCGAGGGACGGCACGGCGCGGCCCGACCGGGCCGGGTCGCTCAGCCGGTGAGCGAGGAGGTGACCGACCGTTGAGCCGGCGCGTCCGGGCCCTCCTCGCCGGCGCGCTCCTCACCGTCGTCGCCGCCGTGTGCGGGGCCGCCCCCGCGCAAGGTCACGCACTGCTCACCGCGTCGATCCCGGCCGACGGCGCCAGCGTCGAAGAGCCTCCGGCCGAGATGCTCCTGACGTTCACCGAGGCGCTCGACCCGGCGTTGTCGGTCGTGCGCGTCCTCGATGCGTCCGGTGCCGAGGTCGAGGCGGGCAAGGCCGAGCCCGTCCCCGGGCAGCCGGCGCAGCTGCGAGTGCCGCTCGGGCGCCTGGCCCAGGGCGCCTACACCGCGTCGTGGCGGGTGACCTCGCCCGCGGACGGCCACACGACCGTGGGCTCGGTGGCGTTCGGAGTCGGCGTTCCTGCCGTTGCCGCCGGGACGGCGGGGGAGCCGGCCGAGGTGCGGGCCCCGGTCCCGACCGTCGCCTCCGTGGCCGGACGCTGGCTGTTCTACGTCGGCGTCGTCCTCATGCTCGGGGCCGCCGTGGTGGGCGTGGTCGTCGTCTCGACCCCGGCCGCCATCTCCCGCCGTGTCCTCGCCGCGGCCTGGACGGCGTCGGCCGGCGGTGTGCTGCTCACCATCAACGACCAGCGGGCCGCGGTCCAGAGCAGCTTCTCCGCCCTCCTGACGTCCTCCACCGGGCAGAAGTCGACCGTGCAGGCCGTGGCCGTCGCCCTCGCCGGCATCGCCGTCGTCTGGGCCTGCCGGCGCCCGAGCCGGTGGTCGCTGGTCGCCGTCGGCGTCGGCGCATCGGCGGCGATGCTGGCGCGCGCCCTCGCCGGCCACGCCAACGCGTCCTCTCCTCGCTGGTTCACCGTCGGGATGCAGTGGGTGCACCTCGTCTCGGTGGGAGCCTGGGTGGGCGGGCTGGTCTGGCTCCTCGTCGCCATGCGGCGCGGCGATCCAGGACAGGGGCCGGGACTGGCCCGGCGCTTCTCCTCGGTGGCCGCCGCCACCCTTGCCGTCGTCGCCGTCTCCGGCGGGGTCCGCGCCCTCGACGAGGTCGGGGCGTGGAGCCGATTGACCGGCACGAGGTTCGGCGTGACCCTGCTGGTCAAGCTCGGCTTCGTCGCGGCACTGGTCGCCCTCGGCGCCCGGAGCCGCTTCCGCCACGTTCGGGCGACGTCGGCAAGCCCCGGGGCCGGCCTTCGTCGGGTGGTGGGCGCCGAGGTCGCCATCGCCACCGGTGTGCTGGGGGCGACGGCGCTGCTCACCGGCTTCCCGCCGTCGACGTCGGTCGCCGCGGCCTCCAAGGACGGCACCCCGCCGACGGTGACCGTCACCGGCAACGACTACGGGACCTCCGTCCGTGTCCGGCTCTCGGTCGCGCCCGGATCGGCCGGCCCCAACCGCTTCGACGCCATGGTCGAGGACTACGACTCAGGCGAGCCGGTGCCCGCGGAGACCGTGTCGCTTCGCTTCCAGCTCGCCGACCGCGCCGACGTCGCCCCCGCCATGCTCGACCTCACACGCCATCCGGACTCGCATTGGCGGGGGTCGGGCACCGCGCTGTCGGTGGACGGCCGATGGACCGTCACCGCCGTCGTCCAGACCGCGACCGACGCTGTCGAGGTGCCGATGGAGCTGGTCACCGGCGGCGACGAGGCCCCGGGGACACCCTCGGGCGGTGGGGGGGCTTGCGGTCAGGGGATGCCTGATCCCGCCTACCGCGCCACCTTCGAACCGGAACCCGACCCGCCCAAGGCGGAGGGAACGACCTTCCACCTCACCGTGCTCCACGAGGGCAGGCCGGTGAAGGGGGCCAAGGTGTGTGTGAAGGTGGACATGCCGGACATGCAACATCCGGGCGTCTCCGCGGTGGCCACGGAGGTCTCCTCCGGCAAGTACGACGCCAGGCTCAGGTTCAGCATGACCGGAGCGTGGGAGGGGTCGGTCACCATCGCCGAGCCGGGGAGGCCGGCGGTGTCGGTGCCCGTCAGCTTCGAAGTGAAGTAGTCGCGGTCAGCGCGACTTGGGCGGGGTCAGCAACTCGTGCTCGACGTCGTGCCAGTGCAGGACGTCGTCCTTGGCCTGGCGCTCCTCCCGCTCGTACCAGCGAAAGAAGATGGTGGCGATCACCGCCCACAGGAAGAGGCCACCGACGATCTTCATGATCAGCCCGGCCGTCTGCTGGTCGGTGAGGGCCGAGATGCCCCACAGCCGGGGGAACTCGGCGTAGATCCCGTACAGCGGCCGGTCGTTGAAGGTCAGGAACGACGCCGGCACGGTGGGGACGATGGTCTGCATGAACAGGTAGAGCATCTGGGCCGGGGGCTTGATGCGGGGGATCTCCGGCAGCGGGCTGGCGACCGGCATCCACATGAGCAGCGCCGAGCCCAGCAGCACGGCGTGGGCGACGAAGTGCAGCGGGTGGTACCGGACGGTGGCCTCGACCACGAGGGGCCAGTGGCTGAGGACCAGGACCAGGTTGAACTGGATGAGCCCGATCAGCGGGCGGCTCAGCGACCGGGTGACCCGCAGCGCCGAACCGTGCTTCCCGCTCGGGCCCGCCCCCAGGAGGTTCCGGGCCATCCAGGCGGGCGTGCCGGCCAGGAGCAGCAGGGCCACGACCAGCGTCAGCAGCAGGTGCTGGACCATGTGGACGCTGTAGAGGTAGCCCTCGGCCAGGTCGTGCACCGGCCAGTCCGACGCCAGCCACGTGACTCCCAGGGCGGTGGCGAAGCAGGCGACCTGCCTCCGGCTCACCACCTGCTCACCCGGGCGGCGGGCCCGCTCCCGGCGCACGGCGAGGACGTAGAGCAGGCCCAGCCCGCCGACCAGCACCCAGACGTCGAGATGCGGATGCCAGTGCGGGAACGGGACGGCCGCGGGCGCCATGGCGGCTACCGCCGGCGACGGCCGGCGCCCGGCGACATCACTCTGTCCACACGTGGAAAGTGGCGAGGACGGCGCTGTAGCAGAAGATGGCCAGGAGGATGCCGGCGACGAACAGGCGCCGGAAGAGGCGGCTGTCGAAGCGGAGGTGCATGAACCAGCCCACCACCATGAAGAACTTCACGATCGACAGGAGGATCAGGCTCGGGGCCAGGATCCCCTCCACCGCCTCCCAGTAGGAGAAGGCCACCTCGACGGCGGTGACCACGGCCAGGATCAGGGCGATGACGATGTACTGGCGCTCGCCCGGGTGGTCGTGCTTGGTGCCGCCCTCGTGCTCGGGCGTCTCGACGACCGGCCCGGTGGACTCGTCCTTGGTGACCGGTCCGCTGCCGCTCATGGGATCAGGTACACGAGGGTGAAGATCACGATCCAGATGATGTCGACGAAGTGCCAGTAGAGGCCGACGAGCTCGACGGTCTCCGCCTTCGACGCCGGCAGCTTGCCCCTCATCGAAAGGCTGTAGAGCGACAGCAGCATCAGCACGCCGATGGTGACGTGGGCCCCGTGGAAGCCGGTGAGGGTGAAGAAGCTGGAGCTGAACAGGTTGACCCGCAGGTTCATGCCCTCGCGGACGAAGACGGTGAACTCGTAGGCCTGGCCGGCCACGAAGCTGGCGCCGAGCAGGGCGGTGGTCAGCAGCCACACGCGCGTGCGCCGGTGGTCGCCGCGCTGGATGGCGGCCAGGGCCAGCACCATGGTGAGGCTGCTCATGAGGAGGACGAAGGAGCTGACCGACGTGTAGGGGATGTCGAAGACGTCGGCCGGGGCGATGCTCCCGGGCTCGTCCCGGCCCTTGAACAGCAGGTACGTCGAGATCAGGGCGCCGAAGAGGAGGCACTCCGAGGCCAGGAAGGCCCACATCCCCACCTTCTCGTTGGAGAGCCCGGTGGAGGTGGGCGGGTGGCCGGCGTCGACCTCGACGTGGGACCCGGCCCGGGCGCTGACCGCGGTGTCCGTCATGACACCGGCACCGCCTCGACCTCGTCGCCCGACGTGTCGGGGCCGTGGACGGGCGTGTCCTCCGGCGCGGTGGCCGGCTCCAGGGCCCAGGCGTACATCCCGGAGACGGTCCACAGGCCGCCCAGGATGGCCACGGCCCAGACCTTGTAGATCATCCCGTAGGAGATGATCGGGAGGCCGAGGGCGGTGAACAGTGGCCAGTACGACGGCGAGGGCATGTGGATGTGGGGCTCGTGCTCCGCCCCCTCGTGGTCGCCCGCCTCAGTGTCGGCGTGGTCGCCCACGTGCTCGGGGCCCTCGTGGCCCTCGCCGCCGGTCGGCTCGACCTCGGTCCCCTCCATCTTGGGCTGGCCCTCGGGGACCTCACGCCGGACGCTGCGGCCGTGTTCGTCCTCGGTGTACTTGCGGTGCCACAGCTCGTCCCGGCTGGTGACCAGGGGGATCTCCTTGAAGTTGTACTCGGGGGGCGGCGAGGGGATCGTCCACTCCAGCGTCCGGGCGTCCCAGGGGTCGTCGCCGACCTCCTGGGGCTTGCGGGTGACCCAGAGGTTGTAGATGAAGACGAGGACCGACACGGCGATCACGAACGAGCCGACCGTCGACACCAGGTTCCAGACGTCCCACCCCCGGCCCTCCGGGTAGGTGTAGATCCGCCGTGGCATCCCCTGGAGGCCGATGATGTGGAACGGGGCGAAGGTCAGGTTGAAGCCCAGGAACATCAGCCAGAAGTGGGCCTTCCCCAGGCGCTCGTTGAGGAGCCGGCCGGCGAACTTCGGGTACCAGTAGTAGGCCCCGGCGAAGAGGCCGAACATGCTGCCGCCGAAGAGGACGTAGTGGAAGTGGGCCACGATGTAGTAGGTGTCGGTCTGCTGGGTGTCGCCCGGGACCACGCCGTGGGTGACGCCCGACAGCCCGCCGATGGTGAACATCGACACGAACCCGATGGCGAACAGCATCGGGGTGGTGAAGGTCAGCTTCCCCCGCCACATGGTGGCGATCCAGTTGAAGATCTTCACGCCCGTCGGTACGGCGATGAACATGGTCGACGCGCTGAACGCCGAGACGGCCACGGGGCCGAGGCCGGTGGCGAACATGTGGTGGGCCCACACGCCCCACCCCAGGAACCCGATGGCGATCCCCGAGAAGACCATGACCTGGTAGCCGAACAGGGGCTTGCGGGAGAAGACCGGGAGCACCTCGGACACGATGCCCATGGCCGGGAGGATGAGGATGTAGACCTCGGGATGGCCGAACAGCCAGAACAGGTGTTGCCATAGGAGCGGGTCCGACCCGGCCGACACGTTGAAGAAGTTGGTGGAGAACAGCCGGTCGAAGCTGAGCAGGAACAGGGCCACGGTGATGACCGGGATGGCGAACAGCAGCAGGAACTGGGAGACGAGGCTCATCCAGACGAAGATCGGCATGCGCATGAGGCTCATGCCCGGGGCCCGCATGTTGATGACGGTGACGATCAGGTTGACGGCGCCCGTCAGCGAGGAGATGCCGAGGATCTGGAGGCCGAAGGCCCAGTAGTCCATGTTGTGGCCGGGCATGCTCCGCGACAGCGGCACGTAGCCGAACCAGCCGCCGTTGGGCGCCCCGCCCAGGAAGAAGCTGGAGTACATGAAGAGCCCGCCGAGGAGGAAGATCCAGTACCCGATGGCGTTCAGGCGGGGGAAGGCGACGTCGCGGGCGCCGATCATGAGGGGCAGGAGGTAGTTGGCCAGGCCCGCCGACAGCGGCATGATGACGAGGAAGATCATCGTCGTGCCGTGCATGGTGAAGACCTGGTTGTAGGCGTCGGCGCTCAGGAAGGTGTTCTCGGGCGAGCCGAGCTGGATCCGCAGCAGGAGGGCCTCGAGCCCCCCGAGCAGGAAGAAGAAGAACGCCGTCCCCAGGTACATGATGCCGATCTTCTTGTGATCGACGGTGGTCATCCAGCCCCAGAGGCCCTTGGTGTAGCCCGTGGGACGTCGGAGGAACCGGATGGGGGCGTTCAGGGGCTGCTCGGGCGCGGTGGCGGCGGGCCTGGGCGGGGTGACGATTGCCATCTCTAGGCGGCCTCCACGGCGGAGCTCGTTTCCAGCGGGCTCATCGCAGGGTGTTCAGGTAGGCGATGAGCTTGCCGACCTCGTCGGGGCTGAGCCTGCCCCCGGGAATCAGCATCTTGTTCCCGGGCTTCACGCCCTGGGGGTCGGACAGCCATCGGCGCAGGTTCGCGTCGTTGTTGTCGAACATGCTCCCGGCGAAGGTCGTGCGGGTGGCGAAGTGGGTGAGGTTGGGCCCGATCGTCCCGGTGGACACGCCGGCCACGGTGTGGCAGCTGCCGCAGCCCCTCTGGTTGAAGACCGTCAGGCCTTCCTCGGCGGGGGTCCCGGCCGCCGCGGCCACCGCCCCCGCCCGCTGGCCGGCCACCCAGGCGTCGAAGTCCTGGGGCGTCATGGCGATGGCCTTGGCCCGCATGTGGGCGTGGGAGTCCCCGCAGAACTCGGCGCACTGCCCGAGGTACTCACCGGGCTCGTCGGCGATGAGGTGCATGCGGTTGTTCCGGCCCGGTACCACGTCCTGCTTGCCGCCCAGCGGGGGGATCCAGTAGCTGTGGATCACGTCCGTGCTGTTGAGGGTGAGCTCGACCGGCCGACCGGCCGGCATGCGCAGCTCGTTGGCGGTGACCACGCCCAGGTCGTCGTAGCGGTACTCCCACCAGAACTGGTGGCCGACAACGGTGACGTTCACCGCGTCGGCCGGCTTGCGCCCGAGGTCGAAGATGGTGGCGATGGTCGGCACGGCCACGGCGACCAGGATCAGGGCGGGGACGAGCGTCCACCCCACCTCCAGCCGGGTGTTGCCGTGGACCTGCTCCGGCTCCGGCGAGTCGGGGCGGCTCCGGAACTTGAACAGCACCACCAGGATGAGGCCCTCGACCAGCAGGAACACGATGCCGGCGACGAGGAACACGGGGTCCATGAGGTTGTCGATCTGGCGGGCTACCGGCCCCTTCGGCTCGAGGGTGTCCTGAGGGGCGTTCTCGGCGCACGCGGCCAGGAAGAGGAACAGGCTGGCGGTGAGAGCGGCAAGACGGCGGTTGCGGCGCACGGCACTTCCTACACTGCCGGGCGCGGCCAGGCGAGTCCAATCGACGGTCAGCGCCCGGGGAGGCCCACCACCACCGGGCTGTCGTGCTCGGCCAGCCCCGCGGCGCGGCGCAGGCCGCGAGGGCCGGTGACGGCGAAGACGGCGGCGAACAGGGTGGCGCCGACCAGGACGATCGTGGCCCCCGACGACACGTCGAGGTGGTAGCTGACCACCATCCCGACGAAGCCGCAGAGCGCGCCGAGCAGGGTCGACAGCCACAGCATGCGGGCGAAGCTGTCGGTGAGCATCCGGGCCACGACCGCCGGGATGACCAGGACGGCGGCGATGAGGACGACGCCGAGGACCTTCATGGTGGCCAGGATCGACACCGAGAGCAGGAGCATGAGCAGGGCGTCCATGCGGGCGGTGTTGACGCCCGAGACGTCGGCCACCTCCGGGTCGAACGTGGTGAACAGCAGCTTGCGGTAGAAGGCCAGGACGGCCAGGGCGGCGGCCAGGGTCACGCCGGCGACGACCCACACGTCGGCCACGGTCACGCCGAGGACGCTGCCGAAGATGGCGGCGTCGACGCTGCGGCGAACCTGGCCGTAGAGCCCGAGCAGGGCGATGCCGAAGGCGAAGGAGGCGGTGGTGATGACGCCGATGGCCGCGTCGGAGCCGATGACCCGCCGGCGGGTGACCCGGCCGATGGCGAGGGCCGACGCCATGCCCCAGAGCCCGGCGCCCAGGTAGAAGTTGAACCCGACGAGCGCGCTGGCCGCCGCCCCGCCGAAGATGGCGTGCGACAGGCCGTGCCCGATGTAGCTCATGCCTCGCAGGGTCACGTACACGCCGATCAGGCCGCAGAGTGCGCCGGCGAAGGTGGCGACCAGCAGCCCGTGGCGGAAGAAGGCGAACTCGAGGGGCTCGGTCAGCCAGCCCATCTCGTCTCCTCCGTGACCCGCTCGACGACGACGGGCATGCCGCCGTGCTCCAGGACCTCCATGGGGGCGCCGTAGGTGCGCTCGAGGACCTTGGGCGTGAGCACCTGGCGAGGCGTCCCCCGGCCGGTGACCCGGGTGTTCAGGCAGACCAGGTCGGGCAGGTGGGCGGCGATCCCGTTCAGGTCGTGAGTGCTGAGCACGATCGCCACCCCCTGGGCGTTGAGGTCGGCCAGCAGGTGGAGGATGTCGTGGCGGGTGCGGACGTCGACCCCCGACGTGGGCTCGTCGAGCAGGAGCAGCTGGGGGTCCCGGAGCAGGGCCCGGGCCAGGAAGACCCGCTGCTGTTGACCCCCGGAGAGCTGGCGGATGTGCCGCCGTCCCAGGCCGGCGATGCCCAGCCGCTCGAGGACCGAGGCGACCTCGGCCTTCTCGGTCGGCGACGGCCACGGGAGCCGGCGGCCGGTGGTGCGCGACATCAGGACGGCCTCGGACACGGTGACGGGGAAGTTCCAGTTCACCGTCTCCACCTGGGGCACGTAGCCGACCCGCAGGCCGGGGCGGCGCTGCACGGCCCCGGCCACGGGCCGGACTGTGCCGAGGACGGCCCGCAGCAGGGTGGTCTTGCCCGAGCCGGAGGGGCCCACGATGCCGGTGAAGTCGTTCTCCCCGATCTCGAGGTCGACGTCGACCAGTACGGGCTCGCGCGCGTAGGCGCAGGTCACCCCCTCCAGCCGGACCAGCTCGCTCACTGCGGGTACACGGCCTTGTCGGGGGCGGCGTCGACCACCTGGACGGCCTTCAGCGCGGTCGCGTCGCCGCCCAGGGCCTCGACCATGGTCACGAAGTTGAACTTCATCAGTCCGAGCCAGGAGTGGTCGGGGTCGCCGGGACGGCCGGGGAGGTCGTCGTCCCGGAGGGTGTCCACGTAGCGGACCCCTGCTTCGGCGCCGATCTGGGCCATGACGGGGCTCGGGAAGACCTCCGACCCGAAGATGGCGGGCACGCCGACCTGGCGGACCTGCTGGATCAGGCCCGCCACC
This sequence comes from Acidimicrobiales bacterium, assembly GCA_036260295.1. Taxonomy (GTDB): domain Bacteria; phylum Actinomycetota; class Acidimicrobiia; order Acidimicrobiales; family AC-14; genus CADCTB01. The sequence goes on along the minus strand of DATAAD010000090.1, from coordinate 4,724 downwards.
TCCCGGGGCGTGGGCTCGTCGAAGTCGGAGACCTCCACCGCCCCGATGACCCGCCACCCGTAGTGGCGGGCGAAGTAGGCGTAGGCGTCGTGGTAGGTCAGCAGGTCCCGGCGGGGGACGGTGGCGCCGGCCGCCTTCATGGCCAGGTCCAGCTCGTCGACCTTGGCTGCGAACCGCTCGTAGTTCGCCCCGTAGCGCTCGGCGTTTGCCGGATCCCGGCGGGAGAGGGTGTCGCGGACGATGCGGGCGTAGTCCTTGGCGTAGGGCGGGTTGGTCCACAGGTGGGGGTTGGGCTTCCCGCCCTCCCGCGGGAACGAGAAGTCGTAGATGTACTGGTCCGGGGTGATCGTGCCGTCGCCCAGCTCGACCACCTCGGCGTCGTCGCCCAGGTTGGCGTCGGCCAGCTCCCGGGTGGGGTCCTCCAGCTTGAGCCCGTTGACAAAGACCACGTCGGCCCGGGCGAGGGTGCGGGCCGCACTCGGCGGCGGCTCGAAGGTGTGGGAGTTCACCCCCTCGGGGACCAGCCCCCGGACCTCGGCCATGTCGCCGGCCACGTTGGCTGCGATGCTCGTCAGGGGCGACACGGTGGTGACTACGTTCAGCTTGGCCGGGTCGTCGGCCGCCGTCTCCCCGCCCGAGCCACAGGCCGAGACGAGCAGGCCGACGACGGCGGCGGCGACCACATGCCGGAACTTCCCCACGAGCAGCACGCTACCGCATCCAGCTCGCAACAACGGACGTCCCGTTACACTGTCCGGATGGTGCGCCAGCGGGCCGAGCCCATCCTGGCCCTGCTCCGGGCCCGGGGCGGTCGGGTGACCACGGGTCGGCGCGCCATCCTGGAGACCTTCCTCGGCATCGGCGGCCACGTCACCGCGGAGGCGCTGACCGCCAAGGTGCAGGTGAACCAGCCCGACGTCCACGCGTCGACCGTCTACCGGTTCCTCGACGAGCTGGAGCGGCTGGGTGTCGTCGACCACGTCCACCTGGGGCACGGGCCGGCCGTCTACCACCTGGCCAGCGACGCCCACCACCACCTGGTCTGCGACCGGTGCGGCGCCGTCGTCGAGGTCCCCGAGGAGGTGTTCGCCGCCCTCCGTACCCGCCTCCAGGACGAGTTCAGCTTCTCCCTGCAGCCCCGGCACTTCGCAGTGACCGGGCGCTGCAACGCCTGCGCCTGAGGGGACCCGCCGGGCAACCTCCGGTCGCGACGGCGAAAGCTAGGCGACCCTGACCTTCCCCTTCATCTGGCCGGGGTGGACGTCGCACTGGAAGCTGTACTCACCGGGCGGAGGGGCGTGGAAGGTGTAGGTCACGGTGGCGACGCCGGTGACGATCTGGCCCCGGAAGATGGGCCGTGCGGGGTCCTGGCCGAGGATGGTCAGATTGTGCTGGACAGCCCGGTCGTTGTTGTCGAACTGGATCTCCACCTCGGTGTCGGCGGCGATGGTGATCTCGTCGCGTGAGAAGGTGGTGTTCTCGGCCGCCAGCTGGACGAGCGCCCCCTCCCCGGCGTGCGCCTCGGCGTGGTGCTCGATCTCGCGCTCGCCCTGGGCCGCGGCGATCAGGCCACCGCCGACCATCAGCACGCTGCCGACGGCAAGGGCGGCGGCGAGGGTGCGCCCGGAGATGTTGGGCCGGACGGCGGCGATGCTGGCCACGAACATGATCACGACGGCCACGGCCAGGGCGATGACCCACGAGGTCGTCTCGGTGACGGCCAGCAGGATTCGCGACAGGAAGAACATGATGCTGCCGATGGCGAAGAGCCCCAGCACCGGCAGGCCGAGCGGCAGGAGGCTGATCTCCCGGCGGGTGGACTCCGAGGCCGACCGGGCGATCCATCCCGTCGCGGCGGCCAGGCCCAGCAGCAGGCCGGCCCAGGTGAACAGGGCGTGCTCGACCAGCCCGAGCACGACCAGGCCGAGGCCCACGGCGGCGAGGACCGACCATCCGCCACCGCCCGACGTCGGAGGGGCGACCACGGGGCGCACGGTGGGAGGGGGCGCGTCGGGGGCGACGACGGGCGCCAGCTCGTTCTCCCGGACGCTGGAGAGCATGACGCCGAGGAGGAACGCCGCGGTGCCGGCCATGAGGTAGAGGACCCCGCCCAGCAGGTCGCCGGTGAGGATCTTGTAGATGGCGCCGAGCAGGAGGGCGGCGCCGGCGAGGGGCAGGAAGACCTTGGAGGTGGGGGTGAACACGGCGGCGCCTACCCGTGCCGGCTGGCGAGGAAGAGGACCGACACGACCAGGAACCACACGATGTTCGAGTACTGCCAGAAGACGGCGCCGGCCCGCAGGGCGTCGTGGCGGTCCTGGGAGAAGTGCCCGGCCAGGGTGCGGAAGGCCAGCACGAGGAGCACGACGATGGCGGCCAGCAGGTGGACCAGGTGGTACCCGATCAACACGTCGTAGAGGGTGCCGTAGGTGTGGTCGTTGAAGCCGAACCCCGACCGGATGAAGGCCAGCCACTCGAGGTTGGCGATGGCCAGCCCGAGGAACAGGGTGAGGGCGAGGGCGATGCCTGCGTTGCGGCCGTCGTTGCGTCGGGCGGCGAACAGCCCCCAGTGGACGGAAAAGGCGGTCATCGCCACCGTGAGGGTGATCATGGTGGGGATGTAGGTGCCGACCTGCACGCCCACCGGAGGCCAGGCCGCCGACCCCTCCTTGATGGCGAAGTACACGGCGCAGATGGCAGCCAGGACCATGGCGTCGGCGGTGACGAACAGCATGGTCCCGATGGTCGTCGAACCCCGGCGCGGCCGCCCGGGGACGGGCCCCGGCGCCGGCTCGCCGGTGGGCAGGACGACGGGCGCCTGGTCGGACGCGGGAACGGGGAGGTTGTCGGCGGTGGCCGGGACGGCGACTATTGACATCGCGGCCTCCGAGAGTCCGACCGTTGACCTGACGCGGCCTCCGAGAGCCCGACCGTTGACATCTCTACGGAGCTTCCTCGGGCGTGGGCGGGGGGCCCGCCGCCGCCGACTGGGCCTGGGCGATGCGGAGGTCGCGCAGGGGCGTGTCGGAGCGGATCTCGGGCAGGGCGTCGAAGTTGTGCAGCGGCGGGGGGGAGGTCGTCGCCCACTCGAGGGTCTGGCCGCCCCACGGGTCGGCCCCAGCCGTCCGGCCCCGGCGGGCGACGACGGTGGCGAGGAGGTCGAGGACGAGCACGAGCAGGCCGAGGCCGATGATCGCCGCCCCGCCCGAGACGGCGAGGTTCCCGAGCTCCCACTCGTCGTTGGCGTCGAAGGTCGAGGTGTGGATGAGCATGTCCTGGGCTCCGAGGAGGAGCATGCCCAGGACGGTCAGGAGCGTCCCACCGACGATGCCGAGCACCTCGAGCTTGCCGAGGGCATCCGACAGCCGGCGGCCCCACAGCTTGGGGCCCCAGTAGCTCAGGGCGGCCACCGCGCCGATGGTGGCGGCACCGAAGAAGAGGGCGTGCTGCTGGCCGGTCTGCCAGTAGTTGGCGTGGGCGTCGCGGCTGGCGTCGACGGCCGACACGACGGACGCGGCCAGGCCCAGGCCGAGGACGGGCAGCATCCCGAGGGCCCAGAGCATGGGGGTCGACCGGAAGCGGCGGCGCAGCTCGTAGCGGTTGCCCTCCTTGCCGGCGACGCGGAGGGTGGCCAGCCAGTTGAGGACCAGCAGGGCGACGGGGGCCAGCACGGCCAGCCCCCCGAGGATCCACAGGGGCCGGGCCCGGGCGAGGGTCTGTACCTCGCTCCCCCATCCGGCGAAGCTGAGCACGCCGACGCCGACCAGGGCGGCCGACGCCCGGTCACGGCTGAACAGCGGGCGGCCGGCGAAGGTGGCCACGATCTCGCTCACCGCGCCGAGAGCGGGGATGAGGAGCGCCCACAGCATCGGGTAGGCGCCGAACCAGAACAGGCGGGGCCACATCAGGGGGTTGCCACCCCGGCTGCCGGTGAAGCCGCTGAAGAGCGACGTCCCGTAGTGGCGGTCGAGGAAGAGCATGCCGAAGGCGCCGATGAGCACGGGCAGGGCCAGGAGCAGCACGGCACCCGAGACCATGATCGACCAGCTGAACATGGGGACCCGCCGCAGGGTGAGGCCCGGCGCTCGCAGCTGCAGGATGGTCACGATCAGGTTGACGATGACCAGGATGGCGGCCAGGCACACGAGCGCCAGGCCGAGCAGGACGAGGTCGGGGCCTTGGCCCCGCAGGCCGAGGCGCACCGGGATGGGGTCGCTGAGGGTCCAGCCGTGGAAGACGTCGGACTGGGTGGGGGCGACGGCGACCATGACCCCGCCGGCGAGGAACAGCCAGAACGACATGGCGTGCAGGCGGGGGAAGGGCACCCGGGCCGCCCCGACCTGGAGGGGGACGATGGCCGCCCCGACGCCCAGCCAGACGGGCAAGAGGAAGAGGAACACCGAGATGGTGCCGTGCATGGTGAACAGCTGGCGGTAGGTCCGGTCGCCGACGATGTCGGCCTCGGGCGTGGCCAGCTGGGCTCGCATGACGAGGGCCAGCACGGCCCCGGCCACCAGGAACACGAGGGCGGCGACCACGAACAGCGACCCGATCGACTTGTGGTCGGTGCCCTGGGGCCAGGGTTCGGGGAGGACAGGCGCCGGCCGCGAGGGGCCCGGGGCGTCCTCGACGTCGGCTTCCTGGACCTCGGTGTCGGTCACTGCCATGTCCGCCGGACTTTATACAGACGTTCCCCGACCCTTCGAGTTGAGCGACGGGGCGCC
>DATAAD010000089.1:0-26973 GCA_036260295.1 Acidimicrobiales bacterium | reverse complement strand
AGGCACCGGGCGCAGATAGCCCGGGCAGCGTCCGCCTTGGCCCTCAGTGATCTGCTGCGAGGGGACGAACTCGACGTCGGGATGCTCCTTGCACAGCCCATCGGCCATCCCTGACACGATGAACGCGCTGAGCTGGGCGGCGGTCCTTCACATACCACCTGGCGAGCCCCAGGTGGTACTGAGATGTGTTGGAGCGGTGGGGGACGCAGGGCGGGTCGCGTCCCCTACCGCAGCTGACCAGGACCGAAGCCAGAACGGCCATCGGTGAGCGTCCTCACAGTCCTCAGCTGTGCTGTGCCTACGACGGGCGAGTGAAAGTCGTCTCGTCCTTGGCTAGCTCTCGCCGGAGCCAGTCCCGCAGCGGGAGACCTACGGCGACGAAGAACCAGATGGCCAGCAACATCGTCGCCAGCGACACCAAGGCCACCAGCCCCCCGAGGAGATTGAGGAGGACGAGCACCGCGTCGTTCACGAGCGCCCCCCGGCAATCACGGCCGGTTGGGCAGGACGACTTGCGGAGGGACCTGTCCCGGCGGGGTGGGAGCGTGCTTCTGGATGGCCTCCCGCGTCTTGGTCGCCTCGTCCTGTAGCTCCTTCTGGGCCTGCTTGTCGCCCTTCCCGGCACGCTGCTGCCGCTCCTCAGCCCGACCCTGGGCGAGCCGCTGTTCGGCGGGCACCTGCTGCGGCTGTATCTCGACGGCGTTGCCCGTGTCGTCCGTCAGGACTCGGGGCAGGCCCCTTTCGTCACGAAGGACGAAGCCGGTTTCGGGGTCACGCAGGACGAGGACCGCCCCGCTGACCTTGGACGGGTCACCCATCCCGCCACCGCCTTCCGTCGGGTTCTCGATACCCTGCTTCATCTTGTCGAGGGCGGACTTGGGTGGCTTGTGGTCGTCGGCGCCGACGACTGCGGGGCCGGCGAGGGCAGCCACCAGGGCGACCCCTCCAAGTCCGAACAGGATGCGGTTCTTGTTCATCTGTTCTCTCTCCCTTACGGTCCGGCCGCGTAGAGCCACTCGGTCTGCATGATCCGTTCGTGCGTGCCGAACGATGTCTGGCCTCGGTAGTAGGCCCGGTTGAAGAACCACGCCGAGTCGGCAATGTCCTGGCACGGGAAGGCCCACCACCACCACTCGGTGTAGACCTCGTGGGCGAAGCCGCCGTTCTGAATCTCCGGGCCGTTGTTGCACCAGACCCAGTTGTTCAGCCAGTACGCCCAGACGGCCAGGTGCTCGGCCAGCACAATCGCCCCACCCGGAGCCTCATACTCCCTGTTATGGCACTGGATGGAGTGGCCGGTGAACGACCGGATGCCGTGGTCCATGGTGGCCCGGCTCATGATGTAGGGCCGGTACCGGTGCTCGTTCACGTTGTTGCTGGGCTTGGAGATGTGGGCGTGCATCCACATGCACTCTTGAAACTCGGACTTGACGACGTGGCCGGAAGAATCCTTCGAGTGGTGGTCCGCCATGGCCTCGGTGGGAAACCCCACCAGCACTGTCCCCATGACAAGGACTCCTACCACGGAACGGACGCCCCTGAGCCGAAGCGTGCCGCGCGTTCGTTTTGCCTGCTGAGCCAACTCTCCCCTGGATCGACGGATACCGCTCGCTACCGTCCGGTCGCCGGTGGGAGACACCTGCCCCAGCCACGAGGAGGCTCCACCGCCAGTCAGACGGGGGCAGTATCACCCGGACTGATCAGCGGAGTCAAAAATCCAGATAGGAAAAAAAACCCGTGAAAGGACTGGCCTGAGCCGGACATATACGTAGGTTGGGCACCGCGCCGTAGGGAATTGGCACACCTACTGCCCCGCGCATCTACCGAATAGACGCCAGCCGGTAACCGCAGGGGCGATTCGAACGCCCATCCCACCCGTCTTGAGCGGGCAGCCTCTGACCTTGACCGCCGTGAGGCTGACCGTTACGGATGAGCCTTCGTAGACCGCTCTCGCTTACGTCGAGTACCTCGGCAGCGCGCTGCTGGCGAAGGAGCAAAGGTGTCACCGGAGCAGCATGCGCCTCTTCGTCCGGCTGCGCGGAAGTTGACTGGGCATGAACAGGAATGGCGGAAAATGGGGCCCCCGCCCTGGCGCATAGCCGGGAGAAGTGACCCACCCAGCCCTGACTGACTTGGACGACATACGTTTCGAGCGGAGTGGTCATTCGTCGCGCGGGGGGGAGGGCCGTCGAATCGTGAGCGCCGGCCAGTCACGCGGACGCATGCTCCCTACCAGTTAAGGGGCGCGTCGGGTTCAAAACGTTCCGCCGCGTCGTTTTAACCTGACAGAGGGGGGGGCCGCCTGCCGTCGCTCCGCCCCCGCCGGCGAGGGAGCATGCTCATCTCCCTCTGACGATGCGTACGGGTTCCGGGCCCCGGTGAGATGTACGGGTTAGCGCTGAGAAGCCGCTGACTTTCGTACATGACCCGTCCGGCCGGTGAACACGCTCCTGGGACGGCGCGGCCCGGCGATGGCGACCCGCCCCGGCCCTCGAGCGTTGGGGAGAAAAGTCTCAGAGGCAAAATCGTGGAGCGCCGGGGGGAGAATTTTGGTCAAGCGGAGCTTCCGGAGTTGACTTCTCGCTAGAGATCGCGACCCCCCCTCCCTACCACTCACGGCTGAACCCGCGAGCCGTGTTCTCACGCGGCGGTTGAGCGGCGCCGTGATTTGGTCCCCCCGGTACCCGTTCGTTCCGTCTCGCGTTCATCGGACCTCGGCCTCGACCCGGCACCGACTGCACCGCCAGCGGCTCGCTTCGTCCTTCAATCCAGTACGCCGGGAGCAGAGGTGACACGCCCCGGTCATCTCGTCGGGGTGGACGCTGGACGCTGAGGACGCTGTTTTGCCCTCATCTCTAACGGGTGGGCCGTTCCCCCCTTCCTCCGTCGAATGCCAACAGAGAGAGGTAGGGGTTTTAGCGTCCTCAGCGTCCACCCCTGAGCCCATTTGCGGGGTGACCTGCGGGTTTGGGGTGGACGCTGAGTCGCTAGCGTCCACCCCAGCGTCCACCCCAGCGTCCACCCCTGAGCCCTCAGCGTCCACCCCTGAGAGGCGGACAAGACGGGTGCCCTTGTTGCGGACCTGCTCGACGTCGACACCCACCGACCGGAGCGTCGGTGCGGCCCGGCGGAGGTGGCCGGACAGCCTGGTGGCGTCGGCCGGCCAACCTCGTCCCGGGTGCTCGGGGCGAATCTCCTCCAGCAGGTCGGCCGGCGTACCCGTCCACGATCCCTTCGACCTCACCAGGGCACACAGCGCCGCGGCGACGGGGTCGCCCTCGACGACCTCGGCGGCGACCCGCTGCCCGAGCTTCCGGTAGGTCTTCAGTGAGTCGGTTCCGAGCGCCAAGTCGACGGCGGCCATCACCCTTGCCGCGTCAGCCATGCGAGGCATGGCTGACAGCCGGACTGTGGGAAGCAGAGCCAACACCTCGCTTACCAGCGAGCAGAGTGCCCCGAGCAGGCTGGGATGAGCCCGGGTGAACGCCTCGGCCAAGTCCTCGTCGAGGCGGCGCTCACCTTCGGTCAGACGCTCGAGATCAATGGGGAGCAGCCTGTCGGCCAGGTCGCCGCGCAGCGCCCCCGCGTCGATGCTCGTGAGGATGACGACGCGGCGGATGGCGAGCACGACGAGCCCGGCATCCGACTAGAGCCGGCGCGTCACGAGCCCGTCTCCGGTCACAGCGCGGCACAGAGCATCGGACAGCCACGGCTGGATGGTCGTCACGTTGTCGACCGGCACCACGTAGCTACCAGCGGCGGCGACCGCCCACGCCTCAACATCTCCCGGAGCAGTTCGAAGCGGCGCCGGCGAAGGGTCGACGATGCCGCCGAGAAACCTTTGCGGTGGTCGACTTGCCCGCCCCCTGCTCGCCGCGCAGCAACAGAATGGGGTGCGGCAGGTTCGGCAGCAGGGCCATCACCAGCCAGGCCACGAGGAGCGGCCACGTCTCGTCACTGACGTTCACGAGACGACGCAGGCTGGCGAGCTCTCCCCCGCCGACTGGAACAGGGAGCGAGCCGGTTAGTTCCGTCCGGCGGAACAGGACCGGGCTTCTCGTGGTGACCTCCCATCCCAACGACGTGATGACGACGACCTCGCCCGTCGTGGTGCCCAAGTCGAGGATGACATCGCGGCCGTACACCGCCACGCGAAGGGCCAACTCGACGGGCTCGAGCCGCTGGGCCATCCCCTCGAGCGTCAACAGCGCGTCGGCAAGAGCGGCGGCGGACGCGGCTTTGCCCTCGCGCTCGCAGAACAGCGCCGACAGCGCGACAAAAACACTCGGCTTCCGGCGGACGAAGCGGCCCCGGTCGAAGGCGACCATCGGTCTTCATCCGGACACCGTCGCTGTCCTTCGCCGCCGACGTGCCGACCAGGCTGAGCACCGTCTCAAGATGGGCGCAGGCTGGCCGGCGGCCGGGACGCTTCACGATGACCTCGTGTTCACGTGGCCCGATGGCACCGCCATTCATCCCGACGTTCTCACCCGAACGATCCGCCGCTTGTCCGCCGCCGCGGGACTACCGCCTTTGACACCCCACGGTCTGCGTCACGCATTCGCCTCCGCGGCGCTGTCGGCCCGCGTGCCGGTCGAGATCGTCGCAGCGCGGCTCGGCAACACGGCCCGCGTGGTCCAAGAGGTCTATGCGCACGTCATCCCGGCCGATGACGCGGCGGCTGCACAGCTCGTCGGCGACCTCTACCGCAACAAGAGGGGCGTAAGTGCCCGATGAGGCAGAGCTTCCTCCCGGGCACGAACCGGAAGACGGCCACATCGTGACGCTACGGCGGAGGCGTTCGGCTTGTGACCGCTCTGTGACCGCTTGCCGCTAGCCCCACGAAGGCCCTGCCGCCGAAACCGCCTCTGACCTGCACCTTCTGAGTCGGGCTGGGGAGATTTGAACTCCCGACCTCTTGACCCCCAGTCAAGCGCGCTAACCAAGCTGCGCCACAGCCCGTACGGGATCCGACTTTAGCCGAGCGGGCCGAACGCATCGCCCGGCGGCTCCCTGGGAAGGCTTGCAGAATGAAAACGACGACGCTGACCCGCAAGCTTCCCGCTCTCGTCCTCGCCTGCGTCGGAGGTCAGTTCGCGTTGGCGTCGGGCGCCGGGGCCCAGGGGTTGCTGAACCTGCTCGTCCCACCGCCGCCTCGGCCTCCGGCACAGGTCGCCGCTCCCGCGCCGGCGACTGCTACGCCGGTGCAGGTCGAACAGAAGCTCGCCGCCCTCAAGTACGACGTCGGCCCCGTCGACGGCAACATCGACGAGCAGGCGAGCAGCGCCGTCATGGCGTTCCAGAAGGTGTCCGGGCTTCCCCGCACGGGTGAGTTGACCCCGCCCGTGAGCGCTCAGATCATGGCCACGCCGGCCCCCCCGGGGCCGCTGTTGGCCGGTGGTGAGCCGAACCGGATCGAGATCAGCCTGGCCCATCAGGTGCTCTTCCTCTACGAGAACGGGGCGCTGACCAAGATCCTGCCCGTGTCGTCCGGGACGTCCGAGACACCGACTCCGACCGGGACCTTCCGCATCTTCCGGCAGGAGTCGGGCTGGCACACCAGCCGGCTCGGCCGTCTCCACAACGCCCAGTACTTCATCGGTGGCTACGCCATCCACGGCTCCACGTCGGTGCCGGCCGAGCCCGCGTCGCACGGCTGCGTGCGCATCCCGATGAGCGCGTCGGAGTGGTTCCCCTCCCACGTGAGCAAGGGGATGCAGGTCTTCATCGCGGAGGGCTGACCGTCGGCGGAGAGCCGCCATGTACCCGGTCAGATGCGGTGGAGGACCCAGGCGATGCCCTGGACCGCCCGCCAGGCCAGGTACACGACGGCTGAGACGAAGAGCAGCTTGAAGTGCCACGGCGCTTTGGGTGGCGTGGTGTCGAGGACCTGCCCGCACGTCGGGCAGGTCCCTTCGTCGCCCAGCTCGAGCGGGCGCCAGTAGTGGTCGCACTGCTCGCAGGTCGGCATGCCGCGGGCCCTCAGACGCGGCGGACGGCGAGGATGGCGACGTCGTCCCGGATGGGCCCGGTGGCGAAGTCCCGCGCCGCGGCGAGCAGCGACTTGCAGAGGACGTCGGCGCCCACGCCCGGATCCCGTCGGATGTGGGCGGCGATGCGCTCCTCGCCGAACAGCTGGCCGCCGGCCCGGGCCTCGGCCAGCCCGTCGGTGTAGAGCAGGAGGAGGTCGCCGGACTCCAGCGACACCTCCCGGCTGCTGTAGGACGCCTTCGGATTGAGGGTCAGCAGGGGGCCGGTGGAGCGCAGGGGCCGGACCTCCCCGTCGTGCCAGAGCCAGGCGGGCGGGTGGCCGGCGGACGCGTAGCGCAGGGTGCCGGCGGCCTGGTCGAACACCACCAGGCACAGTGACACGAACTCCTCGTTGCGGGCCTGGGCCGAGATGACGGCGTTGAGCTCCTCCAGGGCCTGGGCCGGGTCTCGGTACTGGCGCAGGAAGACCCGGAGCAGGTACTTGACCTGGAAGGCGGTGATGGACGGCTCGATCCCGTGACCGGAGACGTCGCCGATCACCGCGGCCACCCGCTTCGGCCCGGTCGGGGTCAGGTCGTAGAAGTCGCCGGCCATCAGGCCGGTGCCGGCCTCGTAGGCCCGCCCCACCTCGAACCCCTCGAACTGGGGCAGCTCCTCGGGAGCCAGGCGGGCGGCCCACCGCCGGGGCGCCAGGTTCTCCTGGGACAGGACCTCCTCGGCCCGGCGCTCGAGGCTGGCCCGCTCCTCGATCAGGTCGGCCTCGGCGAGGAACCGCCGTCCCCACACGATGGTCATGGTTATGGGGACGAAGAGGAGGACCTGCACGGCCCGGGGCCACCCCCCGGCGAACGACGCGGTGGCCGCGATCACGGCCACGACCGTGTACAGCAGGGTGGTGTGGACCTCTTTCCGGTAGGACGAGCGGGCCAGGCTGGTGGCCATGGAGGAGGGCCCGCTGCCTTCCATGAGCCTGCGCCAGGAGCGCTCGAGGCGCAATGCGGATCTGGCCCAGATGATCGCCGCTACCACGCAGGCGAACGAGACGACCAGCAGGATCGGGTAGTCGGCCATGCCCACCCGGGATCCTAGAGCCTGCGGCGGACCGCGGCTCCTCGTCGGGGGTTCAGCCGGCCCTGCGCCGGACGCGGAGCTTGAGCGGCGTGGGCCCGAAGCCGAAGTGCTCCCGGATGCGGCGCTCGAGGTAGCGCAGGTAGGTGGCGGGAAGGGGTCGGTTGGAGAAGAGGGTGAAGGTGGGCGGGTCGGTGGCCCCCTGCGTGGCGTAGAGCACCCTCGCCCCCGGCGCGGGCTGGGCCGCCTGGGCGGCCTGGACCACCTCGTTGAGCTCCCGGGTGGGCACCCGCCGGTGGTAGGCCTCGATGGCCTCCTGGAGGGTGGGCAGGAGCCGGTGGACGCCCTTGCCGGTGAGGGCGCTGAGCTTGAGGACAGGCGCGTAGCCGAGGAACGCCAGCCGGTCCTCCACCTGCTCGGTGATGTCGGCCCGGGCCTCGGCGTCGAGGAGGTCGAACTTGTTGAGCACGATGAGCACCGGGCTGCCGGCGGCGTCGATGCGCTCGGCCAGGCGCTGGTCCTGGTGGGTGACCCCCTCCGAGGCGTCGATGACGAGGAGGGCGGCGTCGGCCCGGTCGACGGTCTGGAGGGCCCGCACGAGGGAGTAGTACTCAGGCCCTCCGGCGATCCGGGACTTGCGCCGCATACCGGCGGTGTCGATGAAGCGGATGGGGCCGTCGGGCGTCTCGACCACGGTGTCGATGGAGTCCCGGGTCGTCCCCGGCTCGTCGTGGACGACGGACCGGTCGTCGCCGATCAGCCGGTTGAAGAGCGTGGACTTGCCCACGTTCGGCCGGCCGACCACGGCCACCGCGGGGATGGCGGGGACGACCTCCTCGGGCTCCTCCTCGGCGCCGGGAGGTGGGAGGCGCTCGACGACGGCGTCCAAGAGGTCGCCGACCTGGCGCCCGTGGAGCGCACTGACCGGGATCGGCTCGCCGAGGCCGAGACGGGCGAAGTCCCAGGCGTCGGTCTCCCGGTGCTCGCTGTCGACCTTGTTGACGACGACGAGGACCGGCCGCCTGGCCCGGCGCAGGACGCCGGCCACCCGGTCGTCCTCCTCGGTCACGCCCACGCTGCCGTCGGCCACGAACAGGACGACGTCGGCGGCCCGGATGGCCCGCTCGGCCTGCTCGCTGACCTTGGCGTCGAGGCCGTCGGCCGTCGCCAGCCAGCCGCCGGTGTCGACGATCGTGAAGCGCCGGCCCCGCCAGTCCGTCTCCAGCTCCTTGCGGTCCCGGGTGACCCCGGGCTGCTCCTCGACGATGGCCTCCCGCCGGCCCACGATGCGGTTGACGAGGGTCGACTTGCCCACGTTCGGCCGTCCCACGATGGCGACGACGGGGAGGCTCACGACGTCCCCTGGTCGCTGCCCTCGCCGGCCGTCGGGGGACCGCCCGCCGAGGCCTTCGCTTCGCTCCGGCGAGGCGGACAGTCCCGGCCGGCGGCTCCGCTCAGGTCCAAGGCCCGGCGGAGGGCGATGCCGTCGGTGCCGATGACCTCGACCGGGCGAGGCAGGTCCTCGGGCCTGGTCCCGTCGAGGAAGAGGCCGCCGGACAGGCACACGTCGGGCAGGAGGTACCGGTGGCCTTCGGGCTGCCCGGCCAGCACGTCGGCCAGGTCCTGGCCCACGAGCAGCCCGGTCACGCCGATGTTGCCGCCGAAGAAGTTGTTGGGGACGGGGACGACCCGGACGTTCGGGCGGCCGGCCAGGAGCGGCGTCAGCACGGCGGCGCCGTACTCCCCCGTGAGGACGGCCACCGGCGCGTCTCGGCGGGGGCCGAGGACGACGGTGCCGTCGGTCCGCGGCGCCCGGTACCCCTGGGCCGGCGCCCCGTCCACCCAGGCGAAGAAGCCCGGCTGCACGCCGATGCCCGAATCGACGTCCACCTTCCCGTGCAGCTCCATCTCGAAGGCCCGGGCCATGCCGATGCCGTTCTCGTGCTGGGGGAACCCCTCGTAGGCCTCGGCCGCCGGGAACGCCCGGCCGGCCAGGAGGTAGTACTCGTCCGCGGCGAAGACGAGCCGGCGTCCGAGGGCGGACCGGAAGATCCCCTGCCACTCCTCGACCAGGTCGACGACCGCGGTCGCCTCCTCGAGCGTGTGGGGGCGCATGGCCGCCTCCGTGTTGTGGCGGCTCACGCCGAGGGGGACGACGCAGGCGGTGGCCAGCTCCGGGTACTCGTCGAGGATGCCGGTGAGGGTGTCCTCGAGCACGGGGCCGTCGTTGACGCCCGGGCAGAGGACGACCTGGCCGTGGACCTCGATCCCGTGGTCGAGGAGGGCGCGCAGCCAGCGCAGGCTGGTCGCCCCCCGGCGGTTGCGCAGCATGCGGGCCCGCACCTCGGGGTCGGTGGCGTGGATGCTGACGTTCAGCGGGCTCAGCCGCTCGGTGACCACCCGCTCGAGGTCCATCTCCGTGAACCGGGTGAGGGTGGTGAAGTTCCCGTAGAGGAACGAGAGCCGGTAGTCGTCGTCCTTCAGGTAGAGGCTCCGGCGCAGCGAGGGCGGGAGCTGGTGGATGAAGCAGAACTCGCAGTGGTTGTCGCAGGTGCGGACCTTGTCGAACAGGGCCGAGGAGACCTCCGCGCCGAGGGGCTCGCCCTCGACCTTGGCCACGGTGACGTCGAGCTCCAGCCCGCCCCGGACCACCTCCAGCTCCACGTCGGCCTCGTCGGCCAGCAGCCGCCACTCGATCACGTCGCGAGGGCGGCGGCCGGCCAGCGACACCACCTCGTCGCCCGGCTGCAGCCCCGCCCGCGCCGCCGGCGACCCGGGCGCGACAGCAACCACCCGGGGGAAGGACATGCGTTCCAGGATACGGGACCGGCCCGCCCTGCCGTTCTGGCTGCAGTTGGCCGCGTATACGCGGCCGCTGCAGCCAGAACAACACGGGGCCGCCGGTAGGCTGGTCCCGATGGACGTCGACCGCGTGCTGCTCGCCGCGCCGCGCGGGTTCTGCGCCGGCGTCGAGATGGCGATCAAGGCCCTCGGCTGGATGGTTCGCGTGTTCGACCCGCCCGTGTACTGCTACCACGAGATCGTCCACAACCGGCTGGTCGTCGACCGCTTCCGGGACCTGGGCGTGGTGTTCGTGGACGACGTCTCCGAGGTGCCGCCCGGCGCCCCGCTCATGCTCAGCGCCCACGGGTCGGCGCCCGACGTGGTCGAAAAGGCCCGGGCCGGCGGCGGGTTCGTGGTCGACGCCGTGTGCCCGCTGGTCACCAAGGTCCACCACGAGGTCAAGGTCCGGGCCGGTAAGGGGTACTCGATCCTCTATGTCGGCCACTTGGGCCACGACGAGGCGGTGGGCACCATGGCCGTGGCGCCCGAGTCGATCCACCTGGTCGAGTCGGAGGACGAGGTGAGCGCCCTGCCCGACCCCGGCCGGCCCGTCGCCCTGCTGGCCCAGACGACCCTGAGCCACCAGGACTGGGCGGGCGTGCTGGAGGCGGCTCGGGGACGCTTCCCGGAGCTGTGGATGCCCGCCCACAGCGACCTGTGCTTCGCCACCACCAACCGCCAGTCGGCCCTCACCGAGATCGCCGGGAAGGCCGACGCCATCGTGGTCATCGGCTCGGCCAACTCCTCGAACACCGTCGCCCTGGAGAAGGTGGCCCGCAACGCCGGCTGCCCCCGGGTGCACCGGGTGAACGGGGCCGACGAGCTGCCCGACGACCTGTCCGGAGTGGTGGGGGTGACCGCCGGCGCGTCGGCGCCCGAGGAGCTGGTGCGCCAGGTCATCGACCGCCTGAGCCCGGCCCACGGCATCGAAGAGGTCGCCGTCACCACCGAGGACGAGTACTTCCCGCCGCCCCGGGAGCTGCGCGAGCTGCTGTCGGCCTTGGACTCGGCGGCGAGCGTCACCCTGGGCGCGGCGCCGTCGGCCCGCTCGGCGTTCGCCGACGACCGCCAGCGGGCGGCGAGCGACGTGCTCGACGCCCTGGCGAGGGGTTAGCGCAGGACGAAATCCCTGGTGACCGTGTACCGGCCGCCCGAGAAGCTCCAGGCGGCCTGGGTCGAGTAGATCCCCGGCGCCGGGGTGGCGCAGGGCGGCGACGGGCACCTCCCGGGGTCCCAGGTGGCCGAGTGCGACAGTCTCTCCCCGGGGGCGAACTGCCGGTCCTCGAGGTCGTCGGCGACGACGCTCGACGCGATGATCGCCGCGCCCCCCGGGTCGAGGAACGTCATCGTCACCGTGTAGCCCCGGTAGAAGCAGGGCGACGACGAGCGGTTGCGGATGGCCGTGCGCAGCGTGACCGGTTGCCCGGCCCGGTAGTCCAACCGCTCCGGGCCGCCGGTCAGCTCGATCTGCTCGGCCGCGCAGAGGGGACGGGCGCCGGGAGGGGCGGGCGTCGCCGGGCGGGTCGTCGTGGTCGGGCGGGCCGACGTCGTCGTCGTCGTGCGCCGGGTGGTGGTGGTGGTCGTGGTGCGGCCGGTGGTGGTCGGGGGCGACGTGGTCGTGGTCTCAGGTGGCGCAGCCGTGGTGGAGGTGGTGGTGTCGGGCACGGCGGTGACGGTGGTCGTCACCTCGCCGCCGACCAGCGCCTCCCTCGCCGGCGGGCCGTCGTCGTCATGGGCCGCGGCGGCGACGATGCCGGCGACACCGAGGACGGCGGCGGCCAGGGCGATGAGCGCCGTGAAGGGAGTCCACCGAGTGCCCACCGATCGTCACCCTAGAACCTCAGAGGGTGGTTGTCACGCGCCGATCTCGAACGTCTCCCTGCCCACCCACGGACCACCCTCGGTCCACTTGGCGACGACGACGTAGGTCCCCGGGGTGACGTGTGTGCACGCCGGGCCCGAGCAGTCCTTCTGGTCCCAGCCACCGGTGTTGGTGATGACCTTCCCCGGTTCGGCCTTCACTGGCAGCATGTAGTCGGCCGTGTACGGGAACGACCCGACGATCGTGCCGGCCGTGTCCTCCACGTGGAAGAAGGCCCGGCCCGACATCAGGCACGTCGTTGACGACCGGTTCTCCAGCGTCGACGACCACCGCACCGCCTCCCCCCGGGCGTAGGTGCCCTTCTCGGTCGTCACCGTGACCTTCACCTCCCCGGTCGGGCAGGCCGACAGCGCCGAATCGCCGGGAGGCGCCGTGGTCGGCGTGGGCGGCGGCAGCACCGTGCTGCGGACGGAGTCGTTCTCGGCGGCCGTGGTGGGAGGCGTGGGGCGGATGACGGGATCGTCGTAGGAGGGCACGCCGTTGATCGAGCTCACCCTGCGGTGCACCTCGGTGGTGGTGGTCGAGTAGAGCGGGCCCGACGGCGCCGTCACCTCGGGAAGGGCGTCCGCTCCGGCCAGGGCGGTCGTCGTGGGGATGGCCTCGCCCTCACCCACCATCGCGGGGAGGGACGGGCCGGCCACGCCACTGGTCGGTGCCGGGCCACTGGCCGCCACCTGGAGCTGGCGCTGGCCGTCGCCGCCAGTCGTGTACGAGACCATGGCGAACGCCGGGCCAAGGAGGGCCACGGCTCCGAGGGCCGACGCGGCCAGCTGCCGTCGGCGCCGTATGCGCTCGCCCCGCCGCCTCACCTCGGCCAGCCACTCGTCACGCGAGCGGGACTCAGTCCACGGCAACGGGAACCACCTCCTCCAGACCTGAGCCCAGCCGGGCGCGAAGGCCGCTCAGGCCTCGATGGATGTGTGTCTTCACGCTGCCGAGCGAGATGCCCAGGGCCTGGGCCACCTCCTTGTCCGAGAGCCCGCCCAGGTAGCGCAGGGCGATGGCCTGGCGCTGGCGGGGCGCCAGGGTGAGCAGGGCGGCGTTGAGGGCCAGGCGCAGCTCGACCTCGTCCTCGAAGTCCCCGGCCGGCTCGGGCAGCACCTCCGGCGAACGGCGGCGCAGGCGGTCGATGGCCAGGTTGGTCGTAACCTTCAGCACCCAGCCGTCCCGGTACGGCAGCGGCCCCACCTTGCGCCAGCGGGCGTAGGTCCGCGCCAGTGCCTCGGCGGCCACGTCCTCCGCCGCGGCCTGGTTGCCGAGCAGCCGGTTGGCCAGGCGCACGGCGCGGGGGAAGAGGTCGTCGAACGCCTCCTCGAACCCCTCCCCCGCGTCCCCGCTCACGGTGCTCCCTTGGCTCGCGGGGCCCGCCGGCCCTCGTGGGGCTCCCGGCGGGGGCCTGCGCTGCGCTCCGGCAGGGCCGGTAGCCCCGGCCGGCGTTCCCCGCTTCACAACTCCGAAACGTCGCGAGGCGGACTTTGGTTGACAGGCACCTCCACGCCCGCCTTCCGCTGGGCCCGGTCGAAGAGGTCCTGGAGGACGTGCTGGAGCTGCACCGTCAACTCCTTGACCGCCCGGCGGGACGGGTGGCGGGCCCCCTCGGCGATGGGCTCGGGGACCAGCGGCTGGCCCACGATGATGTGGATCTTCACCGGCCGGGGCAGCTTCTTGCCCTTGGGGAGGGCCCGCTCGGAGCCGCCAATCCCGACGGGAACGACCGGCACGCCGGCGCGGGACGCCACGAAGGCCGCCCCCTCGTGCAGGTGCTCGATCGTCGGCCCGCTGCGGCGGGTGCCCTCGGGGAACAGGACGAGCGGCTCGCCCCGCTCGAGCAGGTCGAGGGTGCGGCGAAGGGCCTCCCGGTCCGGGGCCCCCCGGTTTACCGGGTAGGCCCCGAGCATGGAGATGAAGCCGCCCAGGAGCTTCGACTTCCACAGGGACTCCTTGCCCATGTAGCCCATGCGCCGCCGGGTGACGCCCGAGACCAGGCCGAAGTCGATGAACGACCGGTGTACCGGCGCCAGGACGAACGGGCCCTGCTTCGGCACGTGCTCGACGCCCTCGAAGCTGATCCGCCACAGGACCTTGGCCACCACCCAGATCAGGAACCGGA
This sequence comes from Acidimicrobiales bacterium, assembly GCA_036260295.1. GTDB lineage: Bacteria > Actinomycetota > Acidimicrobiia > Acidimicrobiales > AC-14 > CADCTB01. The sequence continues at coordinate 13,078 of DATAAD010000089.1, read as the reverse complement.
CGACGTGGTAGGCGATCATGCGAGCAGCGAGAGGATCTCGTCGACCACCTCGCCGGCGGGACGGCCGGTGGTGTCGACCACCACCGCTCCCTGGGGGACGATCAGGGGCGAGACGGCCCGGGTGGAGTCGAGCAGGTCGCGGCGGGCCAGGTCGTCGGCCGTCTCGTCCAGCTCCCGGCGACGGGCACGCTCCTCGGCGCTGGCCGTGAGGAAGACCTTGAGGTCGGCGTCGGGGAAGACGACGCTGCCGATGTCGCGCCCCTCGACGACCGCCCCGCCCTGCTCCTCCACCCACTCGCGCTGGCGCCGCACCAGCTCGGTCCGCACGCCGGGCATGGCCGCCACCGCGCTCACCACCCGTCCTACCTCGGGGCTGCGGAGGTCCGCGGTCACGTCGGTGCCGTCGACGGTGACCCGCTCCCCCAGCTCCATGTCGACCTCGGCGGCCAAGGCGGTCACCGCGTCGGCCGAACCCTCGGCGTTCGGGTCGATGCCCCGGCGGAGGGCGGCGAGGGCGACCACCCGGTACATCGCCCCCGACTCCAGGTAGGGCAGGTCGAGCCGGTCGGCCACCGCCTTGGCCACCGTCGACTTCCCCGAGCCGACGGGGCCGTCGATGGCTACGACCCGCACAGCCGCTCCAGGTCGGACTCGAACCTCGGGTAGCTGGTGGCGACGGCCGCCCAGCCGTCGACGGTGGTCGTGCCGCGGGCGGCCAGGCCGGCGACGGCGAGGGCCATGGCGACGCGGTGGTCGCCGTGGCTGGTCGTCAGCGCGCCGTGCAGGGTGTTGGGCCCGACGACGAGGAACCCGTCGTCGGTCAGCTCGTAGCGGGCACCGAGGGCGGCCAGGCCGGCGGTCACCGTGGCGATGCGGTCGCTCTCCTTGATGCGCAGCTCGCCGGCGTCGGCGAAGACCGTCTCCCCCCCAGCGAGGGCGGCGGCGACGGCGAGCACGGGGATCTCGTCGATCACGTCGGCGGTCTCGCGTCCGCGGATCTCGACGGCGTGGAGGTCGGGCGAGTATCGGGCCCGGATCTCGCGGGGCCCCGTCTGCTCGATGTCCGCGCCCATCCGGGCCAGCACCGACACGAACCCGGCGCGGGTGGGCCCCAGGTAGACATCGTCGACGACCACCTCACTGCCAGGTACCAGGCAGGCGGCCACCAGCCAGAACGCGGCCTGGGACGGGTCGCCAGGGACGTCCAGCTGGAACGGTTCCAGCGGCGAGGGCCGGAGCCGCACGTCGCGGCCCTCGTCCCGGACCTCGACATCGACTCCGGCCAGCGCCAGCAGCTCCTCGGTGTGGGGCCGGGTGGCCACGCCCTGGCGGACCCGGGTCTCGCCCTCGGCGCCGAGGCCGGCGAGGAGGATGGCCGACTTGACCTGGGCGCTGGCCACATTCGTCTGCACGTCGACCCCCTGCAGCGCACCGCCGACGACGGCGAGCGGGGCGAACCGTCCCCCACCACGGCCGTGGATGCGTGCGCCCATGGTGTGCAGCGGCTCGAGCACCCGGTCCATGGGGCGGCGGCGGATGGAGGCGTCGCCGGTCAGGACGGTGAGCCACGGGAGCCCGGCGCACATCCCGGCGAGCAGGCGGATGCCGGTGCCCGAGTTGCCCATGTCCAGGACGTCGTCGGGCTCGTGCAGGCGGGTGCGCCCGCCGGTGATCTTCTCGCCGTCGAAGCCGGCGCCCATGGCCTCGACCGCACGGCGGGTGCGGACGACGTCGTCGCCGTCCGACAACCCGCGCACCACCGACGTACCTTCGGCCAGGGCGGCGAGGAGCAGGGCCCGGTGGGAGATCGACTTGTCGCCCGGGACGGTGATCCGGCCCCGGAGCGGCCGTCCACCGCTGACGGTGAACGAGCTCACGAGAGGGGCCGGAACGTCGGATGGAAGCCGCGGGACACCAGGGCGGCGCGGGTGTCCTCGACCGCCTTCTCCTCGATGACCATGACCAGCACGCCCCGCTCCCCCTCGACCGAGTGGGCGATCTCCAGGTCCTCGATGTTGACGTTGAGCTCGCCGAGGAGGGTGGTGACCTCGGCCAGGACCCCTGGCCGGTCCGGCACGGGCACCCGTACCTCGACGAGCTCGCTGTCCTTGGCCACGCGACCAGGAAGATTGACACGGGCGGCCCGGGCCCGCTCCAGCGCGGCCAGCAGGCCGGGCCGGTCGCCGAGCACGACGAGGTCGCGCATGTTCGACAGGGCGGCCACCAGGCGGTCGAGGGCCTCGACGATGGCCTCCCGGTTCTCGGCGCAGATGTCGGGCCAGATCCCCGGGTGGCCGGCGGCGATCCTGGTCATGTCCCGGAACCCGCCCGCGGCCAGGCGCAGCATGGGCCCCTGGTCGATCCCGCCGTCGCCGGCCAGGGCCATGAGGGTGGCGGCGGCCAGGTGGGGCACGTGGGAGACGGTGGCCACCAGCTCGTCGTGGCGGTCGGGGGCGAGGGCGACCACGTCGGCCCCCAACGACGTCACGACCGACCGAACCAGCGTGTACGCCTCGGCGTCGGTGGCGACCGTGGGGGTCAGGACCCACGTCGCCCCGGCGAAGAGCGCCGGATCGGCCCCCTCCATCCCCTCCTGCTCGGACCCGGCCATGGGGTGGCCGCCCACGAACCGAGGATGGTCGACCGCCGACACCACGGGGCCCTTGACCCCTCCCACGTCGGTGACCACGCCACCGGATGCCAGGGCGGCGCGGGCCTCGTCGGCGATCGCCCCCACCGGCGTGCACACGAACGTCAGCTCGGCGGAGGGGTCGTCGCCCACGGCGTCGAGGGCGCCCAGGGCCACGCCCTGCTCGGCCCGGGCCCGGTCGAGGTCGCGCCCGGTGACGTGCCAGCCCTGCTCCCGCAGCGCCATGCCGATCGAGCCGCCGATCAGGCCCGTCCCGACGACGACGGCCCGGCGGGTGGCGCTAGACGGGAAGGTCATCGCGCAGGCCCTCGGCGCCGGCCAGGTAGACGTGGCGCAGCTCGGCGCGGGAGCGCTCGGTGGTCAGGTGCATGAGCACCCGGATGCAGCGCGGCGTCCCCCCGTCGACGGCCAGCTCCCGGGCGCACAGCAGGGGGACGTCGCCCAGGCCCACGGCCCGGGCCGCGGCGGCGGGGAACATCGAGGTGACGTCGTCGGTGGCGGTGAAGATGACGCTGATGAGGTCATCCTTGTCGACGGCGTTGCGGGCCAGCATCTCGTTTATCAGCTCCCCCACCCGCTCGTTGATCTGCTCGGGGGTGTCGGCGTCGACGGTCGTCGCCCCTCGGAGGGCCCGGAACGAGCGGGTCACGGGGCGAATGTAGTGCGAGGTACGGCCGCCGCCTCCAGGGCCCGTACCTCCTCCAGGTCGAGGGCCCGCCACTCCCCCGGCTTCAGCCGGCGCTCGGCCAGGGGACCGATCCGGGTGCGCACGAGCCGGCGGACGGGGTGGCCAACGGCCTCGCACATGCGCCGGACCTGCCGGTTGCGCCCCTCGTGGATGACGAGGCTGATGACGCCGGGGGCCGCGAGCGTCGCCTTGGCCGGTGCCGTGCGCCCGTCCTCCAGGTCCACGCCCTCGCGCAGTCGCCGCAGCACCCCGGGCGACGGGTTGCCCTCCACCCGGGCCAGGTACTCCTTCTCGACCCCGAACGACGGATGGGTCAGGCGGTGGGCCAGGTCGCCGTCGTTGGTGAGCAGCAGCAGGCCCTCGGTGTCGGCGTCGAGGCGCCCGACCGGGAAGACCCGGGGCTCCGAGGGGACGAGCTGGACGACAGTGGGCCGGCCCTGGGGATCGGAGGCGGTGGCCACCACGCCTCGGGGCTTGTTGAGCAGGTAGGTGACCAGCCCCGGCCGGACCGGGACCCGCAGCCCGTCGACTTCGATCCGGTCGTGCTCGGGGTCGACCCGGCGCCCGAGCTCGGCCACCTCCCCGTTGACCGTGACCCGCCCGTCCTCGATGAGAAGCTCGCACGCCCGGCGGCTGCCCAGTCCGGCGGCAGCCAAGACCTTCTGAAGGCGGTCACCCCGAGACTCCGGGGCACCCTCGGGCATCAGCTGCCGTCGGCGCCCAGCCCCCGCTCCAGGGCCTCCACCACCTCGGGCCCGGGCACGAAGTCGGCGAGAGGCGGGAGGTCGGCCAGCGAGTCGACCCCCAGACGCTCGAGGAAGAGGCGGCTGGTCCCGTAGAGGACGGCCTGGCCCGGACCGGGGTCGCGGCCCACCTCCTCCACGTAGCCCCGCTGGCACAGGGTCCGGACCACGGCGTCGACGTTCACGCCCCGGATGGCCGCCATCTGGGCCCGCGACACCGGCTGCTTGTAGGCCACGATGGCCAGGGTCTCCAGGGCGGCGGGCGACAGCCGGGCCGGCTGGCCGTCGAGCACGAACCGCTCGACGTAAGGCGCCAGATCCGGGTGGCTCTGGAACCGCCAGCCCCCCGCCACCCGGGCCATCACGAACCCGCGGTCCTCGGCCTCGTAGGCGGCGGCCAGCTCCTCGCACAGCTCCTCGACCCGGGCGGGGCTGACCTCGAGCAGCTGGGCCAGCAGCTGGGGCTCGACGGGCTCGTCGGCCACCATGAGGATGGCTTCCACCGCCCGTACCGCCTCGCTAGCCACGCCGGCCCCCAATCGGTGGCGAAATTGGTCGCCCCGGCGACCATTTCCGCCACCAGTTCGCGGCGGCGGGATCAGCCATCGTATGAATCCACGGAGGCTAGGACGGCGTCGGCTTCGCCCACCCACGAGATCTGGAGGTCGCCGAAGGTGACGGCCTGGTCGAGCTCGACCAGGCCCTGCTTGTACAGCTCGAGCAGGGCGAGGAAGCGCACGATCACCTCCATGCGGTCGGCCATCCCCTCGGTGAGGGCCCGGAAGGTCATCGGCCCGGCGCCGGGCAGGCGCGCCGACAGGTCATCCACCGCCTCGTCCACGCTCACCCTGATCGGGGCCACGTGGTCGAGCTGCACCCGGGGAGGGGGCGCGGGCGTGGACACCCGCAGCCACGCGGCGTGGAGGTCGGCGGGCGTGATCCCGGCCAGCAGGTCGGGCGCCAGGTCGAGGAACCGCTCCTCCAGCCCCGCCGTCCGGGGCAGGGACCGGCCCGCGGCCTGGGCCAGCCGCTCCAACGCGGCGCCGGCGTCGCGGAACGTCTTGGCCTCGACCAGGCGGGCCAGCAGGAGGTCGCGCTGATCGAAGAGGGCCAGCTCCTCGTCGACCTCGACGTCGACCGGGCCGGGCAGCAGCCGGCGGGCCTTGAGGTCGACCAGGGTGGCGGCGATGACGAGGAACTCGGTGGTGACCTCGAGGTCGAGGAAGGCCAGCCCGTCGAGGTGGGCGAGGAAGCCGTCGACGATGCGGTTGAGCGAGATCTCGTAGAGGTCGACCTCGTCGCGCAGGATGAGGTGGAGCAGGAGGTCGAACGGCCCCTCGAAGACGTCGGTCTGCACGGCGTAGGACACGCCAGCGAGAATACCGGCCGCCTCTCGCCGGGCCCCGCATACCATCCTGCCCATGGCCCGCGTCCTGTCCGGCATCCAGCCCACCGGTGAGATCCACCTCGGCAACTACCTCGGGGCCGTCCGGCAGTGGGTCGACGACCAGCACACCCAGGACTCCTTCTTCTGCGTGGTCGACCTCCACGCCCTGACCGTGCCCCGCGACCCGGCCGAGCTGCGGGCCACGACCCTGGCGACCACGCTCATCCTGGTGGCCGCCGGCCTCGACCCCGAGGTATGCACGCTGTTCGTGCAGAGCCACGTGCACCAACACCCCGAGCTTTCGTGGATCCTCGAGTGCGTGGCCAGCATCGGCGAGCTGCGGCGCATGACCCAGTTCAAGGACAAGGCCAAGGACGGCGAGGAGTCGGCCCGGGTCGGCCTGTTCACCTACCCCGTCCTCATGGCCGCCGACATCCTGCTCTACGACGCCGACCGAGTACCCGTGGGCGACGACCAGCGCCAGCACCTCGAGCTGTGCCGGGACGTGGCCCTGCGGTTCAACCGCCGGTACCGCGACACCTTCGTCGTCCCGGAGGCAGCGACGCCGAAAACGGCTGCTCGGGTGATGGACCTCCAGCGGCCGACGGCGAAGATGTCGAAGTCCGCCGAGTCGCCCCAGGGGACGGTGCTCGTCCTCGACGAGCCGGACGCGATCGTTCGCAAGTTCCAGCGGGCGGTGACGGACACGGGGACCGACGTCGCCTTCGAACCCGAGAAGAAGCCGGGCGTGTCCAACCTGCTCCAGATCCTCGGCGCCGCCACCGGGCGCCCGCCGACCGAGGTGGCCGAGGGGTACACCCAGTACGGGCCGCTCAAGGCCGACACGGCCGAGGCCGTCGTCGAGCTGCTGAAGCCCCTCCGGGAGCGCTACGCCGAGCTGGCCGCCGATCCCGAAGCGGTGCGGGACACCCTCCACCGGGGAGCGGAGAAGGCCGAGGCGGTGGCCGCCGCCACCCTGGCTCGGGCCAGAGACGCCATCGGCCTGCTACCGAGAGACTGACCCTTCCACCTATCCTGGGGCCGTGACTCAGCCGTACCGGCCACCAACCCGGGCCGCGGCGGCGGCCGTCTCTCTCGTCCTCGTCCTCGCCCTGGCCGCCTGCTCCGGCGACGAGGCCGCGCCCACCACCACCGCCCCCGAGGGTTACACGGTGATGAGCGACGCCAAGGAGGGCTTCGCCCTCGCCGTGCCGTCGAACTGGACCCGCATCCCGCTCAGCGAGAACCCCGACCAGTTCAACCAGGACGCCAACGCCCTCCGCCTGGCCAACCCCAAGCTGGCCAGCATCCTCAACCAGGCCCGGGCCCTGACCCGGTCAGGCGGCAAGTTCATGGCCGTGGACCCCGAGGGCACCCGCAGCATCAACCTCACCGTGGACGACCCGGAGGAGGATTCGCTGGAGGAGATCGTGCGCAACTCGATCACCGCCCTCACCAACGTCTCGGCGACCAACATCAGGGAGGAGCCGGGGATGCTGGACGGCAAGCGGGCGGCCAAGGTCACCTTCCGGGTCCCCCTCGAGACCGACGCCGGGATCGTCGACACCGACGAGACCCAGTACTACCTGCTCGAGAACGGGAAGGCCTACATCCTCAGCATGCTGTCCACGCCCCCCGAGGTGGCGTCGACCGTCGTCTCGACCTTCCGGCTCAGGTAGCCGTCCCACCAGCACCGCCCATCGCCGCCTGGGCCTGGGCGCCGACCACGGCGAGATCCTCCACGCCGGTCACCGAGATGCTGCCTGCTCCGAACCGGCGGCGCTGGCGCACCTCCAGCCAGCGGGCCAACCGGCTGAGGGCGAAGTTCACGATGATGTACATCACGGCGGCCACGAAGAGCGCCTGGAGCGGGTTGACGTAGAACTCGCCGGTGACGCGGGCCCGGCGCAGCAGCTCGAAGTAGCCGATGGCCGCGCCGAGGGAGGTGTCCTTGAGCAGGGTCACCAGCTGGCTGACGATGGCCGGGATCATGCGCCGGGCCGCTTGGGGGATGACGACCAGCAGCATCGACTGCCAGTACGTCAGGCCCAGCGAGTAGGCCGCCTCGCTCTGGCCCCGGTCGAGGGAGAGGATGCCCGCCCGGAAGATCTCGCCCAGCACGGCCCCGTTGTAGATGATCAGCCCGAGGGCGAGGTACCAGAAGACCGACAGGTCGACGCCGTACGACGGCAGGCCGAACGCCGAGAAGAAGATCAGCAGGATGAGGGGGACGCCGCGGAAGAACTCCACGTAGGTCGTGGCCAGCCAGCGCACGGGCGGCGTGCGCGAGAGCCGGGCGAGGGCCATGAGGGCGCCGATGACGATGGCGCCGATCATCGACACCACCGCCACCTCCACGGTGGCCCGGAGCCCCTCGAGCAGGAACCTCTGGACGGACGGGTCGGTGAACGGCTCCCACCTCGACTCGTCCAGCTGGCCCCGGTCGCCCAGGCGGGAGATGGCCACGGCGACGAACCCGGCGATCACCAGCGCGCTGAGGACCGACACGATCCGGGTCGTCCGCCGGCCCCGAGGCCCGAGGGCATCGCCCAGGAACGGCGCCGTCACCGCTTGATCGCCACCTTCCGCTCGATCCACGCCACCGCGAAGCCCGACGGCACGGTGAGCATCAGGTAGGCCGCCGCCGCCCCCAGGTAGGCGGGGATGAAGCTCGCCGTCGCCGTCCCGATGTCCTCGGCCGCGCTGGTCAGCTCCGGGACGTTGATGGCCACCGCCAGCGAGGAGTTCTTCAGCAGGGCGATGAAGATGCCTCCCAGCGGCGCCACCACGGTGCGCAGGGCCTGGGGCATGACCACCAGGCTGAGCGTCTGGGGGAACGTCAGCCCGATGGCCCGGGCGGCCTCGGCCTGCCCGGTCGACACCGCGTTGATCCCGGACCGGACGGTCTCGGACACGAACGTGCCGGTGTAGGCGGAGAGCACGATGATCGCCGAGACGTAGTACGAGTACGTCAAGCCGATGCTCGGGAAGCCGAACACCATGATGAACATGAGCACGAGCAGGGGTGTGTTCCGGACGAGCTCGACGTAGGTCGTACCGGCCCACCGCAGCGGCGGCACCGGGCTCACCCGGAAGCCGGCGACGATCGTCCCCAGCACCATGGCGATGGCGAAGGAGAGCACGCTCAGCTCCAACGTCCTCCGCATGCCCTCGAGGAAGACGTCGAGGTTGTCGAAGACGACGCTCACCGTTTCGCCTGGTCGCTTCCGCCGGCGGCGGCGCTCACCGGGCGGCCTTCCCCGGCCGCCCGGGTGAGCGTCGCCCAGAGGTCATGCCCGGGTGGTCGACGTGGTCGCCGCCACGGTCGTGGTGGTGGTCGCGCCCCCCGGGGCGGTGGTGGTGGTCGCCCCCGCCCCGCCGGACGTGTACCGGTCGACCCTGGGCGGCGTCGGCACCGGGATGCCCAGCCTGCCCAGCGTCGCCTCGAAGGCCCGGGCCCACTCGCCGCTGGCGTAGATGGCCTCGAGCCGGTCGTTGATGAAGTTGCGGAAGGCGTCGTCGCCCCTCCGGACGCCGATGCCGTAGGGCTCGTCGGTGAACTTGTTGCCGACGATCTTGAACTCGTTGGGGCTGGCGGCCACGAAGCCCAGGAGGATCGAGTTGTCGGTGGTCACCGATTCCACCCGCCCGTCGCGCAGGGCCTGGACGCAGTCCGAGTACTGGTCGAACAGGGTCAGGTCGGCCTGGGGGACCCGCTCCTGGATGTTCCTCGCGGGTGTGGAGTTGCGGACGCTGCACGTCTTCGTCCCCGCCAGGTCGTTGACGCCCCTGATCCTGTTGTTGTCCCGCTTCACCATGATGTCCTGGCCGGCGATGTAGTAGGGCCCGGCGAAGTCGATGCGCTGCTTGCGGGCGTCGTTGATGGTGTAGGTGGCGACGACCATGTCGACGGTGCCGTTCTCGATGAACACCTCCCGGTTCGGGGTGGTGGCCTCGCGGAACTCGATCTTGCTCTCGATGTCGTTCGGGCTCCCACCGAAGATCCCGAGGGCGATCAGCTTGGCGATCTCGACGTCGAAGCCCTCGACCCTGTTGTTGGTGGGGTTCCGCTGCCCGAGCCCGGGCTGGTCGTACTTGACGCCTACGACGATCCTGCCCCGGGACTGGAGGTTGGCCATCGTCGTCCCCCCGGGGAACGTCGGCCGGGCCAGCGTGGTGTCGCTGGACTGGCCGCCTCCGGGGCTCACGGTCCCGTCGTCGTCACCCTCGCCACACGCTGCTGCTGTCATCGCCACGACCGCCAGGACCGCCCCCAACCACCGATATCTGCGCATGCACCCTCCTCAGGGTCTCTCTGTTTGTCGGAAAAGAGCTAGTGGGCCAGGATCTTCGAGAGGAAGTCCTTGGCCCGGTCGGTCTCCGGATGGGCGAAGAACCGGTCGGGCGGGGCGATCTCGACGATGCGCCCGGCGTCCATGAAGGCCACACGTTGAGCGGCGGAGCGTGCGAAGCCCATCTCGTGGCTGATCACGACCATGGTGGTCCCTTCAGCGGCCAGCTCGATCATCACGTCGAGCACCTCTTTGATCATCTCGGGGTCGAGGGCCGACGTGGGCTCGTCGAAGAGCATGAGCTTGGGCTCCATGGCCAGGGCCCGGGCGATGGCCGCCCGCTGCTGCTGGCCGCCCGAGAGCTCGGCAGGGTAGCTGTCAGCCTTCTCGGCGATCCCCACCCGCTGCAGGAGCTTCATGGCCCGCTCGCGAGCCTCGTTCTTGGACAGCTTCCGGACCTTCACCGGCCCGAGGGTGACGTTCTGCAGGATCGTCTTGTGGGCGAAGAGGTTGAAGGACTGGAAGACCATGCCCACGTCGGCCCGGAGCTTGGCCAGGCCCTTGCCCTCCTCGGGGAGCGGCGTCCCGTCGATGGTGATGCGCCCCGACGTGACAGGCTCGAGCCGGTTGATGCAGCGGCAGAGGGTCGACTTTCCCGACCCGGACGGGCCGATGACGACGAGCACCTCCCCTCGTCCCACGGTGAGGTCGACGTCCTTGAGGACATGGAGGTTGCCGAAGTGCTTGTTGACCTTGTCGACGACGACGAGCGGGTCGGCCGGAGTCACGCGGACAGCTCCCTCCTGCGGTTCCCGGACAGGATCAGGAACCCGAGGACGCCGATCACCGTCACCGTGGCCACCGCCGTGGCCACCTGCCGGGACGCCGCCTCGCGGCACGCCCCGTCCCGGGCCAGGCCGTAGAGGCTGACGCCCTCCGACCGCCGACCCAGGTTGCCGACCGCGGCCCCGCAGTCGACCTCGGTGACCGCATGGTCGAGGGCGGGCGAGAACGGCTGGAGGCGCAGGAGAGGGTCGTCGCCGAAGGCGGCCCGCACGGGCAGGACCACGACGGCCAGGCCGGCGAGAACGCCGAGCACGGCCACCGCCGCGGTCAGCTGCCGGGGTGACGGCCGGGGGATGCGGAGGAAGCGGGGACCCCTCACCGGTCACCGACGTTGGTCAGCCGCCGGATGACGTCGGAGCGGTCCTGGATGGCCCGGGCCCGCTCCAGCTCCTCGGCCAGGACCTCGGCCTCCAGGCCGAAGGCCCCCGAGGGCAGGACGATCGTGTCCTCCGAGCCCCGGACGACCACCGAGCCCCGGTCGACCTCGATGCCCTCCACCCACTCCCAGCGGATGAGCGACTTCTCGTCGCCAGAGCCGAACAGGGACACGCCGTGGAGGTCGACGCGGAGCAACCGCTTGGGCCCGAACAGCCGCCTCTTGACGACATGCTCGGCGACTCGTTGGGCCACGGCCCTAACTGTACCGGTGGCCGTCCTCTAACCGACGGACAGCAACCGCGGCCCATTTATAGGACGGCTGCCGGGAGTAGGGGTCGAAGCTGGGCCGGGTGAGCCGGTTGGTGCCGGCGTAGTGCATGGGCACGAAGACCTGGCCGGCGGCCACCGTGGGGGTGACGTAGGCCCGGGCCTCCATCTCCCCCCGGGCCGAGGCGACGACGACCCATTCGTCGGGGTGCACGCCAAGGGCGGTGGCGTCGGTCGGCGAGATCTCCACGTACGGCTGCTCGGGGTACAGGGACCGCAGCATGGCCGACTTGGACGTCCGGGTCTGGGTGTGCCACTGGCTCGAGCTCCCCCGGCCGGTCAGGAGGACGAACGGGAACTGGGTGCTGGTCGGCTCGGCCACCGGCCGGGGCTCCTCCCAGACGAACCGCGCCTTGCCGTCGGCGTGGAAGAACCTGCCGTCCTCGAACAGCCGTGTTTCCCGGTGGCGGGCACCCGGGTCCTTCGGACCACGCCTGCCACGGCCGGCGGGGGCCCCGGCCCCGCCGGCCCCGCCGGAGCTCGCGGGGTAGGGCCATTGGACGCCGCCCGCGGCGTCCAGATGGCCGTATCCATCGATCCCCGTGATGTCGCAGGGGCGGCCGGCGGAGAGGCGCTGGAGGATGCGGAAGGTCGCCTCGGGCGACGACCATTCCTCGAACATCTCCCCGCAGCCCCAGGCGTCGGCCACCAGCTTGAAGACGGAGAAGTCGGCCAGGGCCTGGCCGGGGGCCCGGACCACCCGCTTGATCCGCCCGTACCGGCGCTCCGAGTTGACGAACGTCCCCTCCTTCTCCCCCCAGCCGGCGGCGGGGAGCACGATGTCGGCCAGCTGCGCCGTCTCGGTCGTCGGGTAGAGGTCCTGGACGACGAGGACGTCGAGCCGCCCGAGCAGGTCGCGAAGGCCCGATTGGTGGACCCAGGAGTGGGCCGAGTTGGTGGCGACCACCCACAAGGCCCTGATCTCGCCGGTGCCGATGCCCTCGACGATCCGGTCGTAGGCCCAGCTGGGCCGGTCGGGGATCACGGCCGGGTCGACGCCCAGGATCTCGGCCACGTCGGCCCGGTCGCCGGGGTCGGTGAAGAGCCGGTGGCCGAGGAGGTTGGTGGTGTTCGACCAGAGGCGGGACCCCATGGCGTTGCACTGGCCGGTGATGGAGTTGGCGCCCGTGCCGGGCCGGCCGATGTTGCCGGTGAGCAGGGCCAGGGCGATCAGGGCCTGGGCCACCCGGACGCCCTCGTGGCTCTGGTTGACGCCCATGGTCCACCAGAACGACACCCGCTTCCCGGAGGCGATGGTGTCGGCGAACAGCTCCAGAGCGTCGACGGGCAGCCCGGTGGACGCGCTCACCCGCTCAGGGGTGAACGCCTCCACGTGGGCGGCGAAGCCCTCGAACCCGTCGGTGGACGCCTCGACGAAGTCCTTGTCGACCGCGCCCCACGCGATCAGCAGGTGGGCCAGCCCGTAGAGGAGGGTGAGGTCCGACTTGGGGAGCAGGGGGTAGTGCTGGGTGGCGGCGGCCGCCGTCTCCGTGACCCGGGGGTCGACGACGACGACCTCGGGGTGGTGGGGGTTGCGGCAGATCCGCTCCCAGAGGATGGGGTGGGCGATGCAGGGGTTGGCGCCCCACAGCACGACGACGTCCGACGCCTCGAGGTCGGCGTAGCTGTAGGGCGGGGCGTCGAACCCGAAGCACTCCTTGTAGGCCACGACCGCGGTGGCCATGCACTGGCGGGTGTTCCCGTCGCCGTGGACCATCCCCATGCCGAACTTGGCCAGGGCGCCGAGCAGGGCCATCTCCTCGGAGG
>DATAAD010000088.1:0-4484 GCA_036260295.1 Acidimicrobiales bacterium | reverse complement strand
GAACCCTTCGATCACCCGCGACGTCTCCGGCGAGGGCGTGCAGCAGGCCCTGCTGAAGATCCTGGAGGGCACCACCGCCTCGGTGCCGCCCCAGGGGGGCCGCAAGCACCCCCACCAGGAGTTCATCCAGATCGACACCACCAACATCCTCTTCATCTGCGGCGGGGCCTTCGCCGGGTTGGAGAAGATCATCGAGAGCCGCATCGGCTCCAAGGGCGTGGGCTTCGGGGCCGAGCTCCGCCGCCGCGACGAGAAGGACGTGGGCGCCATCCTCTCCCAGGTCCTGCCCGAGGACCTGCTCAAGTTCGGCCTCATCCCCGAGTTCGTGGGCCGACTGCCCGTGATCGGGGCGGTGTCGAACCTCGACCAGGAGGCGCTGGTGCGCATCCTCATGGAGCCGAAGAACGCCCTGGTCAAGCAGTACCACCGCATCTTCGAGCTCGACGACGTGGAGCTGGAGTTCACGCCCGACGCCTTGGAGGCCATCTCCGAGCAGGCCCTGCTCCGGGGCACCGGCGCCCGGGGGCTGCGGGCCATCCTCGAAGAGGTGCTGCTCAACGTGATGTACGACCTGCCGAGCCGCCAGGACATCGGCAAGTGCGTCATCGACCGGTCGGTGGTCATGCAGAAGGTGAACCCCACCCTCGTACCCCGCACCGAGCCGTCCCGGCCCGCCACCCCCCCCCGCCGCGCCGCGTCGTAGCGGCGCGCTCCCGGCGGCCGCCCACGCCGCGGTAGGCCCGAGTGGCGCGACGCGAACGACGGCGAGGCGCCCGGGCTACGCTCCGGCTCATGGGCAAAGCGATCAAGTTCACCCTGGTGGGCGCTGTCGTGGGCGCGGCCGCCGCGGCCGCCCGGGCCAGGGGCGGTGAGCAGGGGGGCAGCGACCTGCCCGTCCAGGCCGCCAAGGGCGCAGGCTGCGGGGCCCTGGCCGGCGGACTGGTCGGGTTCGTGTTCGACCGCCGGGCCAAGCGCAGGCTCAAGCGGCGGATGAAGCTGGCGTCGATGGTCAGTGCCGGGGCGCTGGTGGAAGCGGCTCGGGCCGCCAAGCCGGCCATCGAGAAGCAGTCCCGGAAGGCCCGCAAGGCCGCCCTGCGGGCAGCCAAGGAGGCCAAGCGCACCGGACGCAGGGCCCGGCGCAAGGCGGCCTACGCCGTCGAGGCCACTCGCGACTCGGCCGGCCACCTGGTCGACTCCGGCCGCCACCGTTTGGCGAGCTAGTCGAGCTGGACCTCGAAGCGGCGCTGGCCTACCTGGCCGGCCACGTCAACCTGGAACGGGACGCGGCGCCGTCGGCGGCAGCGCGCCGGCTCGACCGGGTGCGCCGCCTGACGGAGCTGATGGGCGAGCCCCAGCACAGCTACCCGGTGATCCACATCACCGGCACCAACGGCAAGGGGTCGGTGGCCCGCATGGTCACCGCCTTGCTGGTCGCCCGGGGGCTGAGGACAGGGACCTACACCAGTCCCCACCTGGAGCGGCTGAACGAGCGCCTGGCGTGGGACGGGGAGCCGGTGCCCGACGACGACCTGGCCGAGGTCATCGGCGCAGTGGCCGAGCTGGAGCCCTTGCTCGACTCCCCGCCCACCCACTTCGAGATCCTCACCACGGCTGCCTACCGCTGGTTCGCCGACGTGGCCGTCGACGTGGCCGTGGTCGAGGTCGGACTGGGTGGCCGTTGGGACGCCACCAACGTGGCCGACGGGCAGGTGGCGGTGCTCACCAACGTCAGCCTCGACCACGCCGAGACCATCGGGCCGGCCCTTGAAGACATCGCCTACGAGAAGGTCGGCATCGTCAAGCCGGGGTCCACCTTCGTGCTGGCCGAGACCAACCCCGCCCTGCGGCACGTCTTCGACGACACCGACGCCAACGAGACGTGGGTGCAGGGCCCGCACTTCCGCTGCGGGGGCAACGGCCTGGCCCACGAGGGCCGCATCGTCGACCTCTACACGCCGGGAGCGGCCTACGAGGGCGTCCACCTGCCCGTCCACGGCGCCTACCAGGGCGACAACGCCGCCGTGGCCCTGGCCGCGGTCGAGGCCTTCTTCGGCTCGCCCCTGGCTCCCGAGGTGGTGGCCGAGGCCTTCGCCGGGCTCCACCTGCCCGGCCGGCTCGAGGTGGTCAGTCGCCACCCGCTGTGCCTGCTGGACGGCGCCCACAACCCGGCCGGGGCCCTGGCCGCCACCGAGGCGGTCGACGAGGCCTTCGGCCCGGTGGTGAGCGGCCGGATCCTGGTCATCGGGCTGCTCCAGGGCCGGGACCCGATCGAGATGCTCCAGTGCTTCGACGCCGGCCGCGCTCGCCTGGTGGTGGCCTGCCCGCCCCCCTCCCCGAGGGCCATGGGCGCGGCCGAGGTGGCCGACGCGGCCCGGGCCCTGGGCACCGACGCCGAGGAGACGGCCTCGGTCGCCGAGGCGCTCGCCACCGCCCTGGCCCTGGCCGGTGAGCAGGATCTGGTCCACGTCACCGGCTCGCTGTACGTCGTGGGCGCGGCCCGCGCCGCCCTTCACTCCGCCTGAGCGAGCTCCCGGGCCCGGGAGAAGATGGCGTCGAACGCCGGCTCGGTCAGGGTGCCGGTGAAGGTGTTCTGCTGGCTGGGGTGGTACGAGCACAGCACGGTGCGGCCGCCCGGGAGAGCCACCTCGACCCCGTGGCCGAAGCGGGGTCGGGGACGGACGGCGAGGAGCCGGCACACCGCGTCGTAGGCGAACTGGCCCAGGACGACGATCACCCGCACGTCGGGCAGCAGGGCCATCTCCCGCACCAGGTAGGAGACACAGCGGTCGCGCTCCTCGGGGTTCGGCTTGTTGGCCGGCGGGGCGCAGCGGACGACGGCCGCCACCCAGGCACCGGTCAGCCGCAGGCCGTCGTCCGCCGACACGCTGGTCGGCTGGTTGGCGAAGCCGGCCCGCCACAGGGCCCGGTAGACCCAGTCGCCCGAACGGTCGCCGGTGAAGACCCGCCCCGTGCGGTTCCCCCCGTGGGCCGCGGGGGCCAGGCCGACGATCAGCAGCCCGGCGTCCGGGTCGCCGAAGCCGGGCACCGGCCGGCCCCAGTAGACCTCGTCACGGAAGGAGGCCCGCTTCTCCCGGGCCACCAGCTCCCGCCACGCCACCAACCGCGGGCACGCCCGGCAGTTCACCACCTCCTCGGTCACCCGTTCCAGCGAGTCCACAGCGTGAGGGTAGGTTGGCCGGACCAGATGGCCCGTACTGCGGCACGACCGCGCCCCACCGTCGTCCTGCTCGTCCGCCACGGCCAGACGCCGACGACCGGCAAACTCCTCCCCGGGCGCGCCGGTGGGCTGCACCTGTCCGACACGGGCCAGGCCCAGGCCAAGGCCGTGGGCCAACGGCTGGCCGGGGTCAAGAAGATCGCCGCCCTGTACGCGTCCCCCCTCGAGCGGACCCGAGAGACGGCCGCCGCCATCGCCGAGGCCGTGGGCCTCACGGTGAAGGTCGACAAGGGCCTGCTCGAGGTCGACATCGGCGATTGGACCGGGCAGGAGCTGAAGACCGTCCGGAAGGCGCCCGAGTGGAAGCAGGTCCACTCCTACCCGAGCGGCTTCCGGTTCCCGGGCGGGGAGTCGTTCGTGGAGATGCAGACCCGGATCGTCTCCACCATCGAGCGGCTGCGCACCGCCCACCCCGGGGAGACGATCGTCGCCGTCTCCCACGCCGACACCATCAAGGCGGCCGTGGCCCACGCCCTGGGCACCCACCTGGATCTGTTCCAGCGCATCGTCATCTCGCCTTGCTCGGTGACCTCCATCGCCTACGGGGACGGCGGGCCCACGGTCCTCTCGGTCAACTCGGTCGGTGACGCCCCGGCCCCCAAGGAGTCATGAGCTCCTCGTTCGAGATCCCCGAGGTCGACCACCTCACGGCCGGGGCCTCTTCCTCGCCCAGGCAGACGTTCACCAGGAAGGTGCCGTTCGAGCTCCACGGCAGTCGGCCCTTGACCTCGATCTCCCCGCGGCGAAGCAGCTCCAGCACTTCGGGAGATCCGTTCAGCGTTCCCGCCGGGTCGCTCCGCACGGCCGGCAGGCCGGGTCGGCGTGCCCGCTCACCGCGCGCGGTGGCCGTTCAGCCGGGGGCACGTGTGGCCTTCGGGATCGAGGGGTTGGCCGCACAGGGGGCAGGGCGGGCGGCCGGCGGCCACCGCCTCGGCCCCGCGGACCGAGAGGGCGGCGATCTGCTCCCGGGTGGCGGTGATGCGGGCGCGGGCCGCCTCCTCGCCTTCCTCCACCAGCTCCTCGGCCAGGATCACCACCCGGTCGGCGTCCTCGTCGTAGGTGACGCCGAGGGAGCCGACCACCCACTCGGCCACCACCGGTTCGATCAGGTCCAGGCCGGTCGTGGGGATGTCTGCGGGCGGCGGCATGTCGGCCAGCATCCCGGCCAGGTAGGCCACCAGGGCGGCGACCTGGGTCTTCTCCAACCGCAGCGACACCACCTGCTCGCCGTGGCCGGCCTGGAGGT
>DATAAD010000087.1:0-67661 GCA_036260295.1 Acidimicrobiales bacterium | reverse complement strand
CGGCGGCCCGACCGTGCTCTCCGTGAACTCCACGACCGACGGCCCGGCCCCCAAGCCCTCCTGACCCATGAGCTCTTCGTTCGAGATCGACGACGTCGACCACCTCACCGCCGGCGCCGTCGGCCCGCCGGGGAAGCGGGTCTTCTACCTCCAGGCCGGCCACGGAAACCAGATCGTGTCGTTGCGGCTGGAGAAGTCGCAGGTGGCCGCCCTGGTCGCCTACCTGGCCGGGATGCTGGCCGACATGCCGCCCCCCGGGGAGATCCCGTCGACCGGCATGGACCTGATCGAGCCCGTGGTCGCCGAGTGGGTGGTCGCGTCGCTGGGAGTGACCTACGACGAGGAGGCCGACCGGGTGGTGATCATGGCCGAGGAGCTGGTCGAGGAGGGGGAGGACGCGGCGCGGGCGCGCATCACCGCCACCCGCGAGCGGGTGGCGGCCCTGTCCGTCCGGGGCGCCGAAGCGGTGGCCGCCGGCCGGCCCCCGTGCCCGCTGTGCGGGCTGCCCCTCGACGCCGAAGGCCACATGTGCCCCCGCCTGAACGGCCACCGGGACCGGTGAGCGACGCCGCCGGCCGGGGCTGGCGGCCCTGCCGGAGCGGAACCCGGCCTGCGTGGCCCTCATGGGCCGGCGGGCGGAGCGACCGGGAGAGCCGGTGAGCGGTGCCGCGGCGGCTGCCGCCGGGGCACCCGGAACGCTGGACCTCCTCCGACGCGGGGAGGTCGAGGTCAAGGGTCGGCTGCCGTGGAGCTCGAACGGCACCTTCCTCGTTGACGTCTGCCTCGACGGCGAGGAGACCTTGGCCGTCTACAAGCCCCTCCGGGGTGAGCGGCCCCTCTGGGACTACCCCCCCGGCCTCTACCGCCGGGAGGTGGCCGTCTACCTCGTCTCCGAGGCCCTGGGCTGGGGCCTGGTGCCGGAGACGGTCGTGCGGGTGGACGGTCCCCTGGGCGAGGGGTCCCTCCAGCGTTTCGTGCCCTCCCACTTCGAGGAGCACTACTTCACCATGCTGGAGCGTCCCGAGCTCCACGACGCCCTGAGGACCATCTGCCTGTTCGACCTGGTGGTCAACAACGGCGACCGCAAGAGCGGCCACTGCCTGCGGGGCGACGACGGGCGGATCTGGGCCATCGACCACGGCCTGTGCCTCCACGACGAGCCCAAGCTCCGCACTGTCATCTGGGACTTCGCCGGCCAGCCCCTCCCGCCCCACCGCCTCGACGACGTCGCCCGCCTGGCCGCCTCGCCTCCCCCGGGCCTGGAGACGCTGCTCGAGCCCGCGGAGGTCGACGCCCTGGCCGCCCGGGCCGCGGCCGTCCTCCGCCGCCCCGTCTTCCCTGCCATCCGGTCGGCCCGGGCCTACCCCTGGCCCCTCGTATAGCTCCCGGTATGCCCCGGAGCGCCCCGGGCCACTACGGTCGGCGGCGTGGCGACGGGAGAAGTCCGACTGGAGGTGCCGGCTGCGCCGGAGTTCCTCCGCATCTCGCGCATCATGGCCGCGGGCGTGGCCAGCCGGGTCGGCTTCACCCTCGATGAGGTAGAGGACCTGCGCATCGCCATCGACGAGGTGTGCTTCTCGATGGTCGGAGCCCGGGGCCGCACCGGCACCATCACCGTTCACTACAAGCTCGACGACGGACAGCTGGCCGTCGAGGGCACGGGCCACTTCTCCGACGGCCTCGGGAACGAACCGGTGGTCTCCGCCCTGTCGAAGCAGATCCTCGCCGCCGTGGTGGACGAATGTGAGCTGTCGGCGGGCGAGGAGGGCCCGCGGTTCCGGCTGATCAAGCGACACAGGTCCTCGTAGGCGGGCGTGCTCTGATGGCATTCGACAGCAAGGAGCGGGACGAGCTCCGGCGGAAGTTCCACGAGTACGCCAAGACGCGCGACCGCGCCCTTCGGGACGACCTGGTCACGGCCCACATGGGCCTGGCCGAGTACCTGGCCCGGCGGTTCACCAACCGGGGCGAGCCCCTCGACGACCTCATCCAGGTGGCGGCCCTCGGGCTGCTCAAGGCCGTCGACCGCTTCGACCCGGAGCGGGGCCTGGAGTTCTCGACCTACGCCACCCCCACGATCGTGGGCGAGCTCAAGCGCCACTTCCGGGACAAGGGCTGGGCCGTGCGGGTGCCCCGGCGGGTCCAGGAGCTGCACCTGCGGCTGGGCAGCGTGGTCAGCAACCTGTCCCAGGAGCTGGGCCGCTCCCCCACGATCGGCGAGATCGCCCAGGCCGCCGCGGTCTCCGAGGAGGAGGTGCTGGAGGCGATCGAGGCCGGCCACGCCTACCGGTTCACGTCCCTCGACGCCCCCTCCGGCAACGAGGACGAGATGACCCTGTCGGCCGAGCTGGGCGCCGAGGACCAGGGGCTGATCGACAGCGAGCACCGGGTCACCCTGTCGCCCCTGATCGCCCAGTTCCCGCCCCGGGAGCGCACGATCCTGCACCTGCGGTTCTTCGAAGGCATGACCCAGTCCGAGATTGCCGGCCGCCTGGGCATCAGCCAGATGCACGTCTCCCGCCTGCTGGCCCGGGCCCTGTCCCAGCTCCGAACCCAAGCGGAGGACGACTCGTGAAGGTCATGCTCCTGGTCAACCCCTACGCCTCGGGCGTGGACTGGAAGAGCCGGATGGCGGCCAACTCGGCCCTCATCACCGGCCACGACCTAACGACCGTGGAGACCGCCAAGCGGGACGACGCCATCGCCATCGCCCGCCAGGCGGCCGAGGACGGCTTCGGGGCGGTGGTCGTGCTCGGCGGCGACGGGACCCTCAACGAAGCGGCCAACGGCCTGGCCGGCACGTCGACCGCCCTGGCCGCCCTCCCCGGAGGGTCGACCAACGTCTTCGCCCGCACCATCGGCATGGCCGCCAAGACCAGCCGGGCCGCCTCGCAGCTGCAGGCCGCCCTGGCCCGGGCCGACAGCGTGCGCACGTTCGGCCTGGGCACGGTGAACGGCCGGCACTTCCTGTTCCACCTCGGCGTGGGCTACGACGCCGCCGTCGTCGCCCAGGTGGAGAAGCGGTCGTCGCTGAAGCGCAAGCTGGGCCAGGTGGTGTTCGTCTACGCCGCCTTCTCGACCTGGCTCCGCCACTACGACCACCGCCGGCCCAGCTTCGCCCTGCACTTCCCCGACGGGACCTCGGTCGACGACGGCTTCTTCACCATCTGCCTCAACACCAACCCCTACACCTACCTGGGGGCCCGGCCCCTGTGCGTCACCCCGGACACCGGGCCGGACCGCGGGCTGGTCACCGTCACCACCCGCAAGCTCAAGGTGCGGACCCTCCTCACCCTGTTCGGCTCGGCCCTGGGCAAGGGGGAGATCCTGCGCCGCAACAAGAACGTCGACTACCGCACCGACCTGACCTCGTTCACCATCAAGGGCCACAAGCCCTTTCCTCACCAGGTGGACGGCGACTACCTGGGCGACGCCGAGGAGCTCCATGTGAGCCACGGAGAGGCGACGATCCGGCTCATCGTGCCCTGAAAGGGCTTGAGAAAAGCTTCACAAACCCTTGTCGCAACCTGACGGCCGACAGTATTGTGCCTGCGGAGCCCCGTCGCAGCTGAGTCGACTGCTTGGCTCTCGAGTTTGTGAACAAATTCACAAGGTCCGAGACCGCGAAAGCGGGAGGAGGTGCTGTGGCCCTCATCTGGAATCGCCCGTACGAGTGGGACGTCGACGACTGGCGCCGACGCGCATCGTGCCGGGACACGGATCCGGATCTGTTCTTCCCGGTCGGGACGACCGGGGCGGCCATCGACCAGATCGAGGCGGCCAAGGCGGTGTGCCGCCAGTGCGACGCGAGGGTGGAGTGCCTCGAGTTCGCCCTGGCCACCAACCAGGAGGCCGGGGTCTGGGGGGCCACCTCCGAGGAGGAGCGCCGCAAGCTGCGCAAGGCCTGGCTGGCCCGCCGCCGCCGGGCCAGTTAGATCGAGTGTGGGCGATCCGGTGCGGTAGAGCGCCGCGAATCGCCCACTCCCGCTGGAGACGCCCCTACGCCACCCGTTCCAGCACGGGCTCCGGCTCGTGGGTGCCCTCCACGTTGACGTTGGGCAGGGCCTTCTGGAGCCAGCGCGGCAGCCACCAGTTCTTGTCGCCCAGCAGCTCCATGGTCGCGGGGACGAGGAGCATGCGGATGGCGGTGGCGTCCAGCAGCACGGCCACGGCCAGGCCGAGGCCGAAGAGCTTGATCAGGCGGTCGTTCTCCAGGAGGAAGCTGCCGAACAGGAAGACCATGATGGCGGCGGCGGCGGTGATGACCCGGGCGGTGACGGCCAGACCGTCGGCGACCGACGTCCGGCTGTCGCCGGTGCGGACCCACTCCTCCCTGATCCGGGAGAGCAGGAAGACCTCGTAGTCCATCGACAGCCCGAACACGATGGCGAAGAGCATCATGGGGACGAACGGCTCGATGGGCGCCGGCTCGACGCCGGTGATGTCGCTCAACCAGCCCCACTGGAACACGGCGACGACCACGCCGTAGGCCGCCCCCAGGGACAGCAGGTTCATGAGCACGGCCTTGAGAGGCACGAGGACGGAGCGGAACACCGTCATCAGCAGTAGGAAGGACAGGCCGAGCACGGCGGCGAAGAACAGCGGCAGGCGGTCGGTGAGGTAGTTGGAGAAGTCGACCTGCACGGGGACGCCACCGGTCACGGCCACGTCGACGCCGGTACGGGCCTCCGCCGGCGGCAGCACCTGCTCGCGCAGGCGGTTCACCGTCGAGGTGGTCGCCGCGTCCTGCGGTGCCGTCCGGGGCACCACCCGCCACAGGGCGGCGGCAGGGGCGTCGCCGTCGTCGGGGATGGCGGGGGACACGAACGCCACCCCCGGGTCGGCGGCCACCCCGTCGGTGATGGCCGACAGGCGGCCCATGTCGGTCCCGGGCGGCAGCTCGGCGGCCAACAGGAAGGTCCCGTTGAACCCGGGCCCGAAGCCCTGGGCCAGGAGGTCGTAGGCCCGGCGGGTGGTCGTCTTCCGGTCGAAGTTCCCCTCGTCGGAGAAGCCCAGGCGCATGCTGAGCACGGGGATCGAGAGCACGAGGAGGGCGACGGCACCGGCGATGGCCGTCGGCCACGGCCGGTGCTGGATGAAGCGGCTCCACCGGTAGGAGAGGGTCTCCCGGAGGGGCTTCTGGCCGAACTTGGGGACCTCCCGGCGCAGGGGGGCGTAGGCGAAGCTGGCGACCAGGACGACGGCGGCGAGGGGCAGGCCGACCAGGAGGGGCGAGACCTTGATCCCGACCCCGACCAGGGCGATGGCGACGAGGCCGGCGGCGAGCAGCCCCCGCAACCGGGTCACCTCCAGCCGCTCCCCGGCGAAGCCGAGCAGGGCGGGCAGCAGGGTGAGGGAGGCCACGACGGTGACGGCCACCACGGTGGCCGCCCCCACGGCCAGCCCGCCCACGAAGCTCACCTGCATGGTCAGCATGCCGAGCAGGGAGATGACCACGGTGGTCCCGGCGAAGGTGACGGCCCTCCCCGCGGTGTCCATGGCGATCGAGACCGACTCGCCGATCGAGTGGCCCTTGTGCATGTTCTCGCGGTACCTGGTGACGATGAACAGGGCGTAGTCGATGCCGACGCCCAGGCCGATCATGATGCCGAGGACGGTGGCGAAGTCGGGCAGGGTGAGCACGTTCGACAGCAGGCTGACCAAGATCGTCCCCACGCCGATGCCGGCCAGGGCCACGCCCACGGGCAGCCCCATGGCGAGGACCGACCCGAAGGCGAGGATCAGGATCACGATGGCGAAGGCCAGGCCCAGGACTTCGGAGTTGGGCTCGGCGAACTCGGCGAAGGCGGCGCCCCCGATCTCCACCTGGAGGCCCGGAAGCGGGGGCACGGCGGCCCGGATCTCCTCCGAGACCTCGAGCGTCCGGTCGAACGAGGTGTTCTGGGGCATCTCCAGCTCGGCGTAGGCGATGCTGCCGGCCAGCGGCCCCTGGGAGGCGACCTGGCGCTCGCCCCCGGGGGCATAGGGGCTGGTGATCGTCACGTCCTCCCGGGCGTCGAGCTCGGCGAAGAGGCGTTCCATGGCCGCCCGGACGGCCGGATCCTGTACGCCCTGGTCGGCCTTGAACACGATCGTGCCGGTGACCCCGGTTCCCTGTCCGCCGAAGTGCTCCTCGAGGGTGTCGAAGCCGGTGCGGCTCTCCACGTCCGGGAGGGTGAACTCGTCCTGGAAGGCGGTGCCGACGGCGCCCTGGACGCTTCCCAGCACGAACAGGGCGACGACCCACACGACGACCACCAGCCGCCGGCGGCGGCAACAAGCGGACCCGAGACGAGCGAACACGCGACAACCCCCTACGGACAACCCGGCCGCCGGGGATCGTACTTAGTACGGAACCCCTATGTGCCGGTTTTCGTCGACCTCAGCTGAGGGCGGTGGCCGAGGGCTCCACCGGCACCCGTATCTCGACGACAGTGCCGCCGTCGGTCGCCATGGCCATCTCGCCCCCCAGGTCGGTCGTCACCAGGGCCCGGACGATCGTGAGCCCGAGCGTCGAGCCGTCGGGGGCGAAGCCGGGGGGGAGGCCCACCCCGTTGTCCGCCACCCGCACGACCAGCTGGGTGGCGTCGTTGGCGAGGGACACCGTGACCCGGGGGGGCTCGCCCCGGTCGGCGAAGCGCTCCGGGGGGAAGGCGTGCTCCAGGGCGTTCTGCAACAGCTCGGTGAGGACCACGGCCAGGGGGGTGGCCACCTCGGCCCGCACCTCGCCGGGGTCGCCCTCCACGGCCAGGCGGACGGGACGGTCCTCGGAGGTGATCCCCTCCCCCACCATGCGGACCAGCTGGCGCACGATCTCGCCCAGCTCGACCTCCTGGCTGGCCCCGGCCGACAGCGTCTCGTGGACGAGGGCGATGGAGCGGATGCGGCGCACCGACTCCTCGATGGCGGCCCGGGCCTCGGGCGACTCCAGCCGCCGCCCGTGGAGGCGCAGCAACGAGGAGATGGTCTGGAGGTTGTTCTTCACCCGGTGGTGGATCTCGCGGATGGTGGCGTCCTTGGAGACGAGGAGGCGGTCCCGCCGGCGCAGGTCAGACACGTCGCGCAGCAGCACGAGGGCGCCGGTGACGCGGCCGTGCTCCAGGAAGGGGATGCAGCGCAAGAGGACGACGACCTCCTTGCGCTCGATCTCCTGGGTGATGGGAAGGCCGATGGCGAACGCGGCCCGGACCGGCGACTCGTCGAAGCCCAGCTCGCCCAGCCGGGCCCCGTGGGCGTTGCCGTGGATGCCCATCCGGTGCAGGGCGGAGACGAAGTTGGGCGAGGCGAAGTCGACGCGGGCGGAGGCGTCGAGCCGGGCCACGCCGTCGCCGACCCGGGGCGCCTCGTCGACCTCGGTCTCCTCGGCGCCGAACGGGAACTCGCCCACCATGATCATGCGGGCGAAGCCGTCGAACATCTCGACGTACACCCGCTCGAGCTCTCCGGGCCGGCGGCCGACCGACGGTGCCTTGGCCCGGGCCAGCACGCCCAGCATCGACTCCTTCCACCGCACGGGGATGCACTGCACGCTGGCGATCTCGCCCCGGGCGTGGACGGTGGCGTCGCCGTCGATGATCTCGCCCAGCTCCCAGGCCCGGGCGACGAGGGGCACCTCGTCGGCGGGCACCTGGCGGCCGACCTCGTCCTCGAGGTAGAGGGTCTGGCTGGTGGTCGGGCGTACCTGGCCGAGGATGGTGAAGGTCGAGAGGTCGCCCGGCGTGGTGGGCGCGTACAGGAGGAGGTCGGCGAAGCACAGGTCAGACAGCAGGCCCCAGGAGGCGACCAGCCGCTGGAGGTGGGCGATGGCCGGCGTCTCGAGACCGATGGAACGGGCCAGTTCGGCCAGGGTCGCCATGTCAGCGGACTTTACGCGGCGGGAGGCCGGTTCAGGCCTGCGACCACAAGCATCGACCCAGGCGGAGGAGGCCGGCCAGGTCGTAGATGTCGGTGTCGAAGAAGGGGACGGCGACCAGCACGTCGGGCCGGACCTCGAGCTCAACCCGCTGCTCGGCCTCCCGCTTGGCCACCACGCCGAAGTTCAGGAAGCTCTCCCCGACCTCGCGCAGGACCCGGGCGACGGCCGAGGGCGGGCCGGCGTCGGCGCCCAGCTCGGCGGCGAGGGCCGGGGCGTCGGACCGAAGCCGCTCGGCGACCCGTGTGGCGCCCGGGTCGAGGAGGTAGGTGGGCAGGACCTTGTTGAGGACCAGGGCGCCCGGGTGCAGGCCGAGGCGGTCGAGGGCCTCGATGAAGAACCGCGCCTCCCGCAGCGGCGTGGCCTCCAAGGTCGACACGACCACGAAGGTGGTGCGCCGGCCGTGGATGAGCCGCTTCACCGCCTTCGACCGCTCCACGAAGCCGTCGTACATGGTCTGGAACAGCAGGAAGAACTCGGCGATGTCCTGGAGGAACTGGGTGCCCAGGACACGATCGGCCACCTGGTAGAAGGGCCGGCTGGCCAGGTTGAGCATGCGCGACCGGGCCGGGGCGGTGAGCCAGCGCAGCAGGCGACTGGAGAAGAACTCGGCCATGCGGTCGGGGGCCTCGAGGAAGTCGAGGGCGTGCCGGGTCGGCGGGGTGTCGACCACGATGAGGTCGTAGGCGCCGGTCCGGTGGATCTCGTACAGCCGCTCCATGGCGATGTACTCGTGGCCCTGGGCGAAGCGGCCGGTGACGTTCTGGTAGAGCGGGTTCTCCAGGATCTTCCTGACCGTCGCCGGGTTGGGGGCGTGGCGCCGCACCAGCTCGTCCCAGGACTGCTTGGCGTCGAGCATGGCCGCCCACAGCTCGCCTCGGGGCTCCACGCCCGCCGCCTTCATCACCGAGTCCGGCACGCGGACCTCGACGTTGCCCAGCTGCTCCATGCTCAAGGCGTCGGCCAGGCGCCGGGCCGGGTCCACGGTGAGGACCAGGACCTTCCCGCCCAGGGAGACGGCGGCCATGGCCGCGGCCGCCGCGGCCGTGGTCGTCTTCCCGACGCCCCCGGCCCCGCAGCAGACGGCGATCTCCTTGGCCGCCAGCAGCTGCTCCAGTGAGAGGGTCAAAAGCCCAGCTCGGCGCTCAGGGCCTCGGCGACCTGGCCCGTGGTGCGCAGGCCGTGGCCCCGGGTGAAGAGGTAGGGGACGTAGAGCAGGGGGATCGACGGGTCGACCGACGACCGCAGGTGGTCGAGATGGCCGGCCCGGGTCCGGCGGAGGGTGACGGCCAGGCGGGCCGCCTCCAGCACCTGGGCGACCGGCCCCCGCGTGGCATCGGCCAGCCGGTCCGACAGGACGGGCTCGGTCAGCCGCTCGAAGACCTCCTCGTCGGCACCGCTGAACAGCTCGGGCAGGACGCGGTTGACGACGATCGCCGCCACGTCGATCCGCGTGCCCGTGCGCATGCGCTCGACCAGCTCGATCGTCTCGTTCACCGGCATCTCCTCGGGCGTGGTGACCACGACGAGGCCGGTGGTGGCCCGGTCGGCCAGGAGGTCGGCCAGCCAGCCCGTCTGCTGGCGGATCTGGCCCACCCGCACGAGGTCGTTGATGGCCTGGGGGGCGGTGAGCTGGCCGACGATGTGGCCGGTGGCGGCGGCATCGACCACGACGAGGTCGTAGTGCCGCTCCCGGACCTCCCATCCCAGCTTGCCCACGGTGAGGATCTCCCGCACACCCGGGGCGGCGGTGGCCACGAAGTCGAAGGCCCGGGCCAAGGGCCCCAGGCGGGCGATGGTGGGCAGCCGTAGCTGGAGGTGGAGGTACTCACGCAGCGACGCCTCGGTGTCCATGGCCATCAGCGACAGGCTCGGCGTCACCCGGTGGGGGACGAAGGACGGCCGCGACGTCTCGAAGAAGTCGGCCAGGTCCCCCTTGGCGTCGACCTCGCAGGCCAGGGTCTTCTTGCCGTGCTGGGCGGCCAGCAGGGCCAGGGCCGCGGCCGCCGTGCTCTTGCCGACCCCCCCTTTGCCGGTGACGAAGAGCAGCCGGCGGTCGAGGAGGTCGACCGTCACTGGGTGAGCGTCGTCACCGAGGGGGTGAACCCGACCCGCCGGTCGCTGCGGGGGGCGCCGATCTCGACGTAGGCCAGCTTGGCCGTGGGGATGCCGACGCGCCGGCCCTTCCGGTCGGTGAGCCACAGCATGGCGTTCTCGTCGCCCACCGAGGCAGTGATCTGCTCGACGAGGGCGTCGCCCGCCACCTCGTCCTCCAGGTCGATCTCGATCTCCTTGGGCGAATAGGTGACCCCGATCCGGATCTCCACTGCTGTCTCCTCTATTCGGTACGCGTCGACTCAGGCTCAGGGCCGTGGTCCTCGTCCTTTACGGTAGACGCAGGCGCACGCGACTGGTCCCAGCGGCCCCAGCGCGGGGTGCGGCGGAGCACGGTGAGGGTGTACAGGCAGACGGACACGGTGGCGATCGCCGTCCACTGGCTGGCGGTGAGGCCCAGCCGGCGCGTGTCCTCCCGGAGGAAGTCCTCGATGATCCGGGCCATGCCGTAGCCGAGGGCGAAGACCAGGATGAGGAAGCCGTCGTAGTGGACCTTGCGCCGCAGGCGGACGAGCACGATCAGCAGCACCAGGGCCAGGATCTGGTCGTACAGGGCGGTCTGGTGGACGACGGCCCCCGGCGTCCGGCTCACCAGCTCGGTCGGGGCGCACGGCGAGCCGGTCTCCACCCCGAGGGGCGGGCAGCGGTAGCCGAGGAAGAAGTCGGTCACCTTGCCCAGGTGGTCGGCGATGATGATGTCGCCGGTGCGGCCCACCACCACGCCCAGGGCCATCCCGGGGGCGGCGGCGTCCATCACCTTCCAGAACGACAGCCCCCGACGCCGCATCCGGGGGATGGCGGCGATCACCGCGCCGAAGAACCCGCCCAGCAGGGATATGCCGCCCTCCCAGACGAGGAAGATGTCGAGCGGAGAGTCCCAGTAGTCGCCGATGTGGTTGAGGACGTAGGCCACCCTGGCCCCGATCAATGAGCCGATGGCGGCCAGGGTGAAGAGCGGGTACACCTCGTCGTCGGGGATGCCCCGCTGGCGGGACTGGGGCAGCATGAACCAGGCCCCGACCATGAAGCCGATGGCGATGAAGAGCCCGTGGGGCGAGATCGACAGCGGACCGACGTGGATCCGGACGACCGGGTCGTAGGAGATGGCCCCGAGCACGGTCCCTGTCTAGCCGTTGGGCGTCGGGGACCGACCCCCACTCGAGCGGGCCGGGTGGCCGGTCATCTCCTCGTACCACCGGGGGCGGTGGCGGCGGGCCCAGATGGTGGGCACCCACCCCTCGGTCATGGCCCGCCGGGCGTCCGGGTCCTTCAGGGCCATGCGCAGGTGGCCGGCGGCCACCACGGCGATGACGAGGGCCAGCCAGTCGTGGACGAACGTGGCGCCCGTCCGCCAGTCGACCGGGAAGTGGCGGAACCAGTGCATGATGCCCCCGGTGGCCAGCATGACCACGACGGCGCCGAGGGTGAAGGCGGCGTTGAGCTTCTGGCCGGGATGGAACTTGCCCATCTGCACGTCCTTGGCCCGCCCGAACGAGCGCAGCCACCGGCGGTCCTGGTCGTCGAAGCGGGCCAGGCGCCGCACGTCGGCGGCGAACCCCTTGCGCCAGGGGCCCAGCCGGGCGGCCAGGAGGGGGAACGGCAGGGCCAGCCCGGTGCAGACGTGGGCCAGCCGCACCAGGTGCCGTCGGCCGACCAGGCCGCTCAGGGGCCCGAAGTAGAGGATGGCGGCGGTGACGAGCAGGACGCCGAACAGCACTGCGTTGACCCAGTGCAGCGCCTGCTCGGCCACGTCGAACCGCTCCAGCCGGGCCCGCGCCGGGACGCCGGGTCGAGCGCTCACGAGACCGGTGGGCAGGCGGGCGGGGCAGGGGCCCCCGCCCGCACGCGACGGGCGTGTTCCGAAGGAGCCGGGCGCCCGTCGCTAAATAGGGTCATCGTCACGGCCGTTCGACCGGCCCACCCAGCCGTCGATGTCGTAGCCGCGCACCTCCCAGTAGCCCGGGCGCGGCGTGGTCTCGGAGACCTCGATCGTCTCCAGCCACTTGATGGACTTGTACCCGTACATGGGGGCGACGTACAGGCGGGCCGGGCCCCCATGGGCGGAGGTCAGGGGTCTGCCCTCCATCTCGTAGGCCACGATGACGTCGTCGCGGCGAGCCTGCTCCATGGTGAGGGTCTCGGTGTACACGCCGTCGAACGACCCGAACCGCACCCCCTGGGCCCCCTCCTTCACCCCCGCCCGGTCGAGGAGGTCGGCGAGTCGGACGCCCGCCCACTTCACGTCCTGCACCCGCCAGCCGGTCACGCACTGGAAGTCCTTGGTCATGCGGGTGGCGGGCATGGCCTCGAGGTCGTCCAGGGTGAGGGTGACGGGGGTGTCGACGAAGCCGCCCACGTGGAGCCGGTAGTCGGCCTCCGAGCGGCGGTGGAGCTTCCCGGTGACGGTGTAGATGCGGAACCTGCCGACCGGGAGGAGAGACGCCAGTCCTGTCCCGTCCCGGGAGACGAGCCGCCCGAGGACGTCGGCGGCCTTCGAGCCGAAGAGGATGCCGGCCACGCCCGTGCCCATCATGCCCAGGACGACGCGCCGGCCGACGGGGGTGCCCTCCATCGCCGTCCAGGCTACGGCGGTTCCGGCCGTTCGGCTCGGCGCGCGACCCCTTGACTTAAACTTAACTTGAGCTTGTACCGTCCCTGCCATGAGCGACATGAACTCGTGGATGCTGCTGCAGAGCGCCATGCAGGGTGACGCCCCCCGACGGTCGGTGGACCGGGCGACGCTACGCCGGGTGGCAGGCTTCGCCCACCCCTACCGCCGCTCGCTGGTCGCCTTCCTGCTCCTCAGCACGGCGGGCGCGGTGGTGGGCGTGGCCACGCCCGTGCTCGCCGGCCGGGCGGTCGACGCCATCGTCGAAGGCCGGGAGCTCGGCACGGTGGTCGCCCTGGCCGCCCTGATCGCCGTGCTCGCCCTGGTCGATACCGGCATCGGCCTGCTGGAGCGGCTGCAGTCGGCCCGGATCGGCGAGGGCCTCATCTTCGACCTGCGCCGGGCCGTCTTCGACCACGTGCAGGCGATGCCCGTCGCCTTCTTCACCCGCACCCGTACCGGCGCCCTGGTCAGCCGCCTGAACAACGACGTGATCGGCGCCCAGCGGGCCTTCACGTCCGCCCTCTCCGGCGTGCTCACCAACGTCATCTCCCTCGCCCTCACCGTCGTCGTGATGGCCCGCCTGTCGTGGCAGATCACCCTGCTCGCCCTCGTCCTCCTGCCGATCTTCGTGGTCCCCGCCCGCCGGGTGGGCGCCCGGGTGGGGCGCCTGGAGCGGGAGGCGGCCGACCACAACGCGGCTATGACCTCGCAGATGACCGAGCGCTTCTCGGCCGCCGGCGCCGTCCTGGTCAAGCTGTTCGGCCGGCCGGCCGAGGAGTCGGACGAGTTCGGCGTGCGGGCCGGCCGGGTGCGCGACATCGGCGTGCGCTCGGCCATGGCCGTCGAGGTCTTCCTCCGGGCCCTGACCCTGGTGTCCGGCCTGGCCCAGGCCCTGATCTACGGCCTGGGCGGCTACCTGGCCCTGCGGGGCGACCTGGCACCGGGCACCGTGGTCACCCTCGCCCTCCTCCTCACCCGCCTGTATGCGCCGCTGACCGCCCTGGCCACGGCCCGGCTCGACGTCACCACCGCCCTGGTCAGCTTCGAGCGGGTCTTCGAGGTGCTCGACGTCCGCCCCCTCATCGCCGAGCCCGCCGACCCCCAACCCCTCCCCGAGGGCCCGGTCTCGGTCGAGTTCGACGACGTGCGCTTCTCCTACCCGGCCGCCGGCAAGGTGTCGCTGGCGTCGCTGGAGGACGTGGCCGCCCTCGACACCCGCGACTCGGGCCAGGTGCTGTCCGGCGTGTCGTTCGTGGTCGGAGCGGGCCGGACGGTGGCGCTGGTCGGCTCCTCGGGTGCGGGCAAGTCGACCCTGGCCTCGCTCGTGCCCCGGCTCTACGACGTCGACGCCGGGACGGTCCGCCTCTCGGGCGTCGACGTCCGCAACCTCTCCTTCGCCTCCCTCCGCCAGGCGGTGGGGATGGTCACCCAGGACGGCCACCTCTTCCACGACACCATCCGGGCCAACCTGCTCTACGCCCGGCCCGACGCGGGTGACGCCGACCTCTGGGACGCCCTGACCCGAGCCCGCCTGGCCGACCTGGTGCGCTCCCTGCCCGACGGGCTGGACACGGTCGTGGGCGAGCGCGGCTACCGGCTCTCGGGAGGCGAGCGCCAGCGCCTCACCATCGCTCGCCTGCTGCTGGCCCGGCCGCGCGTCGTCATCCTGGACGAGGCCACCGCCCACCTCGACTCGGGCTCGGAGGCGGCGGTCCAGGAGGCCCTGGCCGAAGCCCTCGACGGGCGGACGGCGCTGGTCATCGCCCACCGGCTGTCGACGGTGCGCGGCGCCGACCTCATCGTCGTCCTCGAGGACGGCCGGGTGGTCGAGCGCGGGACCCACGACCAGCTGCTGGCCGGCAACGGCCGCTACGCCCACCTCTACCGGACGCAGTTCGCCGGCGGCCCCCAGCTGGTCGCCTCCTAGACTCCCCGACCGACGGTCCGGCGGCCCAGAGCGGAGGTTCACCATGCGCAGGGTGCGATGCCGGAAGGCGGTGGCCGGGTTCGCCACCGCGGTCCTGCTCCTCACGGCGTGCGGGGGAGGCGAGGACTCCTCGTCCCCCACCACGGCCCCGAGCACGACGACGACGATCCCCCCGGCCGAGGTCGACAAGCAGAAGGCGCCACGGGTCGTCCTCGCCGCGGCCGACGTGCCCGGCTTCACCCAGGACCCCCCGGATACCGACGACGACGGCGCCGACGTGGAAGAGGCGGCCAACGCCTGCCTGAACAACGACCCGTTGCTGGTCCGACTGGGCGAGGACGACGACCCGCGCGGGGCCAGCTCGCCCGACTTCAGCAGGGGCGAGACGGCCAGCGTCTACTCGGCCGTCACCTTCGGCGAGAACGACGACCAGGCCCGCGCCTCGATCGCCGCGCTGGGCGCCCCCTCGTTCCCCGGGTGCTTCTCCGACGCCCTGGCCGACGCACTCCGCCGGGAGGACCAGACCTTCGGCGACGTCGCGGTGAACACCGCCCCGCTGTCGGCCATCACGGCCGGGGACCAGTCGCTCGGCTACCGCAGCACCATCCGGGCCCGGGTCGCAGGCCAGGCGGTCACGTTCTACCTGGACTTCACCTTCATCCGGTCGGGACGAGGCCTCTCGGTCCTCAGCGGCTTCGGCTTCGGCACCCCCTTCCCCGAGGCCGACCGGTCCCGTCTGGCGACCGCGATCGCCGGTCGCATGGCCGCCCCCTGACCCCGGCCCTTTGGAGGACACGCCGGCGATCTCGGACGAGGCGGACCCGCTCTACCGTCCCCTGGGCGGCCTCGAGCGGTGGGCGGCCGCGCCCGTGGACGACGGGGCCTGGACGGCCGCCGTCGAGCGTTGGCACCGGCTCCGGGCCGAGGACCCCGACCGGGGCGACATGGTCGGTCGGGGGGCGCTGCTCGGCGCCGCCTACCAGTCCGGCGCCCTCGACGGGCTGTACCCGGCCGATCCGGACGTCACTGTCGCCCTCGTGCGGGGTGAGGCGTCGCCGGAGGACCTCGACGAGACGGTGCGGGCCCACGTCACGGCCAACCGCAACGCCCTGCGCCTGGCCCGGGACGCCGCCATCTCCGAGGCAGCCGTCCGCCGCATCCACGAGCTCGCCTGCCGGCCCCAGCTGACCCACCGGGTATGGGTCGGCGAGACGCTGCAGGACCACGTGATGGCGGGCGGCGACTACAAGCACCATCCCAACCACGTCCGTACTGCCGACGGGGGGTGGCGCCCGACCGCGCCCGTGGCCCTGGTGCGGCGGGAGATGGCCCGTGTCGTCGACACCGCGGCCAGTGCCGACTTTGCCGCCCTCCACCCCGCCGCCCAGGCGGCCTGGCTCCACCACGCCCTGCTCCACGTGCAGCCCTTCGCCGACGGGAACGGGCGGGTGGCCCGGGCCGTGGCCGGCGGCTGCCTGCTCCGCGCCGCGTCGATCCCCCTGCTCCTCCTCCCCGACGATGCGGCCGGGCCGGTCGAGGCCGTCCAGCGGTCGGTGCTCGCCCTGGTCGACGTCATGACCGAGCATCGCCCGTCCGCCGCTCTCGACCGCTGGCGGGAACGGGCCGCCGCCGGGCGGGCCTTCCGCGCCGTGCTCGAGCCCGCGGTCAGGCGGGCGCTCGACCGTTACCAGCACAGGGCGGACCGAGGGTGGGGCGCCGACCTCTCCGCCGCGGCGGTGACCCCGGGTGAGCCGCTGACCGTCAGGGTGGGCGCCGTGGTCGAGCGGCTCGCCGTCGACCCTCATCCCCGGCTGGTCGTCGCCGCCGAGGAGGCCCGGCTCCGGCACGAGTCGGGCGAGGAGGGGCTCGACGCCTGGCTCGACCGGGTGGTGTCCACCCTCGCCCTCCGGGTGGCCGCCGACCTCGACTAGCTGATCTTCAGCTCGGGGTGGGAGATGCGGCCCCGGCCCAGGGCGACGACGCGCTCGGCCAGGGCGGTGAACGCCTTCGACGCCTCGCCGTCGGGGTCGGTGAGGGTGACGGGGCGGCCGACGTCGCCCCCCTCGCGCAGGGCGGTGACCAGCGGGACCTGGCCCAGCAGGGGGACGTCGAGGTCGTCGGCCAGGAGCTGGCCCCCGCCGGCGCCGAAGATCTCGTAGCGCTTGCCGTCGTCGCCGGTGAACCAGCTCATGTTCTCGATGACGCCCCGCACCGCGAGGTTGACCTTCCGGGCCATGAGCGCCGAGCGCTGGGCCACCCGCTGGGCCGCGGGCTGGGGCGTGGTGACCACGTAGACCTCGGTCCGGGGCATGAACTGGGCCAGGGAGAGGGCCACGTCGCCGGTGCCCGGGGGCATGTCGACGAGGAGGAAGTCGGGCTCGCCCCAGTACACGTCGGTGAGGAACTGGTTGAGCGCCTTGTGCAGCATGGGCCCCCGCCAGATCACCGGCTGGTCGTCGGCCACGAGGAACCCGGTGGACATCACGGCCAGGCTCTCGGCCACCGGCGGCACGATCATCCCTTCGATGACCACCGGCTGCTGGTCGAGCCCCAGCATCTTGGGGATGGAGAAGCCGTAGACGTCGGCGTCGAGGATGCCCACCTGGTGGCCCAGGCGGGACAGGGCGACGGCCAGGTTCACCGTCACCGACGACTTGCCCACCCCGCCCTTGCCCGACGACAGGCCGAGCACGCGGGTCCGGCTCGACGGGTCGGCGAAGGGGATCACCTGGGCGGCCTGGTCGCCGGCGGAGGCGTGGCCGTGGCCGGCGTGGGCTTGACCGGGCTGGCCGCCCGCGCCCAGGCGGTCGCGCAAGGCGGCCCGCTGCTCGTCGGTCATGACCGTGAGGTCGACGTCGACCCCGGTCACGCCGTCGAGCTCCCCCACGGCGCGCGTCACGCGGTCGGTGATCTCGGCTCGCAACGGGCAGCCGGCGACGGTGAGGGCGATGGTGACCGCCACCCGCCCGTCGGGGGCCAAGCGGATGTCGCGCACCATGTCGAGGTCGACGACGCTGCGGTGCAGCTCGGGATCCTGGACCGGGCGCAGGGCTTCGAGGACGTGTTCCTGGGTGGGCATGCAATTTCTCCTATGGACATAGGTAGAATACCGGGCATGGAGCAGGTGCCTCTCTCGGCGGAGGCGTTCGCCGCCGGCGTCACCGCCGCCACCGCCGCCTTCGGCGACGCCACCCGGCGCGACATCTACCTGTTCGCCCACGACGCCGAGTCCGGGGTGACCACGGCCGAGGTGGCCAAGCGCTTCGGCCTCCACCCCAACGTGGCCCGCCACCACCTCGACAAGCTGGCCGCCGGCGGGTACCTGAAGGTCCAGGTCGGCCGCCTGCCGAAGCCCGGCGCCGGTCGCCCGTCGAAGCGCTATCAGGTCACCGAGAAGGCCCTGGCCCTCGAGTTCCCGGTCCGGCGCGACGACCTGCTCATCGCCCTGCTGGCCCGCACCCTGGCCCTGGTGCCCACCGAGGCGGCCGAGGCCATGGCCGAGAGCGTGGGCGAGGAGTACGGGCGGTCGCTGGCCGCCTCCATGGCCCCGGGCGAAGGCCACCGTTCGCTCCAGGCCGCTCTCCACGCCGTGGCCGACGCCCTCACCGCCCACGGGTTCGCGTCCCACACCGAGTCCCGGGCCGACGGGCTGGCCATCATCTCCGAGCAGTGCCCGTTCGGCGGGGCCGCGGTGCAGCACCCGGTGATCTGCGCCGTCGACCGGGGGATCGTGAAGGGCATGCTCGACACGCTCTACGGCGACAGCGCGCCCGAGACGTCGGCCTCCCGGCCCCTCGGCGACGACATCTGCATCACGCTCGTCTAGTGGCCGTCGGCCGATGAGCCGGCACTACCTCGACCACGCCTCCACGTCGCCGGCCCGGCCCGAGGTGGTCGACGCCATGCTGCCCTGGCTGTCCTTCGCCGCCGACCCCGG
The DNA here is from genome assembly GCA_036260295.1 of Acidimicrobiales bacterium. Lineage (GTDB taxonomy): Bacteria > Actinomycetota > Acidimicrobiia > Acidimicrobiales > AC-14 > CADCTB01. The sequence continues at coordinate 49,159 of DATAAD010000087.1, read as the reverse complement.
CCGGGTGCACACCGACGGGAAGCTGGCGCGGGGCGCGGTCGAGCAGGCGCGGGAGCAGGTGGCGGCCCTGCTGGGCGCCCGGCCGCGCGAGGTGGTGTTCACCGGCGGGGCGACCGAGGCCATCGTGGCCGCCGTCTGGGGGGCGACCGAGCGGGGGCGGCACGTCGTCGTGCCCGCGGTGGAGCACTCCGCCGTCCGCGACGCCTCGGCCGCCTTCGGGGAGGTCACCGAGGTCGGCGTCGACCGCCTCGGCCGGGTCGACCCCGACGAGGTGCTGGCCGCCGTCCGCCCGGAAGAGACCGGGCTCGTCCACGTGCAGTGGGCCAACCACGAGGTGGGGACGCTCCAACCGGTCGCCGAGGTGGTGGCCGGGTGCCGGGAGCGGGGCGTCCTGGTCCACGTGGACGCGGCCAGCGCCGCCGGCCACGTCCCGGTCGACTTCGGCGCCCTCGGCGCCGACCTGCTGTCGGTGAGCGGCCACAAGCTGGGCGGGCCCCAAGGGGTGGGCGCCCTGCTCGTGCGCCGGGGGCTGCGGCTGCGGCCCCTGCTCGTCGGGGGCGAGCAGGAGCGGGGACGGCGGGCCGGGATGGAGAACGTGGCCGGCGTGGTGGGCTTCGGCGCCGGCGCGGCCACGCTCGCCACCACGCTCGACGGCGAGGCGTCGCGGGCCCGGGCCCAGACCGAGGCGGTGATCGCCGCCGCCGCCGCAGTTGAGGGCGTGGTGACCTACGGCGACCCTCGGGCGCGGGCGCCCCACATCGCCTGCCTCGGGGTGGCCGGCGTGGAGGCCGAGGCCGTGCTGCTCGGCCTCGACCAGGCCGGCATCTCGACCCACTCCGGCAGCGCCTGCTCCTCGGAGTCGCTCGACCCGTCCCCGGTGCTGGCGGCCATGGGCGTGGAGGCCGAGCGGTCGCTGCGGGTCTCGGTCGGCTGGTCCACCTCGAACGACGACGTCGACGCCTTCTGCCGGGCGTTCCCCGCCGTCGTCGGCCGGCTCCGTGCCCTCCGGGAGCACTAGCAGTTCCGCGGCCCGGCGCCGCGGGTAGAGAGCGGCAGTGGCGAACGGAGCTCCGCCCGAGGACCCGATCCAGGTCTACCTCGTGGACGACCATGCCGTCGTCCGCACCGGGATGCGGGCGTACCTGGAGCAGCTGGACGACATGGAGGTGGTCGGTGAGGCCCGCGACGGTGGCCCGGCGGTGGACGAGCTCGGACGGATGGCCAAGGCGGGCCAGGCGCCGGACGTGGTGGTCATGGACATCCTCATGCCCGGGATGGACGGGATCGCGGCCACGGCCCTGATCCGGGAGCGGCACCCGGAGATCGAGGTCGTCGCCCTCACCAGCTTCGTCGCCCAGGACAAGATCCAGGCCGCGCTCGCCGCCGGGGCCGCCGGCTACGTCCTCAAGGACGCCGAGGCCGACGAGGTGGCGGCCGCCATCAGGGGCGCCCACCACGGCGAGGTGCACATCAGCCCGGCGGCGGTACGGGAGCTGGCCAAGGCGCTGCGGCCGGCCGGGTCGCGGCGGACGGTCGAGCCGCTGACCGAGAGGGAGCGGGACGTCCTCGCCCTCGTCGCCCGAGGGGCGTCCAACAAGGAGATCGGGCAGGCGCTGTTCATCAGCGAGCGGACGGCGCGGACCCACGTCAGCAACATCCTGGCCAAGGTCGGCCTGCGCTCCCGGACCCAGGCCGCGCTGTGGGCCATCCGAGAGGGGCTGGCGGCTCCCGAGGCCTGAAACCGAGTCATTTGTCTCGGGACATCTTCCACGGCACCGGGTGTAATCGGTTCCCGGCAACGCTTGACGCGCTGGGGGAACGTGACTGCAGACAGCACATCGCCCGAGGAGCGCCTGGCGCGGGTCCTCGTGGTGGACGACGACGCCCGGGTGCGGCGGGCCCTGTGCGCGCTCCTCCGGTCCTCTCCGGGGCTGTGCGTCGCCGGGGAAGCGGCGTCGGGACCGGCGACGCTGCGAGCGGACGAGGAGCTCCGCCCCGACGTCGTGCTCCTCGACATCCTGCTCCCGTCGGCCGACGACGGGCTCGCCGTCCTGGACCGGTTGGCGGCCAAGGGCCGGGCGGTCGTCGCCCTCAGCGTGCGCGAGGGGTTGCGGCCGGCCGTCATGGCCGCGGGAGCCGCCGGCTTCGTCGACAAGTACTCGGGCCCCGACGCGCTTCTCGCCACCCTGGTCGAGGTGTTGGCCCGCACCGGCGGCCGCGGGTGCGGGTGACCGCCGGGTCCGGTCAGGCGCCGACCGTCGGGACCGTGACCCGGACCGCGGTCCCCCCGCCCGGCGCGCTGACCACGTCGAGCCGGCCGTCGATGCCCGCCGCCCGTTCGCTCATGGTCTTCAGGCCGAGGTGGCCCGGGCGGCTCGCCCCGGTGTCGAAGCCCACGCCGTCGTCTGCGATCTCGAGCTCGAGGCGGTCCGGTGCGATGTCGAGCCGGATCCGTACCGTGCTCGCCCTGGCGTGCTTCACCACGTTGCTCAGGGCTTCCCGGGCCAGGCCGTAGAGGTTCTCCTCCACGTCCGGGGGGAGGGGCACGCGGTCGGCGGGCGCCGAGACGTCGACCCGCAGGCCCTCCTTGGCTTCGAGGGCGGCCGCCAGCTTGCGGAGGGCGGCGCCCAACCCCTCCTCGGACAGGGCCCCGGGCCGCAGCTCGAAGATCAAGGCCCGCATCTCGGCCAGCGCCCCCTGGGTCAGCTGGCGGATCTGGGCGATGCCGTCGCTCACCGGGCCTCCCGGGTCGACGCCCTCCCGGGCGAGGGCCAGCTCGAGCGCCCTCGCCTGGAGGGTCATCGAGAACAGGGCCTGCGACACCGAGTCGTGCAGCTCGCGCGCCAGCCGGTTCCGCTCCTCGGCCACCATCGCCCGCCTGGCCTCGGTGACGTCACGGTTGACGCTCACCACCTTGGCCGGGCCCTCGGGCAGCACGATGGCCGCGGCCTCGACCAGCAGCTCGGTCCCGTCCCGATGGCGCTGGAGGACCTCCCCCCGCCACTCGCCGCCCTCGACGAGGACGCGCAGGGCCTCCTCCCTCGAGCTCCTCGGTATCTTCGTGGCCAGGACCTGCTCGGCGGGGCGGCCGAGGACCTCCTGCGCCGGCCAGCCGTACAGCCGCTCGGCGCCCTGGTTCCACGCGGTGAGGACCAGCTGCTCGTCGGCGGCGATGACCGCGTCGCTGACGGTGTCGAGGAGCCGGGCCTGTCGCTCCAGGTGCTCCTCGAAGCGCTTTCGGTCCGTGGCGTCGCGGGTCACCTTGGCGAAGCCGCGCAGGACACCGGCCGGGTCCCGGAGAGCGGACACCGTGATACTGGCCCAGAAGCGGGATCCGTCCTTGCGGACGCGCCATCCCTCTGCTCCCACGCGGCCGTCGGCCGCCGCCTTGCGCAGCTCCTCGGCCGGCATGCCGGCCGCCGCGTCCTCCGGCGGGTAGAAGACCGAGAAGTGCCGCCCGCAGATCTCCTCCCGCCGGTACCCCTTGATGCGCTCGGCCCCCGAGTTCCAGCTCACCACGTGGCCGTCGACGTCGAGCATGAAGATGGCGTAATCGGCGACACCGTCGACGAGGAGGCGGAAGCGCTCCTCGCTCTCCCGGAGCTCCTGCTCGGCCCGGCTCTCGGCGGTGACGTCGCGGTGGATCTCGAGGACCGAGACCGGACGACCGTCACCGTCCTCGTGTCGCACGACCCTGCAGGCGACGACGATGCCGGAGCCGTCCCGGCGGACGTGGGTGAGCCGGCCCTCCCACGCGCCACCGGAGGCCAGGGACTCCTCGATCACCGACGACGCCGCCGCCGGCGTGCGCAGCACCTCCTCGACGGCGCGTCCGACCACCTCCCCGGCGGTCCAGCCGTAGGTCTCCTCCGCCCCTCGGTTCCAGAACCGGATCTTCCCGCCGGGGCTGCGGACGATGACGGCGTCGTGGGCCAGGGCCAGGAGGGCCTCGGCCTCCCCAGCACCGTCGAGACCCCCGTCTGCTGGCTCGTTCACGCCGGTCATATGGGCCGTCCCATTGTCCCAGCGATCGGCGGGAAAGGGGCGCCTACGTCAAATGTCCCGCCACTTTCGGGCCGTTGGACCCATGAAAGGCGGTGGCGGGCCTCGCGAGGATGCAGGTGTCTGCCCGCCGACCGCCGGTCGTGCCCGGACGAGCGGACGGGGACGGGCTCGGTGGCCCGGCGCCGTCGGTTCCGGGCCGCCGAGGGAGGAACCACGCGCCATGACCGACCAGGCCCAACCGAACCGCACGTCCTGGAGCCCCGGCGACGGGCGTGATCCTCGTCCGCCGTCCGGCCCCGACGTGATCTCTACGAAAGGAACCCTGCATGGCGATCAGAGCCACTGACGTCACCCGCCCGTCGACAGGACCCGCCGCCGCCCGTACCGTCGACGCCCTCAAGGTCTACGGCAAGGGCCAGACCGAGGTGCGCGCCCTCGACGGCGTGTCCGTGGAGTTCGCCGCCGGTCGGTTCACGGCCATCATGGGCCCGTCGGGCTCGGGCAAGTCCACCCTGCTCCACTGCATCGCCGGCCTCGACTCCCTGAGCTCGGGCAAGGCCTTCATCGGCAACGCCGACCTCAGCACCCTGGACGACCAGAAGCTCACCATCCTGCGGCGCGACCGGGTCGGGTTCATCTTCCAGGCCTACAACCTGGTGCCGACGCTCACCGCCATCGAGAACATCACCCTTCCCCTCACCCTGGCCGGGCACAAGGGCGACCAGGCCTGGATCGACAACGTCGTCGCCACCATGGGCATCGGCCAGCGCCTCCAGCACCGCCCGTCCGAGCTGTCCGGCGGGCAGCAGCAGCGGGTGGCCGTCGCCCGGGCCCTGGCCACCCGGCCCCAGATCATCTTCGCCGACGAGCCGACCGGGAACCTCGACTCGCGGTCGGGCGCCGAGGTCCTGCAGTTCATGCGCCAGGCGGTGGACGACATGGGCCAGACCATCGTCATGGTGACCCACGACCCGGTGGCGGCCAGCTACGCCGACCGCATCGTCTTCCTCGCCGACGGTCGCATCGTCGACGAGATGCACCAGCCGACCGCCGAGCGGGTGCTCGAGCGCATGAAGCGATTCGGGGAGTAGAGCCGATGTTCAGGACGACGCTCAAAGGACTGCTGGCCCACAAGCGACGCATGTTCACCACGGCGCTGGCCGTCACCCTCGGGGTGGCGTTCATGGCCGGGACGCTGGTGCTCACCGACACCATCGGCAAGACCTTCGACGACCTGTTCGGCGACGTCTACAAGAACACCGACGCCGTGGTGCGGGCCGAGGCGGCCTTCGAGGGGCCGATGAGCAGCGGGGCCCAGCGGGGCCGGGTGGACGAGTCCCTCGTCGCCTCCCTGCGCCGGGTCAGCGGGGTGGCCGTGGTCGAGGGACAGGTGCAGGGCTACGCCCGCCTGGTCGGCAAGGACGGCAAGGCCATCGGCAACCCGCAGATGGGCGCCCCCACCTTCGGCGGCAACTGGAGCGAGGCAAAGGAGCTCAACCCGTTCACCCTCGTCGCCGGCCAGCCGCCCGGCGCGGACAACGAGGTGGTGATCGACAAGAAGAGCGCCGAGGACGGCAAGCTCGCCGTCGGCGACACCACGACGGTCCTCGTGCAGGGGCCACCCCAGCAGGTCCGCATCGCCGGCATCGCCAAGTTCGGCACCGCCGACAGCCCGGGTGGCGCCTCGTTCACCCTCTTCACCGGCCCCGCCGCCCAGCGGCTGGTCGCCGAGCCAGGCAAGTTCGACAGCATCGCCCTGGTGGCGGTCGAGGGCGTGTCGCAGCCCGAGCTGGTCAGTCGGCTGACGCCGGTTCTCCCGGGCGGGGTCGAGGCCGTCACCGGCGCGGCGGTGACCACGGAGAACCAGGACGACCTTCGTGAGGGGTTCTCCTTCTTCAACACCTTCCTGTTGGTGTTCGCCGTCGTCGCCCTCCTGGTCGGCGGGTTCATGATCTTCAACACCTTCTCGATCACCGTCGCCCAGCGCACGCGGGAGAACGGGCTGCTGCGGGCCCTGGGCGCCAGCCGGCGCCAGATCCTCTCCTCCGTGCTGGTGGAGGCGACCGCCATCGGCGTGGTCGCGTCGGCCCTCGGGCTGGCGGCCGGCATCGCCGTGGCCGGGGCGCTGAAGGGGATGCTGGCTGCCTTCGGCTTCGACATCCCGGGCCGCGGCGTGGTCCTGTCGGCGAGCACGGTGGTCACGTCGGTCGTCGCCGGGATGGTCGTGACCCTGGTCGCCGCGCTGTCGCCCGCCCGGAAGGCGGCCAAGATCCCGCCCATCGCCGCCATGCGCGCCCAGGTGGCCGGCAGCGCCGGGTACGGATCCAAGCAGCGGATCCTCGTCGGCCTGCTCCTCCTCGTGGTCGGGGTCAGCGCCATGCTCATCGGTCTGTTCGGGGACACGGGGACCACGGTCGGGGCCGTGGGTCTGGGCGTGCTCCTGGTCTTCTTCGGCGTGTCGGTGCTCGGCCGGACCATCTCGCTCCCGCTCAGCCGGGCCCTCGGCTCCCCCCTCCCCCGCCTCCGGGGGGCGGCGGGGACACTGGCCCGGGAGAACGCCATGCGCAACCCGAAGCGCACCGCCGCCAGTGCGTCGGCGCTCATGATCGGTGTCGGGATCGTCGGCTTCATCACCATCCTGGCCTCCTCGACCAAGGCGTCGATCGACGCCTCGACCGATCGGGCGGTCACGGGCGACTTCGTCGTCGACTCGGGCGCCGGCATGGTCGGAGGTATCGACCCGGGGATGGCAGGGCAGCTGAACGCCCTTCCCGAGGTGGCCGTCGCCACCGGGTTGAGCCGGGGCTTCGCCGAGGTCGACGGCTCGCCGCAGATGGTGGCCGGCCTCGACCCGAAGACGGCGTTCGAGCTCCTCGACGTCAAGCCGATCCAAGGGTCGCCCGCCGACCTCGGCCGCGACGCCATCGGCGTCTTCGGCGAGAAGGCCGAGGAGCAGGGCCTGAAGCTCGGCGACCGGGTGCCGGTCGTGTTCAAGGACACCGGGCCACAGTCGCTCCGGGTCGCCCTCATCTACGACGAGGACCAGCCCGTCGGCTCCTACATCCTCGGGGTCGACGCCTTCGAGGCCAACTTCGCCAACCGTTACGACGCCCAGGTCTTCGTCAAGAAGGCGGAGGGCGCCAGCACCGCGGCGACAAGGGCCGCCGTCGAACGGGTGGCCGGCGCGTACGCCGGAGCGGAGGTGTTCGACCAGGAGCAGTTCAAGGCCGAACAGGGCGCGGCCGTCGACCAGGTGCTGGGCCTCGTCTACGCCCTCCTCGCCCTGGCCATCATCATCGCCCTCATGGGGATCGGGAACACCTTGGCCCTGTCGATCTTCGAGCGCACGCGGGAGCTGGGACTCCTGCGGGCGGTCGGCATGACGAGGAAGCAGCTGCGGTCGACCATCCGGTGGGAGTCGGTCATCATCGCCGTGCAGGGCACCGTGCTCGGGCTGCTCATCGGCGTGTTCTTCGGGTGGGCGCTGGTCACCGCTCTAACCGACGAGGGCATCGACCAATTCGACCTTCCGGTCGGCAGCCTCGCGGTCGTCGTCGTGCTCGCCGCCATCGCCGGCGTCGTCGCCGCCGTCGGGCCGAGCAGGCGGGCGGCCAACCTGAACGTGCTCGGCGCCATCGCCTCGGAGTAGGGCCCTTCCTCATGACCCAGCCGGTCATCGTCGCGGTGGACGACGCCCCCGCCGCCCTCGCCCAAGTCGAGGCCGAGCTCACCAAGCGCTACGGCACCGACTACGAGATCGTGGCCCGCCGCTCGCCCGAGGCGGCGCTGGTGGTGCTCCGCCAGCTCAGGGAGGCCGAGCGACCCGTCGCCCTCGTTCTCGCCGACCTCTGGATGACGCCGACCTCGGGCATCGAGGTGTTGGGTCTCGCCGGAGGTCTCCACCCCACGGCCAGGCGCGGCCTGCTCGTCGACTGGGTCGACGTGACCAGGTCGAAGCGCCAGCTGGTCGAGGCGTGGGCCATGGGCCAGATCGACTGCACCATCCGCAAGCCGGCCGGTGCGAGGGACGAGCAGTTCCACCACGTCGTCACCGAGCTGCTGCGGGAGTGGACCAAGGCCCACGGCGACGGCCGCCCGGTCGTGCAGGTCGTGGGCGAGCCGTGGTCGCCGCGGTGCCACGAGGTGAAAGACCTGCTGACCCGCTACGGCATCTCGTTCAAGTCGTACGCACTCGATTCCCCCGAAGGGCGAGCGGTCCTCGAGGCGGCGGGCGCCGACGCCGCCTCCTGTCCCGTGCTGGCGCTCGCCGACGGGCGGGTGCTTGTGAACCCCACCAACAGGCAGGCGGCGGACGCCTTCGGGGCCAACCTCGACCAGGTGGACGGGGAGTTCGACCTGGCCGTCGTCGGCGCCGGCCCTGCCGGGCTCGCCGTCGCCGTCTACGCCGCCTCGGAGGGGCTGCGGACGCTCGTCGTCGAGCGGGAGGCGATCGGCGGCCAGGCGGGCACCACCTCGCGCATCCGCAACTACCTGGGCTTCCCCAGGGGTGTCAGCGGGAGCGACCTGGCCGTGCGCGCCTACGAGCAGGCGTGGTACTTCGGCGCCTCGTTCCGGCTGCTGCGGGAGGCGCTCGTCCTCCGCCCGGGCGTCCCCTGCCACACCCTCTCGCTCGCCGAAGGAGAGGAGGTCCAGGCCCGCGCCGTGGTCGTGGCGACGGGCGTCGCCTACCGCCGCCTCGGCCCGCCGTCCCTCGAGCGCCTGGTGGGCCGAGGCGTGTTCTACGGCCCGGCGGTCGGCGAGGCACCGTCGATGGCGTCCCAATCGGTGTTCGTCGTCGGCGCGGGGAACTCGGCCGGGCAGGCGGCCGTGCACCTGGCCCGGTACGCCTCGAGGGTGACCATGCTCGTGCGCGGCGACTCCCTTGCCGCCGGCATGTCCGACTACCTGGTCACCGAGATCAGGGGGACGAGGAACATCGAGGTCCGCTTCGGCACCGAGGCGGTCGGGGGCACGGGCGAGCACCGGCTCGAGCAGGTCGTCGTCCGCGACCGGAGACGAGGGATGGAGGAGACGCTCCCCGCGGCCGGGCTCTTCGTCCTCATCGGCGGCGAGCCGCGGACGCAGTGGCTGCCGCCGCAGATCCGCCGTTGCCCCCGGGGCTACGTCCTCACAGGAGCGGACGTGGCGGAGGCGGTGCCGCACGGAGACCCGGTCTCGTGCGCGCACTGGTCGCCGGGCACGCTGCCGCTGGAGACGAGCGTGCCGGGGATCTTCGCCGCAGGCGACGTCCGCCATCGTTCGGTCAAGCGGGTGGCGTCGGCCGCCGGCGAGGGGGCCATGGTCGTCGCCCTGGTCCACGAGCACCTGGCCCGGGCCGACCGGGCACTGGTCACACCGTCGTAGGCCCACGGACGAGGAGGCGGACAGATGAACAGGACGATGGCGCGGGCCCTTCTGGGTGCGCTGGTGGTCTCCGCCTTCCTCACCGGGGCCGCCCCCGCGTCGGCCCAGACCGCCGAGGGGGACGACGTCCATGTCGTCCTCACCGGGCGGGTCGAGATCCGCACCGGCGAGCGGGCGGGCACCGTGGTGATCCTCGACGGGCCGGTGGTGATCGCCGGAACGGTGGACGGGGCCGTCGTGGCCCTGAACGGCGACATACGGGTCAGTGGCACCGTGGAGGACGACGTGGTGGCCCTGAACGGCAGGGCGGTGATCGAACGTGGGGCCCGCGTCGGAGGGGACGTGGTGTCGTCGAAGTCGTCCACCGTCGATGCGGGGGCCACGGTCGAGGGTGAGACGCGCACGGTCCGTTTCAGCTTCAGGGCCCTCGGCGTCTTCTTCTGGGTGGCCTGGTGGTTGGCCCTCACCGTCTCCGTCGTGGTCCTGGGCGTCCTGCTGCTGGCGCTGGCCCCGGCCATGCTCGCCGCCTCCCACGCCGTGGCCCGGAGCGAGGTTGGCTCCTCGATCGCCTCGGGGCTGCTGGTGGCCGTCGGGCTCCCGATTGCCTCGGCCCTGGTGCTCCTCACCCTGGTGGGCATACCCCTGGGCCTGCTCGGGCTCCTCTCGCTGGCCCCGCTCTACGCCGTCGGCTTCGTGGTCGCCGGGCTCACCCTCGGGCGCCTGATCGTCAAGGAGCCCGCCAGCCGGTACCTGGCCCTCCTGGCCGGCCTGGTGATCCTGCGACTGGTGGGCCTGGTCCCGGCCGTCGGGGGTCTGGTCACCTTCCTCGCCTCTGCCTACGGCATCGGCGCCGTCGCCACCGCCGGGTGGCGGGCGGCCCGACGCCCGGCGACCCCCGTCGGTCCCACGGCCGCCACCCCGGCGCAGGGCCCCGCCTAGGCGCTCCCGGCCTGGCGGCGGGCCTCGGCCACCATGGCCACCATGGCCCGGCGGACCTCGTCGCTGGTCGAGCACGGCTGGGGGAAGCCGAGGCGGACAGCGGCCCGGCCGGAGGGCCCCTCGGCGACCATCTCGAACCCGTAGCGGTCCACCGCCGACATGGTGGCGGTCGTCGTGTCGGGGCGGCCGGCGAGGTGGCGGCAGTACATCACCTGGGCCTCGGCGTGGTCGGCGTTCATGTGGCCGATGATCCCGGCGGCCACGGGAGCCAGCGGATCGGGCTCCGCCGCGGCGTACCGGGCGGCGTCGACCCAGCTCATGCGCCCGTACCCGCCGACATAGCGGATGCTCTCGACGGCGAGGCGGTAGAAGACGAAGTCGCCGAAGTCGATGTAGTAGGCCGCCGTGGGATTGGCCGCGAGGTAGCGGTCCTGGGCCACCTCCCGGTCGACCTCGGACAGCCGCCCGAGCAGGGTGGCCCGGCCGGAGGCCAGCGGGTCGGCGCCCTCGGGCACGGGCTCGGCCACAAGCAGGCTGGCCCGGGGGTCGCGGATGGCGTTCTGGGTGTGCTCGGCCATCCGGCTGACGAAGAGGAGCGGGTCGCCCCGGCCGTCGAGCCCGTAGGTGGCGACCGAGCCGTAGGGGTAGCCCGCCGGGTCCACGGCGAGCGTGCACAGCGTGCCCCGGTTTCCGGACGCGACCAGGGTCCGGCACCGCTCGGCATGGGAGGGCTCCGGGGGCGGCGGTCCGGCCGGCGCGTCCCCGGAGTCGGTGCGCCCGGGCGGGACGTCGTGCTCCCGTGGCCGGCTCAGGCCAGGCGTCCTTCCACCTGGATGTCGACGTTGCCCCGCAGCGCGTTCGACACCGGGCAGGACTCCTCGGCCGCGTCCAGGCCCTCGCGGAACCCGGCCTCGTCCACGCCGGGCACCTCGGCGGTGACGTCGAGGGCCATGGTGGTCACGCCTTTGCCGGGTACGAACGAGGCCGTGGCCTGGATCTCGAGGCGGGTGGGCGGGTGGCCCCGGGTGGCCAGCTCGTTCGACAGGGCCATGGCGAAGCAGGCGGCGTGGGCCGAGGCCAGGAGCTCCTCGGGGCTGGTGTTGCCCGCCGGCTCCTCGGTGCGCGCCGGCCAGCTGACGGGAGCCTCGCCGAAGAGCCCACTGCTCACCGCGGACACGGTGCCGCGCCCTTCGAACAGATCGCCTTCCCAGACGGCGCTTGCGGTACGGTCGGCCATGGCCCCTCCTCCGGGTCGGGTGGACTGTCGCCCCAGACCCTAGGGCCTCCGCCGATGCAGACGTTCCTGCCCTACGCCGACTTCGCCCGCTGCGCCGCCGTCCTCGACACCCGCCGGCTGGGGAAGCAGCGAGTGGAGGTCCTCCAGATCCTGCGGGCGATCATCGTGCCGGGCTACGGGTGGCGCCACCATCCCGCGGCCAAGATGTGGAAGGGGTACGAGGAGGCGCTGGGCGCCTACGGGATCGCCATCTGCCGCGAGTGGTGCCGGCGGGGCCACACCGACACGTGCGACGGGAAGATCCGGGCCGAGTTGGCCGGCCATGGGATCACGTCGGTGCGGGCCCAGGCCGAGCTGGCCGAGGCCGGCACCCTACCGGCGTGGCTCGGGGACGAGGACTTCCACCGGGCCCACCGGTCGTCCCTGCTCAACAAGGACCCCGAGTGGTACGGCGGCGTCTTCACCGACGTCCCGCCCGACCTCCCCTATGTGTGGCCGGGCCAGCCGCCGCCGGCCGAGAGCCGCGAATGAGGCCTCAGTAGGTGGTGGTGCGCACCCCGCGGCGCTGCAGGAGGTAGACGATCCCCGCCGCGCCGATCACCTGGAGGATGAACACGAGGATGGGGCCGGCGCCCAGGAGGGCGGCGACGATGCCGCCGAGGAAGGCGCCCCCGATGCCCACCAGGATGGTCATCCCGATGCTCATGGGGTTGGGGCCCGGCACGGCCAATCGTCCGAGGGCGCCGAAGATGGCCCCCGTGATGACCATGCTGAGGATGAAGTAGATCAGTTCCATGTAGGGAGTGTGCCCGGAATGGTGAACCGCTAACGGGGGACGGGCACGGGCTGGCCGGCGTCGGCCATGGCCCGGCGGAGCACGTCCTCGACCAGGGGGACCATCTCCTGCGGCGGGTTGTTCGACAGGAAGAGCCGGAACTCGGTGACCGCGCCCGCCGGGTCGTTGCGGTCCTGGTAGAGGACCATGCCCCGGAAGAAGTGGGCGTCGGGGAACTTCGGGTCGATGGCGACGGCCTGGTCGAGCGACTCCATGGCCCTGTCGGGCAGGCCGGCCCGCTTCAGGAGCCAGCCCCGGTAGGCCAGGGCCTGGACGTTCCTGGGGTCGGCCCGGAGCAGCTCGTCGTAGATCTTGAGGGCTTCTGCCGCCTGTCCCTGGCTCTCGAGCTGGAGGGCCTGCTGCATCCGCCCCGAGGGGGTGTCGGGCAGCGAGCCGGTCATGGGTGCCCCGGCCTGGCGCTGGCCGGAGAAGGCGGCCAGGGCCCCGCCGGTCAGGCCGGCGATGGCGACGACGACCACAACGGTGATGCCGAGGGACCGCCGGGTGCGCACGGGGCGCGGCCGGTCACGGCGGGCCGCCGGCCGGTCCTTGCCCCGCTCCAGCGCCCGCAGCACCTCGGCGGCGCGGGCCGTGTAGTCGTCGTGCAGGGCCTGGTAGTCGCGGTCGGACAGGTCGCCCGCCTCCCGCTCCCGCTCCAGGTCGCGCAGGGAGGCGAGCAGGAAGTCCCGCTCCTCCTCGAGCTCGTCGCGGCTGCTGACCGTCATCGGCCGAGCGCCTCCCTCACCAGGGCCTCGTCGGCCGCCGACACCTTCCGGCCGGGCTGGACCCGCCGGTGGCGCAGGACGAGGACCAGGCCGGCGACAGCCGCGGCCCCGCCCAGGACGGGCAGGGCCCAGACCAGCAGCCCGACACCCTCGGCCTCGGGCTGCAGGAGGATGTCCTGGCCGTACCGGCTGACCAGGTAGGCCTTGATCTGGCCGTCGGACTCGCCGGCCTGGACCCGGCGGCGGACCTCGTCCTCGATGGCGGTGGCCGCCGGAGCGTCGGACTGGGCCACGGAGAGGCCCTGGCAGGTCGGGCAGCGCACGACCGACGTGATGCGCTCCACCCGCCGGTCCTCGGTGACGGGGCCCGGATCGCTCCGGGAGCCGAGGGCGAGCGCGCCGACGAGCACGACGGCGAGCAGTCCCCATCTCAGCCGGCGGCTCATGAGACGACCACCGGCTCGGAGCGCACCGGCTCGGGGTCGGCGGCGGGCCGGGCGTGTGGCTCGGCCGGGCGGCGGCGGCCGGGCCAGGCGGCCAGGAACGTCCCAAAGGCCATCACCGCCCCACCCGTCCACAGCCAGGTGACGAGGGGCTGGACGTTGACCCCGATCACCGACGACCCGCTGGAGTCGGGCGGCACGATAAGGGTGAGGTAGACGTCGGACAGAGGACCGGTGCGGACCGAGGGCGAGCCGATGGCCTGGGAGCCGTGGGGGAACTGGTGCAGGGCGGGCTCGTAGACCCTGCCCCCGTCCACCCGCACCTGGGCCGACGTGGTCCGCTTGTTGGAGTGCTCCTCCGTGGTCGTGCCCAGGTAGGTGACGGTGTGGCCGGCCACGCTGGCCGACTCCCCCGGAGCCAGCCGGAACTGGGCCCGGTGCCCGTAGGAGGAGCTGGCGGCGAAGCCCACGGCCACCAGGACGACCCCGAGATGGACGACCATGCCGCCGCTCGACCGACCGAGCAGCCCGCGCCAGGCGGGCTGGCCCGACCGGCGGGCGGCCCGGGCGGCCAGACCGAGCTGGCGCAGGGCGGCGGCGCCGGCGAAGGCGGCCAGGCCGAAGGCGAGGAGCGGGCCCACGCCGCGCAGGCCGGCGGCAACGCAGGCGACCACGGCGAGCGTCCCGGCCCAGGCCGGCCAGAGCAGGCGGCGGTGGAGCGTCTCGGCCGACGCCTTGCGCCACGGAAGGGCGGGGGCCACGGCCATGAGGAAGAGCAGGGTGAAGCCGATGGGCGCGGTCATCCGGTTGAAGTACGGGGCCCCCACCGACAGCTGCTCGCCGTTGAGCGCCTCGGCCAGCAGGGGGAAGATCGTCCCCAGCAGGACCACGAAGGCGAAGGCGGCAAAGGCCACGTTGTTGGCCAGGAACGCCGCCTCCCGCGACACCGGGGCGTCGATCGACCCCGGCGAGCGGAGCTTGTCGCCCCGCCAGCCGATGAGGGCGATGGAGACGGCGACCACGAGGGCGAAGAAGCCGAGGATCGACGGGCCGATGGGCGACTCGGTGAAGGCGTGGACCGAGTCGAGCACGCCCGAGCGGGTGAGGAACGTCCCGAGGATGGTCAGCGAGAAGGTGGCGACCAGCAGGGACAGGTTCCAGACCCGCAGCATGGCCCGGCGCTCCTGGACCATGACCGAGTGGACGTAGGCGGTGGCCGTCAGCCAGGGGAGGAAGGAGGCGTTCTCCACCGGATCCCACGCCCAGTACCCGCCCCACCCGAGGACCTCGTAGGACCACCAGGCGCCGAGGACGATGCCGACGGTGAGGAACCCCCAGGCGAACAGCGTCCACCGGCGGGTCTCGACCAGCCACCCTTCCCCCATGCGTCCGGTGACGAGGGCGGCCAGGGCGAAGGCGAAGGGGATGGTGAAGCCCACGTACCCGAGGTAGAGCATGGGCGGATGGAACGCCACCAGCGGGTGGTTCTGGAGCAGCGGGTTGGGCCCGGGGCCGTCGGTCGGGACGGCCCCCGCCACCAGCCTGAACGGGTTGGCCGGCCCGGCCATGAGGGCGAAGAAGAAGGCGGCCACGCCGAGGGCGACGAGGGTCGCCCACGCGACCACGGGGTCCGTGGCCCGGTTGCGGAAGTGGCGGGCCATCACCGCGATGTAGCCGGCCAGGACCAGGGCCCACAGCAGGATCGACCCCTCCAGGGCCGACCACATGGTGGTGATCGTGTAGAGCAGCGGGGTGCTGCGGCTGCCGTTGTTGGCCACGTACTCCAGCGAGAAGTCGTGGGTGTGGAGCGCCCACTGCATGGCCGCCGTGGCGGCCAGGGCGCCGGCCAGCACCAGCCACACGTAGCGCTGCCCGGTCCACAGCATGCCCGGGTGGCCCCGGCGAAGGCCGAGGGCGAGGGTCGCCATACCCAGGACGGCTGCGGCCAGTCCGAGGGCGACGGCCGCCGTACCCAGCACGGCACTCATGGTCGTCCTGCGGACAACGTGCTCATGGCAGGGTCGTTGCCACCCGCTCGGGGTTCTCGGCCACGTAGGTCTCGGAGTGCCGGACCATGATCCGGTCGCTCGAGAAGTAGTCGCCCCGGAAGCGGCCCTCGAGAACGACAGGGATGCCCGGGCGGAACAGCTCGGGCGGGTCGCCCTGGTGGCGGACCGGGACTTCGACGGCGTTCTTGGTCAAGGTGAACGTGACGTCGTCGCCCGTCTGCTGGACGCTGCCGTCGACCACGTCGCCCTCGATCCGGAACCGGCGGTCGCCCAGCTCGGCCCGCTGGGCCACCGCCTCGTCGGCCGTGCGGAAGTAGAGGGTGGCGTTGCCCAGCCCCTGGAAGACGAGGAAGCCCAGGGCGCCGAGCACCACCACGCCGGCGATCCAGAGCCGGCTGCGGGTGGTCGTCATCGGGTTTCCGGTGGGGAGAGCAGCCGGCTGAGCGTCCGCTTCCTGCGGATGACCCACGTGGCGTATGCGGCCAGGATCCCGAAGGTCGAGAAGTACCCGGCGAAGATGTACCCGGCGTCGTTCACGGGGCCACCACCTCGGTCTGGTCGGGTACGGCCGCCTCGGCCCGGCGCTCGTCGATGGCGGCCTGCAGCTGGCGGTCGCCCAGCCGGTCCTCGAGCCAGGCCAGACGGAAGCGGTGGGCCAGCAGCCAGGCGTACAGCAGGGTGAAGGCGATCACGGCGAGGAGCAGGGTCCAGGCCATGGTGCCGCCGATCTGGGGGTCGAGGAGGCGGCGGTCGTCGAGGAAGGTGGCGTCCTGGTGGAGGGTCCGCCACCACTCGACCGACTGGTGGACGATGGGCACGTTGAGGAAGGCGGCGATGGCGACGATGGCGGACCGCCGGGACTGGATCTCGGGCGACGCCGGGACCTTCCGCACGGCCAGGTACCCCACGTACATGACGAAGAGCACGGCGGTGGTGGTCAACCGGGCGTCCCACGTCCAGTACACCCCCCATGTGATCCGGCCCCAGATGGCGCCGATCAGCAGGGTCAGGCCCAGGAACAGGACGCCGATCTCCGCGGAAGCGGCGGCGGTGAGGTCCCAGAACCGCGACCGGGTGCGCTTCCAGAGGTAGAGCACGCTGGCCAGGGTGGTGATGCCGAAGCAGACGTACATCGACAGCCAGGCCGTGGGCACGTGGAGGTAGAGGAGCCGGACCGAGTCGCCCATGTTCACGTCGCGTGGCGAGACGACCAGGGCCATGAACGCGGTCAGGGCCAGGCTGGCCGCGGTGACCCATCCCAGGACGCGGGTGGCGGGTGAGCTGGTGCTCGTGATCAAGCTTCCTCCAGAAGCGGGCCGAAGGCGACGACCCCGAACGTCACATAGATGGTCGCAAAGACCAGGAGCAGCCGCACCCACGGCCAGCCGTCGGCCGGGGCCCCGGCCAGCGCCGCCTCGCAGGCCCGGGCCGCGGCCAGCAGCACCGGCGCCAGCACGGGGAGGACGAGCAGGGGCAACAGGGTGTCGCGCACTCGCAGGCCGGCGGCGATGATGCCGTAGACAGTGCCGGCGGCGGCCACCCCGACGGTGGCGGCCACGCAGGTGAGCACGAGCATGGCCGGCCCCCGCAGGGGGACGCCGTAGAGGACCACGACGCCCAGGGCGAGGACGGCCTCGAGGACGGCCAGCTGGACGGCCACCGCCCCGGCCTTGCCCAGGAAGATGCCGGCGCCGTCCAGCCCCGAGAGCCGCAAGGCGTCGCGGGCGTCGTCGTCCGACTCGACCACGAAGGAGCGCTGGATGGCCAGGAGGCCCGAGAACAGGACCGTCACCCAGAACAGGCCCGGGGCGACCTTGACCAGGGTGTCGCGGTCGGAGTCGAGGGCGAACGCGAAGACGACCAGGACCAGGAGGGCGAAGGGCACGACCTGGTTGACCCCGACCCGCGAGCGGGCCTCGATGCGCAGGTCCTTGCCGGCCACCAGCAACGCATCACGAAACACCGATGGGCTCCCGAGGCGCAGGCAGCAGGCCGTTCGTCAGCTGGCCGCCGGCCATGGTGACGGTACGGGTGGCGAGGGCCGCGGCCCGCTCCAGCTCATGGGAGGCGAGCAGGACGGTCGCGCCCCCGGCCGCCGCTTCCCGGACGATCTCGTCGAGCAGCTCCCGGCCGGAGGCGTCGAGGCCGGCATGGGGCTCGTCCAGCAGCCACAGGTCGGCGCCGCGGGCGACCACGGCCGCCACCGCGACCCTCCGGCGCTGGCCGGCGGACAGCTTCCCCGCGGGGACGTCGCGCAGGCGGCCGTCGAGCCCCAGGCGGGCCATGGCCGCGCTCGTAGACGCCGCATCGGCGCCGGCGGCGCGGGCCGAGAACAGGAGGTTGTCGGCCACGGTGAGGTCGTCGTAGAGGAAAGCGGCGTGCCCGAGGAGCCCGACCCGGCGCCGGACGGCCTTGCGGTCCTTGCGCAGGTCGTGGCCCAGGACCTCGGCCTCGCCGTCGGTGAAGGCGGTCAGCCCGGCGCAGGCCCGCAGCAGGGTGGTCTTGCCCGCGCCGTTGGCCCCCTGGACGAGTACGATCTCGCCGGCGGCCACGTCGAGGTCGACTCCGGCCAGGGCCGGGAACCTACCGAGCAGCGAGACGGCGGAGCGAAGGCGGACGGCAGCGGCCATGGATACCCTCACCAAGGTACCGGCGGGCATGAACCCTGGTCCAAGCAGGCCAGGGCTAGCCTCACCGCCTGTGATCCGGCAGGTCGTCCGGGGGATCGGGAAGACGCTCATCTGCACCGGCGTCCTCATCCTCCTCTTCGTCGTGTACCAGCTCTGGGGAACTGGAGTAGCCCAGGCCCGGGCCCAGAAGAAGCTCCGTTCCGAGTTCACCCGCCAGCTGGCCGCCCCCGCCGCTGCCGAGCCGGTGACGCCCGCCTCGCCCGACACGACCGCGGCGCCGACGACGACCGTCCCCGTCCAGCTGGCCGAAGGCGACGCGGCGGGCGTGATCCTGATCCCGAAGATCGGCCTGGACCAGGCGTTCATCGAGGGGGTCGGGGTCGAGGAGCTCAAGCAGGCGGTGGGCCACTACCCGGACACCAAGATGCCCGGCGAGAAGGGCAACGCCGCCCTGGCCGGGCACCGGACGACCTACGGGGCACCGTTCAACCGGCTGGACGAGCTCGTGGCCGGTGACGCGATCAGCGTCACCACCCAGGCCGGGACGTTCCGCTACGAGGTCACGGAGAAGAGGGTCGTCACCCCTGACGAAATCTCCGTGCTGGACGACACGCCCGACAACCGGCTCACCCTTACCACCTGCCACCCCAAGTACAGCGCCGAGCAGCGGCTGATCGTCTTCGCCCAGCTCGTCGGCCCACCGGTGGGCGAGCCGGTGGCGCCGGTCGATGGCACCGCCACCACCACCCCGCCCCGCACGAGAGAGCTGGCCGCGGGTGTCGACCGCCCGGGGCTCTCGGGAGCGGGCGCGACGAACCGCCCGGCCATCGCGTGGGGGATCCTCGCCGCCAGCGTGTGGCTGTCGGCCTGGGCCGTCGGGCGCTGGACCGGCCGCCGCTGGACCGCGTACATGGTGGGCGCGCCGATCTTCTTCGTCGTCCTCTTCGTCTTCTTCGAGAACGTCGCCCGCCTGCTCCCGGCCAACGTCTAACCAGGTGGAATTGCATCTGACGCATCATTCAACACGTCAAAGAGGACCGACCAGCACCGATTAGGCACTGCTGACCTCGCAAGCCGAGGCCCTCCCGCACCGCTGGACCTGGGCATCCACCCTTCTGGTTGCAGACGATGCAACAAATGTCGGAGTGAGTTCAGACCGCCTCCGGCCACCCAGAGGCGCTCCAAACAGCCCGGCCGGAAGCGCCAGCGTGGCCCTCGTCGAGGGCGTGGTCCACCTCGATCCGAAGGCCGCGACCTTCAAAGCGATGACCGACGGCCGGACCGCGCAGATGCTCAGTCGGGGACTCAAACGGGAGACGATCGAATCCCGCCTGTCCCTCGTCCGTCGCTTCGCGGCCTACACGAATGAGTACCCGTGGCAGTGGCAGCCGCCGACCTTGAGGACTTCGCTGCCACCTTGAGATCCGGCGACAAGCCGGTGGCGTTGTCGACCCTCGAGGGCTACGAGACCCACCTGGCGGTGTTCTGCGACTACCTCTGCGACGCCCGCTACGGCTGGGTGGCGCTGTGCGAGGAGCGCTTCGGCTCCCACCCGGTCCACGTCTGCACCGAGAAGAACCGCATCCGGCACAGCACGGACTACGAGGGGGAACCCGAGGCGGCGCCCCTTCACAAGGGAGGAGCTGCAGGCCTTCTTCGACCACGCCGACAGCGAGGTCGAGCGGATCCGGGCGACAGGCCGAAAGGGGGCCCTCGCCGCACTGCGCGACAGCGCCCCGCTCAAGGTGGTCTACGGATGGGGCCTCCGTCGCCGTGAGGCCGTGATGCTCGACGTCGCCGACCTCCATCCCAGCGCGGCAGCGGCGAAGTTCGGCGGCTACGGGGCACTGCACGTCAGGTGGGGCAAGGCGAAGCGCGGTGGCTCGCCACAGCGGCGCACGGTGCTGTCGGTCATGGACTGGTCCGTCGAGGCCCTCCAGGAGTACGTCGAAGAGGTTCGCCCTTGCGTTCGGCTTCCCCGCCCACCCGGCGGTGTGGGTCACCGAGCGCGGCAGCCGGCTGTCGCTCCGAGCGCTGGACGACCGTTTCGCCGCCTACCGCGACGCCGTCGGGCTGCCGCCTGAGCTGGACCTTCACTGCCTCAGGCACTCCTACATCACCCATTTGGTCGAGGACGGGTTCCCGGAGCGGTTCGTCACCGACCAGGTCGGCCACCAGTGGGGCTCCACCACGGCGATTTACTGCTCGGTGAGCGACGACTTCAAGAACCGCATCCTGGCCAAGGCCATCGCCGGCGCCTTCCGCCGGCCTGACGAGGGAGATGAGCCATGACCCGCAAGATGGGCGTCCGGTGGCACCTGCGAGAGCTGATGGCCACCAAGGGCATGTTCATGACGACCGACCTCGCCCCCCACCTGGTCGAGCGCGGCATCGACCTGTCCCGCGAGCAGGTCTACCGCCTCGTCACCCAGCAGCCCGAGCGCCTGAACGTGTACGTGCTGGCTGCGCTGTGCGACATCTTCGACTGCACGCCGAACGACCTGCTCGAGCCGGTCGTCGAGAACGCCAGCGGCCGCAAGAAGGTCGTGGGCGGGGAAACCAAGGCCGACGTGCGGAGCCTTCGGCCGACCCGGGCCCGGATCGTGCCTGAGCGGTGACAGTCGTTGCGCTCTGCACCTGTCCGAGCGGGCACCCCCTTGAAAAGCCCTACCGGCGGCAGAGCCGGTGCAAGGCCTGTCGGGCTGAGACCGCCCTGAACGGGGCCTCAGCGCTGCTCTCCACCACATTGCCGTCGCTCGCCCCCGAAGACGTCCTCGACCTCATCGCTCAGGCTGCCGGCTCGCCGTTGGCGCTCAACCAGCTGCACTCCTGGCTGGCCCAGTATCCCGATGCCCTCCGATCAGGCCGCTCGGACTGCCCCCAGTCGGGTACTCGCCTCCTCTCTGGGTTGGCCGCTCGGGGCGTGGACGTCGCCCTCCCCCGGTGCGAGGACTGCCGGCTCGTCCCGCCCCTGCCCGCTCACGTGGAGGGTGGCCGCGTCTGCGCGAGGTGCTATCGGCTCCGACACACCGAGGCATGCAAACGCTGCGGCAAGGTCAACGTTGTCGCGGCTCGAGACGACGACGGTGGAGCGGTCTGCCCCGGGTGCCGCAATGCCGACCCGAAGAGCTGGCGACGACCCGGTCTGCTCTGATCGCGCCGGCGAGCCACCCAGCCACGTCTGCGAGCGCTGTGGGACCGAGGATTGCCTCTACGAGCGAGGGCTGTGCCAGCGCTGCGTGGTCCACCGGCGGCTGACCGTCATACTCGGCGACGAACCAACGCGGGCCCGCAACGGTCTCGGCCCGCTTTTCGAGGCACTCGGCAGCTCCCCACTCCCAAAGCCGTCCTGGACTGGCTGACCCAATCGCCGAAGGCTGTCAAGGCGCTGTCGAGCATCGGATCGGGCGAGTCGCCCCTGTCCTACGAGACGATGGACGACCTGGAGCCGGTCCTTGGCGTCCACACGGCTCGGCATCTTGAGAGCCTGCTCACTGCAGCCGGTGCCCTCCCGGCGCGCGACGCCGTCTTGGCGGCCACTGAGCGTTGGTGTGCCCGCTTCCTGGCGGGCATCGATCATGATGAGCACTTTCAAGTGCTACGCGCCTGGGTGCGCTGGCAGGTCCTACGCCCGCTTCGGGAGAAGGCCGCCGTCGATCCGCTCCTGGACAGCACCGGGCCACTCGGCCCGGGGGCGACTGCAGAATGTCGCTGCCTTCTGCAGCTTTCTGGCTGGGCGACGTCGCAGCCTGAGCACCTGCCGTCAGGTGGACATCGACGCATGGGCGAGCAGTCAGCCGCGGAATCGACTCCGGTCGCTCCGCTGCTTCGCCGCCTGGGCGATGGCACGGCATGCGATGCCTCGCCTTGAGGTGCAGCCGGGACCCAGCGGCCCTCCGGCAACGCCGCTGGCGAGCGACGAGCGTTGGAAGGTTGCCCGTCGGCTCCTACACAGCCCCGACATCGACCCTGGGGTCCGAGTCGGCGGCGCCCTGGTCGTCATCTACGCGCAACCGCTGTTCAGGATCAGCCGCCTCCGCGTGGAGGATCTCGATGTGACCACAGACTCGGTCCTCGTGCGGTTCGGAGGGGGCGCGACCATCGAGTTCCCCGAGCCCCTCGCCGGCCACGCCCGGGCACTCATCGACCAGCGACGGCCGGCACCCAGGAAGGCGAACCTGCCCACCGATGTCGGCTGGCTGTTCCCGGGGAACGTGCCTGGCCGGCCCATCACCGCCCAAGGATTGAGCCGGCAACTCGCTCGAAGCGGCGTTCGGGCCGAGAGCCACGGGCTGACAGCTCTCTACCAATTCGCAGCCGAGATGCCAGCCCCGCTCCTGGCCGACATCCTGGGCGTGAGCACGAGAACGGCCGAAGTCTGGTCCCGCCTGGCCAGCCGGACTTGGGTCGACTACCCAGAAATGCGAGGAGCCGCGTGACGGTGAGCCCGTCGAGTTCCGGAGCTTGATGGACGACGAGCGTTGGGTCGCAGTTGGCCGCGCCGGACAGGTGATCATCACGGTCGAGGCCCGGAGGTTCGACATCAACCTCGTCTCGCTGAAGACCGTCCACGACCTTGAGCCCTACATCGCTGGCAAGCGTGCGCGACGGGAACGGATGAGGCAGGCCCACGACGATCGGTGAGGTCAGGGCCCCGGCACTCCCTCACCACCCTCCGCAGGAGAATCGACAGGGTTGGGATAGTTGCACTCTCCCTGGCACCACGCTTGGGATCGCCGGGTTGTTCTAGAACACGACGGCTCTAACCAGCGCCGAAGACGCCTGCCGACACGACGTTGGTCGTCTTCGGCAGGTCGCCGCTGATGTCGGCGAGGCGACGACATTTCAGGTCGGGGACCGAACAAAGGTGCACGGCCGCCGAGCGCTCCCCTTCGCGGCGGTCGAAGCCTCTCTGGACCGCGAGAACCGCCTTTCCGTCGACCGTGGCGGTCAAAGACTGGAGATCGACAACTTCTGCTCCAAACCGATCGTCAGCACGCGGGACCCCGCCAGGAGCCACACGGAGGATGGTCGATTCACCTGACGGCGGTTCTCCTAGCGCCACGTGGGCGGGCTCCTGCGCGTACACAACGTCACTACCCACTGCTTCCGCCAGGAGGGGCGGTCCCGATGCGACGACCGTGCCATCTGGACCGAGAACCCTCGTCTGCCTCTCCTTCGCCTGGATCACATCGTCCACCCAGACATGACGCGAGGCGACGGCTGAAACCGTCCCCTCGGTCGTGACGGTTTTCACACGGCCATCGTCAAGATCGAGCATCGCCGCACCAGTGTCGCGACAGCCGCTGTCGCCAAGGCCCTGTCGCTGACCGACGACATCGCCCTCAACGACCCCGACAGGCAAGAACCTCTCACGCGGTCCGCTCAGTGGCAGGCGGCTGACTGTGCGCTGCTGCAGATCCAGGATCACCGCGTCGCGCCGGGTGCACTGCTCTCCTTCAAAGACGACCAGGACTCGGTTCGGGTCGAGGAAGACGGAGGTGCCCCCCCGGATCTCACCTACGGCGCGGAGATCGGAGAGCCGAACGATCCTGTAGTGCCCGCCACTTCTCCAAGCGACAACGTGCCGCCCATCGGGTGAGACCCCCCGAACGACGAGCGCGTCAAACAACTTGACAGCCGGACGGTCGGCCGCATCCAGGTCCTGCACGTACAGACCCCCGTCGCCCTTCGAGCGAAGGAGCACATCGCCCGACAGGCCGAGAGACCCAGGGTCAACCTTGCCAACCCGCTCATCAATGAGCTTGGCGCTGGTGGGTCCTCCGCCGAACATGAGCACGTCGGTGTCATGGAGCCAGTCCTTGACGATCAGCGCACCGATGGCCGCCGCGACCATGACCAACACAGCGAGGGCGACCGCTCCAACCGTCGCCTTCCGGCCCACCACCCCAGTGGACCACAGAAGCGAGCCCGCCTGCCGTCACCGGTGCGTTCGACAGGGTTCCAATAGCTGCACTCTCCCAGTGAATCCGGCGGGGTTGCATCTGATGCGGTGGCTGATATCATCAGGTGTATGGCACGGACGACGGTGGACATCGACGCCTCGGTGTTGCGGGAGCTGAAGAAGCGGCAGGAGCGGGAACGCAAGACGTTGGGACAGCTCATCTCCGAACTCCTTGCCAAGGCCCTGGAGGCGGAAGACGCCGGCAGGGCATCGAGGCCGCTGAGCTGGGTCACCAAAGACCTTCAGCCTCGGGTCGACCTTGAGGACAAGGACGCCGTCTGGTCGGCGCTCGATGAGCCGTGAGCCACACGGTCGACACCAACATCCTCGTTTACGCAACACATACCGGCAGCCCGTTCCATGACAGGGCGCGAGCGCTCGTGGAGCACCTCGTCGCCGGGCCCGGTCTCGCCTACCTCCTCTGGCCGGCCGTCCTCGGGTACTTGCGCATTGTTACTCACCCGAACATCCTCGGAAGTCCGCTGTCGAGCGATGATGCGACGTCCAACGTCGAGGCACTGATCGCGCCCTCCCACATGCGCGTGGCCGGCGAGGGCGACAATTTCTGGGCGTCCTTCGGGGCGGTCGCATCAGATGTGAAGCCCCGGGGCAACCTCGTGCCCGACGCCCACCTCGTCGCGCTGATGCGCGAGCACGGCGTGTCGACGATCTGGAGCCACGACCGCGACTTCCGCAAGTTCCGGGGCATTACGGTAAAGGACCCCTTCTCGGACGAGCATTCGACAGGGTTCGAATAACCGCACTCTCCCAGTGAACTAGGCGGAATTGCATCTGATGTAGAAGCTCGAGGCATCTGATGCTGTCACCCGTTCTCCGGCCGGTATTCCGCGGGGTTCGAATAGCCGCGTTCTCCCAGTGGAGGCGGAGATGCTGCAGTGACTACCGAGCCGGTTGATCACCGTCGTCACACCGGACGACGTCGCCCGAGTCGGTGCACGCACGGTCGTGATCCGGGTGGGAATCGCTTGCTTCTCGACGAGGAATGCACAATCGCGCCGTGGCCGCGGCTGACGACGACCCCGTGCGCGCCAGGCGGGCGCGCATCGCCCGCCTGGTCGCCCTCGGCCAGCGCATCGGCTACTCGCTGTGGCTGGTGGCCATCGTGGTGTTCTTCGTCGGGGCGGCGACCACGTTCCGCCCGGCCGTGGTGACCGTGGTAATCGGCTGTCTGGCCGTGGGCTCGGCCCTCCTGGCACCATCGATCGTGATCTCCTACGGGGTACGGGCCGCCGACCGGGAGGACCGGGCGTGACCCGGGCCGCCGTCCTCCACGGTGTCGGCCAGCCGTTCACCATCCGCGACGACGTGGAGGTCGGCCGGCCGCAGGCCGGGGAGCTCAGGGTCCGCGTGGCCGCGTGCGGGGTGTGCCGCTCCGACCTGTCGATGCAGGACGGGACCATGCCCGTCCCCATGCCCGTGGTCCTGGGCCACGAGGCCGCGGCCGTGGTCGAGGAGGTCGGCGAGGGCGTCAGCGCCCTCGCACCGGGCGACCACGTGGTCGTGTCCTGGGTCCCCCAGTGCGGCGAGTGCTTCTTCTGCCGGCGGGGCCAGCCCCAGCTGTGCCAGGCGTCGGACGCCGTGCTCCTCGCCGGCGGCCTCCTCGACGGCTCACCCCGGCTCCGCCTCGACGACGCGCCGCTGTTCCAGATGTGCGGCACGGGCGCGTTCTCCGAGGAGACGGTGATCTCGGCCTGCTCGGCGGTGAGGATCCCGACCGACATCCCCCTCGACGTGGCCGCCCTGCTCGGCTGCGCCGTGCTCACCGGGGTGGGCGCGGCCCTCAACACCGCGACCATCGGCCCGGAGGACACGGTGGCCGTCATCGGGTGCGGCGGGGTGGGGCTCAACGTCGTCCAGGGCGCCCGCATCGCCGGAGCGGCCGAGGTCGTCGCCGTCGACGTCCACCCGGCCAAGCTGGCCACCGCCGAGGCGTTCGGCGCCACCGCCACCGTCGACGCCGGCACGGCCGACCCGGCCGATGCCGTCCGCGACCTGACCGGCCAGCGGGGTGCCGACGTGGTGTTCGAGGTCCTCGGGCAGGCGCCGACCATCGACCAGGCCGTGGCCATGACCCGCCGGGGCGGCCAGACGATCCTGGTCGGCATCCCCCGGCTCGACGTCGTCCTCGAACTGCCGGCCATGCTCGCGCTCGTCATCGCCGAGCGGACGATCAAGGGCTGCTGGTACGGGTCCTCCGACATCCGCCGAGACATCCCCCGGCTCGTCGGCTTCTACCGGGAGGGACGGCTCAAGCTGGACGAGCTGGTGTCGCAGCGCATCGGCCTGGACGACGTCAACCAGGCCATGGCGGCCATGAAGGCGGGTGCCCTGACCCGCTCCGTGATCGTCTACTGAGCTGCGGGGCGGCGGCCCACCGCCTTCACCGCCTTCACCGCCTTCTTCGCCTTGACCGCCTTCTTCGCCTTCACCGCCTTCTTGGCCGGCTGTGCCGGCTTCGCCGCCTGGGCGGGGGGCTCCACCGGGACCGCGGTCTTGGCCAGCGCCGCCCGCTTGGCGGCCAGGGCCAGCGCCCGCTCCTCGGACCGGGACGGTGCGGGCGCCGCCTTCGCACGGGGCCGCAGCTCGGCCACCAGCTGGGCCAGCTCGGCGACCTGGGTGCGGAGCATGTGGACGTCGCTGCGCACGGGAGCCAGGGCCCCCTCCTCGGCGAAGGCGGCCTTGGCCGTGGCCACGGCGATGGCGTCGACCTGGGCGCCGAGGGTCTTGAGCCCGGCCTGGACCTCGTCGCGTGCCTGGGTGGCGGTCTCCCCGGCCGAGGCGACGACGGCGGCCATGTCGTCCTGGGCGTGGCGGAGGCGCTCGGCGACGCGGTCCTGCGTCTCGAGCAGGCGCCGGGCGACGGCGTCCATCTCGACGAGCTTGGCCTCGACCGACTCCGTGAGCCGCTCGTGCGCCTCGGCCAGCGCGGC
Organism: Acidimicrobiales bacterium; assembly: GCA_036260295.1. Classification (GTDB taxonomy): domain Bacteria; phylum Actinomycetota; class Acidimicrobiia; order Acidimicrobiales; family AC-14; genus CADCTB01. The sequence continues at coordinate 22,056 of DATAAD010000087.1, read as the reverse complement.
TTCCTGGCGCACGAGCCGGGCCACGCCCGCGGCCAGCTCCTGCCGGCCCTCGCCGACGGCGGCGGCCACGTCGGCACGCGTCTCGGCCAGGTGGGCGTCGAGGGCGTTGCGCAGCTGGGCCCGGAACTCGTCGAGGTCGGCGAGGCGCTCGGCGGCCAGCTCGGTCAGCTTGGCGTCGACCAGCTCGGAGAGGCGCTCGTCGGTGCGCCTGGCGTCCTCCTCGAGCGACTCGATCCGCCCAGGAGCGTCCTTGACCGCCTCCACCGCGGCCAGCGCGCTCTGGGCCTGCCTGGCCGCCACCGCCATCTGCTCGTCGAGCCGCTCGACGGAGTCGAGGAACCGGCGGTGGGCCTCGGCCACGACGGTGCCGATGTCGGTGCGGGCGTCGTGGACCTGGCCGGCCAGCGCCTCCTGGAGCTCGGTCGCCTTGCCCTCGACCGCCTCGGCCAGCTTGGCGTCGACCAGCTCGGTCAGGCGCTCGTCGGTGCGGCGGGTGTGCAGCTCGAGCGCCTCGATCCGGTGACCGTTGGACGTGACCGTCTCGTCCAGCCGCTCGACGGAGTCGAGGAACCGGCGGTGGGCCTCGGAGACCGAGGTGCCGATGTCGGCCCGGGCCTCGCTCAGCTGCTTGGCCAGCGCCTCCTGGAGCTCGTGCTTCACCTCGTCGAGCTCGGCCTTCCGGCGCTCGACGACCTCGGCCAGCTTGGCGTCGACCATCCGCCCGACCCGGGCGTCGACCTCGCCGTGCTGCTCCTCCAGCCCGTCCACGCGCTCCTGGACCTGGCCGAGCCGCGCCCGCAAGGCGGAGGACGCGGTCGTGACCTCGGTCCGCAGCTCGGTGGCCTGGACGGCCAGCCCCTTCTGCAGCTCGGCCCGCAGCCCGTCCAGCTCCGCCTGGCGGGTGCCGGCCAGGTCGGCCAGGCGGGTCTCCACCGAGTCGCTCAGACGACCCATGGCGGTCCGGGCCCGCTGCTCGAGGGCCTCCATCCCCGAGGTCCGGGAGTCGATCTCCGAGCGCAGGGCCTGGACGCCGGCCGCCGCCGTGGCCGCCTGGCGGGCCACCTCCTCCAACCGCGCCCCCAGCTCGTCGAGCTCGTCGCGCCGGGTGGTGGTGACCTCGGCCAGCTTGGCTTCGACAGACTCGCTCAGCCGGCTCATGGCCGAGCGCACCCGCTGCTCCAGGCCGTCGTTGGGAGGGACGATCCGCGCCCCCCGCTTGGATGCGTCGGACAGCGACGTCCGCACTTCGGTGCGAAGGGCGTCCAGCTCGTCGCGGAGCCGGTCCACGGCGTCGACGTCGGTGACGACCGAGCCGTTGCCCGACGCGGCCCGCTCGGTCACCGCATCCAGGCGTTCGGACAGCTGCTCCTGCGCCACCTCCAGGCGGCGGGTGGCCACCGAGAGGATCGACGCGCTCTCGGCCCGCATGCCGGCCAGCTGCTCGTTGAAAACCACCTGCAGCTCCGTGCGCAGGGCCTTCATGTCGTTGCGCCGGTCCTCGACGGCCTGGACGAGCTGGGCCTCGACCCACCCGGCCAGCCGGCTCGTCAGCTGCCGGACCTGCTGCTCCAGGACCTCCAGCCGGTCGACCGGGCCTCCGGCGGCGTCGGCTCGGCTCGGCGCGTCGGCCTGCTCATCCACCGGCGACAGCGTACCGACCGACGCCGGGCGCGGCGCGTCAAGGCCGCCCCACCCGCTCCCTCTTCCCCCTTCGCCGCCCGCCGGGGCGGCGGTTCACGCCGTGCTTACCCGCGGGGGCGGACGTTGGCCGCCTGCAGCCCCTTGGGGCCCGTCTGGACGTCGAACTCGACCGGCTCGCCCTCCTCCAGGCTGCGGTACCCGGGCTTCTGGATGGCGCTGAAGTGGACGAAGACGTCGCCGCCCTCCTCCTGCTGGATGAACCCGTAGCCCTTGTCGGCGTTAAACCACTTGACGGTTCCGGTCGCCACGGTGGCGATCCCCCTTCTCGCGTTGGTACCTGCTTCTCGGGGGACTGCCTAACCGTGCCGTGCGGTGGTGCCGTGCAGAAGCGAATTCCCCGCGCCGGAAGTTACCAGTCGAAAACGGCGATGTCTCTACCTGTCTTTGCGGTGGACGCGGGTTCCCCGGGGGGTGTCCTCGACCACCCATCCCAGCGTGTCCAGACGCTCACGGAGGGCGTCGGCGCCGGCAAAATCCCGCCGGGCCCGGGCCGCGTCACGCTGGCCGAGCAGGTCGGTGACGTCGGCGGGGACGTCGTCCTGGCCGCCCTGGAGCCGGAGCCCCACGGCGTTCGTGATCTCGCCGACGGCGGCGGCCAGCGGCGCCGCCCCGGCCGTGTCGCCGGCGTCGAGGGCGGTGTTGGCCGCCCGCACCAGACCGGCCAGGTCGGCCATGGCGCGGGGGGTGTCGAGGTCGTCGTCCATCGCGGCCCGGAACCGCTCCAGGGCGCCGGGGTCGGCGTCGGCGGCGGGCAGGTCCGCCACCCGCCGGGCGAAGGCGTCGAGCCCGGCGAGCGTCCTCTCGGCGGCGTCGAGGGTGTCGCGCGTCACCTCCACCGGCGCCCGGTAGTGCGACTGGAGCACAACGAGCCGGTAGGCGCGAGGTTCGACGGCGGCGAGCAGGTCGGTGAGGGTCGTGAAGTTGCCCAGGGACTTCGACATCTTCTCCCCGCCCACCTGCACGTGGCCGTTGTGGGCCCAGCGCCGGGCGAAGGTGCGACCGGCGGCCACGGCCTGGGCCCGCTCGTTCTCGTGATGGGGGAAGGCCAGGTCGATACCGCCGCTGTGCAGGTCGAAGTCCTCGCCGAGCAGGTCGAGCGACATCACCACGCACTCGGTGTGCCATCCCGGTCGGCCGTCGCCCCACGGGGACGGCCACGTCGGCTCGTCGGGCTTGGCCTTCTTCCAGAGCGCGAAGTCGAGCGGCGACCGCTTCTCCTCGACGACCTCGACCCGGGCCCCCGACCGCAGGCTGTCGAGCGACTGGCGGGCCAGCAGGCCGTAGCCCGGCACGGTGTCGACCGACAGGTACACGCCGTCCGACGTCTCGTAGGCCTTGCCCGCCTCCACCAGGGCGGCCACCAACTCGACCATCCGCTCGACGTAGGCGGTGGCGTGGGGATCGACGGTGGGGCGCTTCACGCCGAGGCGGTCCATGGCGTCGTACCAGGCCTCCTCGTACTGGGCCGCCACCTCAGCCTGCGTCCGCCCCTCCTCGTTGGCCCGGCGGATGATCTGGTCGTCGATGTCGGTGATGTTGGACACGAACCGCACCTCGAGCCCCGTCCACTCGAGGTAGCGGCGCAGGACGTCCCACACCAGCGCCATCCGGCCGTGGCCGATGTGCGGGAGGTCGTAGACCGTGGGCCCGCACGCGTAGATCGAGACCTTCCCGGCGTCGCGAAGCTCGACGTCGGCCAGCCGGCCCAATCCGGTGTCGTGGAGGCGGATCACCGGGTTACCGTAACCGTGTGCCGGCACCGGAGGTCCCCGAGAATCGCGTCCCCGAGAAGCCGCGCCTCGAGGGGCTGGAGGAGAAGTGGGGGGCCCGGTGGGAGGCCGACGGCACCTACCGCTTCGACCGCTCGAAGTCGAGGTCGGAGATCTACGCCATCGACACGCCGCCGCCCACCGTCAGCGGTTCGCTGCACGTCGGCCACGTGTTCTCCTACACCCACACCGACACCGTCGCCCGGTTCCGGCGCATGCGCGGCCGCGAGGTCTTCTACCCGATGGGGTGGGACGACAACGGCCTCCCCACCGAGCGCCGGGTCCAGAACTACTTCGGCGTCCGCTGCGACCCCGCGCTCCCCTACGACCCCGGCTTCACGCCGCCGGACACCCCGCCGTCGCCGCCGGTCGCGGTGTCCCGGCCCAACTTCGTCGAGCTGTGCCTGCGGCTGACCGTCGAGGACGAGAAGAGCTTCGAGGAGCTGTGGCGGCGCCTCGGCCTCTCCGTCGACTGGGGCATGACCTACACGACCATCGCACCCGAGGCCCAGCGGGCGTCGCAACGGGGCTTCCTCCGCCTGCTGGCCAAGGGCGAGGCCTACCAGTCCGTCGCCCCCACGCTCTGGGACGTCGACTTCCAGACCGCCATCGCCCAAGCCGAGCTCGAGGACCGCGAGCTCACGGGTGCCTACCACCGGATCCGCTTCGGGGGCCCGGACGGCGCCGCCATGGAGATCGACACCACCCGGCCCGAGCTCATCCCCGCGTGCGTCGCCCTCGTCGCCCATCCGGACGACGAGCGGTACAAGCCGCTGTTCGGGTCCGAGGCCACCACGCCGCTGTTCGGCGTGCGCGTCCCCGTCGTCGCCCACCCGCTGGCCGAGCCGGAGAAGGGCACGGGCGTGGCCATGATCTGCACGTTCGGCGACGTGACCGACGTCACCTGGTGGCGGGAGCTCAAGCTGCCCGTCCGCACCATCGTCGGGCGCGACGGGCGCATCCTCGCCGAGCCGCCCGACGGCGTCTCCCCCTCAGGCGCGTGGCAGGAGCTGACCGGCAGGAAGATGGAGCCGGCCCGCACCCGCATCGTCGAGCTGCTGCGTGACTCCGGGGATCTCGTCGGCGAGCCGAGGCCCGTCAAGCACGCGGTCAAGTTCTACGAGCGCGGCACCAAGCCCCTCGAGATCGTCACCAGCCGCCAGTGGTTCATCCGCACGCTCGACCACCGGGAGGCGCTGCTGGCGCGCGGGCGCGAGCTGCGCTGGCACCCGCCCTACATGAGGGCCCGCTACGAGTCGTGGGTGACCGGGCTCAACAGCGACTGGCTCATCAGCCGCCAGCGCTTCTTCGGCGTGCCCGTCCCGCTGTGGTACCGGCTGGGAGACGACGGCTCGGTCCTGTACGAGGAGCCGCTCGTCCCCGACGAGTCCCGCCTGCCGGTCGACCCGTCCACCGACGTCCCCGAGGGCTTCACCGCGGACCAGCGCGACCAGCCGGGCGGGTTCACCGGCGAGCCCGACGTCATGGACACGTGGGCCACCTCGTCGTTGACCCCGCAGATCGCCGGGCGCTGGGCCGACGACCCCGACCTGTTCCGACGCGTCTTCCCCATGGACGTCCGCCCGCAGGCCCACGAGATCATCCGCACCTGGCTGTTCTCGACCGTCGTGCGCTCCCACCTGGAGCACGGGTCGCTGCCGTGGTCCGACGCGGCCATCTCCGGATGGGTCCTCGACCCCGACCGCAAGAAGATGTCGAAGTCGAAGGGCAACGTCGTGACGCCCATCGGGCTCCTCGACCAGCATGGTGCCGACGCTGTCCGCTACTGGGCGGCCAGCGGTCGCCCCGGCGTCGACACTGCCTTCGACGACGGCCAGATGAAGGTCGGCCGGCGGCTGGCCATCAAGATCCTCAACGCGTCGAAGTTCGTCCTCTCCAGGCTCAGTCTCCTGCCGGCGGCGCCGGACGCGTTCGAGGGGAACGTCACCGCCGCCCTCGACAAGGCCATGCTGGCCGGGCTGGCGTCCCTGGTCGAGGAGGCCACCACCGCCTTCGAGGGCTACGACTACGCCCGGGCCCTCGAGCGGACCGAGACCTTCTTCTGGAGCTTCTGCGACGACTACCTCGAGCTGGTCAAGGGCCGGGCCTACGGCGGCCAGGGCGACGAGGCGGCGGCGTCGGCCAACCGGGCCCTGACGCTCGCCCTCTCCACCATGCTCCGTCTCTTCGCCCCGTTCCTCCCGTTCGTCACCGAGGAGGTCTGGTCGTGGTGGAAGGAGGGCTCGGTCCACCGGGCGGCCTGGCCCGACGGTGACGAGCTTCGTCAGCCGGACGCCGACCCGCTCGTCCTCGACGTGGCGTCCGCCGTCCTCGGCGAGGTCCGCAAGGCCAAGACCGTCGCTCAGGCATCGATGCGGGCCGACGTGGCCCGGGCCGTCGTCCGCGACACCCCCGAGCGCATCGCCGCCCTGATGTCGGTCGTGAGCGACCTGTGCGACGCCGGGCGCATCACCGAGCTGGTCACCCGAGAGGCCGAGACGTTCTCGGTGGAGGTCACCCTCGCTCAGTAGGGCCGGATGGCGAGCACCCTGTCGCCCTCGGAGAGCGTGGCCGCGTACAGGCCGGCGTAGAGCAGGGTGAGGGTGACGACGACCAGCGCCTGGGCGGGGTCGGACCAGCCCTTGCCGACCATGGTCAGGTGGGCGAGCAGGAGGATCGCCGTGCCCCGCCCGGTCTGGGCGATGGCGCCGATCACCACCTGCTCGGCCACCCGTCCGCTGGTGGCCACCAGCCGGCGCAGGCCGTGGAGGGTGCAGCCGAGCAGCGCGGCCAGAGCGGCGACGAGCAGCGGGCGCCGCGGGAGCACGAGCAGGAGCCCGGCGGTGCCCGCCGTCCACAGGACGGCGCTCAACCGGCACGTCGCCTCCCGGCCGTGACGGACGAGGAACGTGCGCTTGCCGAACATGGCGTCGCCCCGGACGTCGCGGAAGTCCTTGAGCATGATGCGGCCGACGAACGTGACGTACATGGCCGCGAGGAGCAGGGCGTCCTCCCGTCCGACGGACGGCTGCACGGTCAGCAGACCGACCAGGTACGGCAGGGCCACGAACCCGGCCGGGAGGACCAGGGGCGCCAGCATGCCGCGGTCGCACAGCCTGAGGGGGCGGACCGAGTAGGCCACGTTCAGGAGCAGGCCGCCGGCCACCACGGCCGCCACCCGCCAGTTCACGGCGAGGGCGGCGGCGACAGAAGCGGCGGCCGCCATCCGGCCCAGCGCCTGCAACTCGGCGCGGGTGGCGTCTCCGGAGACGAGGGGGCGGCCGCGGGCGTCGGCCAGGTTGACCCGGTCCACGGCCTCGTCGCCCAGGTCGTTCAGGACGGTGGCGTTGACGAACCACCCGGCCAGGATCAGCGGGACGACGGTGAACAGGGGGTGGAGGGCGTCGCCCCGGCCGGCCTGGGCCATGCCGATGGCGGCAAAGAGCAGGATGACGACCGCGACCGGCGGCCGGATCATCATCACGACGACGCGGGCGGCGCGGGCGGTCACTTGTTGCTCCCCATGCCCTGCATGAGGATGGCCACGACCACGAAGACGGCGACGGCGACCAGGCCGATCGCCCCCAGGACCACGGCGACGATCACCCCGATCCTGTTCACGTTCCTCTGCGACAACGTTCCTCCGTTCGGTTCGACGAGAAGTCGTGGGCGGCAGCGGCGGAGTCGGTGACGAAGACGCGATCGGCCGGGCGGGCCAGGGCGACGGCCGCACCGGAGTCAGCGCGGTGAGAGCCAGCGCCGACGCCGACGGCAGCAGCACCGAGCCGAGCACCCACGAGGCCGGCAGCAGGAACACCATGGCCAGCCCGGCGCGCGTCCCTGCGGGTCGCCGGCGGCGTGCAGGACGAGACCGCAGACCAGGGCGCTTCCGAGCCAGGCGCCCGAGGATACCGGCGAGGCCCAGTAACCCGGCGGCGGCGGAAACGGCCAGGGTGGCCGCGACCACCGCCGGCCCGCCCCACTCCCGGCGGACGGCGTCGACCTCCATGCCCGGAGGGTCGCGAGCGAGGCGCCGAGGGCCCATCCGGGGCGGCCCTCAAAACCCGGTGGGGCTCCCGGTCACCCGGAGGCCCATACGGCAGGGAGGCCGTCTCGCGCCCGCCGATCTACCATGCGGCGATCCGCGAGAGGGGGCCTCGGTCATGGCAACGTGGGTGGTCCGTGTCGACATGCCGCCGAGAGGCGCGCTCGAGGAGGGCAGGGGCGGCGGCGGGGAGCTGGCCGACGAGGAGATGGAGGAGGAGTCCCGGTACCGCCAGGAGTTCCTCGACTACGTCTCCCCCAGGCTCGCCGCACTGCTGGAGCGGGGGCCGCGGAGGTCGGCGAACGCCCAGCGCGTCGAGCTGCACGGCGCCGACACCTGGTCGAACCTCAACCACTACCTGCTGATGGTCACCGTCGACATCGGCGGTCCCGGCTTCGAGCTGGACGAGGTGCTCCCGCCCGAGGCCGAGGCGGCGATCATCGGCGACTACGCCCCGCTCGCCGCCTGGCCGGGGTCAGAGGAGAGGTGACTGGACCTCCCCGGGGAGGACCTCGACCAGCTCGGGGCCGTCGTTGCGGGCGTTGTTGACCAGATAGCCCACCGGCCGGGCCCGCAGCCGCACCGTGGCCGGGGCGCGCAGCAGGCTCAGCAACCGGTCGACGTCGCGGCTGGTCGGGTCGAGCCAGGCGTCCCACTGGTCGCGGTCGAGGCGGACCGGCATGCGGTCGTGCAGCCAGGCCAGCTCGTCGTCGGCGGGGCCGGTGACGACCGCGCACGTCACCTGCCCGTCGTGGCGGTCCCAGAGGCCGGCGAGGGCGAAGGGCTCCTCCGACCCGTCGGCCCGGTCGAGCAGGTAGGGCTGCTTGGGACCGCCGGCCGGCCGGCGCCACTCGTAGAACCCGTCGACCACGACGAGGCAGCGGCGGCGGGCCAGGGGCTCGGCGAAGGTGGGCCGGTCGAGCAGCCCCTCGACGCGAGCGTTGACCGGCCGGGGCCCGCCTTCGGGGTCGGTCGACCACGACGGCACCAGCCCCCAGCGCATGGTGCCCAGCCGCCGTCCCGACGAGGTGCCGGCCACGGCGAGGATCTCGGCGCCCGGCGCCACGTTCCAGCTCGGCGGGCGCTCGGAGGCCACCACCTCGGCGGCGCCGAAGTAGCCGGCCAGCACGTCGACCGGCCGGGCGACCACGATGCGTCCGCACATGGCGACGAAGGTACCGGCCGGCGCGTCGGTAGAGTCGACCGGGGTTGGGATCCCGTCGGAGCTGAGGAGTCTGTTTCATGTCGGCCATCCGGGTCCGCGGCCTGCGGAAGTCCTACGGCATCGTCGAGGCGGTGGCCGGCGTGGACTTCGACGTGGCCGAGGGGGAGGTGTTCGGGTTCCTCGGCCCGAACGGTGCCGGCAAGACGACCACCGTGGAGATCCTCGAGGGGTACCGGCAGCGGTCGGCGGGAGAGGTGGAGGTGCTCGGCCACGACCCGGCGGGCGGCGAGCGGAGGTTGCGCGAGCGCATCGGCATCGTGCTCCAGGAGACCGGCGTGGAGCGGTTCCTGAAGGTGGCCGAGGTGCTCGAGCTCTACTGCGGCTACTACCCTCGGCCGCGGCCGGTCGACGACCTGCTGGCCCTGACCGGGCTGGAGGCCAAGCGCGACGAGGTCGTCAAGGAGCTCTCCGGCGGCCAGCGACGGCGGCTGGACCTGGCCCTGGGGCTGGCCGGCGACCCCGAGCTGGTCTTCCTAGACGAGCCGACCACCGGCTTCGACCCCTCGGCCCGGCGGGAGGCGTGGGAGGTGATCCGCAACCTGCGGTCGCTGGGCAAGACCATCTTCCTCACCACCCACTACATGGACGAGGCCCAGGTCCTGGCCGACCGCGTGGCCGTGATCGCCGCCGGCCGCATCGTGGCCGAGGGGCCGCCCGACCAGCTGGCCGGGCGCAACCGGGCCAGCGAGATCCGCTTCGTCGTGCCCCGCGACGCCGCCCTCCCCGACCTCGGGGCGGCGGCGACCCTCGTCGTCGACGACCGGGGGGTGGTCGTGCGCACCGTCGACCCCACCCCCGTCCTGCACACCCTGACCGGCTGGGCCCTGGAGCGGGGCGTCGAGCTGCGAGGGCTCTCCGTCACCCGGCCGACCCTCGAGGACGTGTACCTCGAGCTCACCGCCGCCCAGGGCGGATGACGGGCGACCTCGCCATCGCCGCCCGCCAGCTCCGGTTCGAGCAGAAGGCGTTCTGGCGCAACCCGGCAGGAGCGGTGTTCACCTTCGCCTTCCCCCTGCTGTTCCTGGTCATCTTCTCGACCCTCAACTCGGGCCAGCGCATCGAGGAGCGGGGCGGCATCTCCTTCGTCACCTTCTTCGTCCCCGGCATCGTCGCCTTCGGCCTCATCTCCGCCTGCTACACCAACCTGGCCATCCGCATGACCGTGAACCGCGACTTCGGGATCCTCAAGCGGGTCCGAGGTACGCCGGTGCCCACCTGGGCCTACCTGGCCGGGCAGGTGGCATCCTCCGTCGTCATCACCTTCCTCCTCCTCTTCCTCACCGTCGGCCTGGGCGTGGCGGCCTTCGGCGTGGAGTTCCGCACGAGCACGTCGGCGGGGCTCTTCGTCACCCTCGCTCTCGGCGCCGCCTGCTTCTGCGCCCTGGGCCTGGCCGTCAGCGGCCTGTGCCCCAACGCCGACGCCGCCCCCGCCATCGTCAACTTCTCGATCTTCCCGCTGCTGTTCGTCTCCGGGATCTTCTTCCCGATCGACGCCGCGCCGGCGTGGCTGACGACCCTCGCCGAGCTGTTCCCCATGCAGCGCCTGGCCGACGGCCTCCAGTACGCCTTCGACCCCCGCACCACCGGCCTCGGCTTCAACGGCAGCGACCTGCGGGGGCTGCTGGCCTGGACCGTGGCCGGCTCCGTCCTCGCCGTCCGACTCTTCCGATGGGACTCCGCCAAGAGATGACAACCGCCATGCGACCATCCGTCCCCGACCCCACGCGGTCGACGCCCGCGGCCCGCGGGATCGACCTGGTCAAGGTCTACGGCCAGGGCGACGCCTCCGTGCGGGCTCTCGACGGCGTGTCCGTGGACTTCGCCCCGGGCCAGTTCAGCGCCATCATGGGGCCGTCCGGCTCAGGCAAGTCGACGCTCATGCACTGCATGGCGGGGCTCGACAGCATCACGTCGGGGCGGGTGTTCGTGGGCGACACCGAGCTGTCCGCCCTCGGCGACAAGGAGCTGACCCGGCTCCGCCGCGACCGGATCGGCTTCATCTTCCAGGCCTACAACCTGGTGCCCACGCTCACCGCGGGGGAGAACATCACCCTGCCGATGGACATCGCCGGCCGGAAGCCCGACCAGGAGTGGGTCGAGCGCCTGATCGACACGGTCGGGCTGCGCGACCGGCTGTCGCACCGGCCGTCGGAGCTGTCCGGCGGCCAGCAGCAACGGGTGGCCGCGGCCCGGGCCCTGGCCTCGCGGCCGAGCATCGTCTTCGCCGACGAGCCGACGGGCAACCTCGACTCGCGGGCCAGCGCCGAGGTGCTCGGGTTCCTGCAGCAGTCGGTGGCCGAGTTCGGCCAGACCGTCGTCATGGTGACCCACGACCCGGTCTCGGCGTCGTACGCCGAGCGGGTGGTGTTCCTCGGCGACGGCCGCATCGTCGACGAGATGACTGCTCCCACCGCCGACCGCGTGCTCGACCGCATGAAGAGCTTCGGGGACTAGGCGTGGGCCGGGCGATCGTCAAGGGCCTGCTCGCCCACAAGCTGCGCCTGTCCCTCACCGCCATGGCCGTGGTGCTGGGGGTGAGCTTCGTGGCCGGCACGTTCGTGCTCACCGACACCATCAGCAAGACCTTCGACAACCTCTTCACCGAGATCTCGGCAGGGGTCGACGTCTCCGTCCGGGCCGCCTCGGGGTTCGGGGAGGACTCGGGCCCCGAGACGGCCCGGGACACCGTCCCGGCCACCCTGTTGGACACGGTACGGAGGGTGCCGGGGGTGGAGGTGGTGGCCCCGACCGTCGGCGGCTACGCCCAGTTCGTCGACGAACGGAACAAGGCGGTGACCACCACCGGCGCCCCCACCCTCGGCTTCAACTGGACCGAGCCGGAGCTCTCCCCGCTCCGTCTGCGTTCGGGGCGGGAACCGCGGGGCGACGGCGAGGTGGTCGTCGACGCGGTCACCGCCCGGGACCACGACTTCGCCGTCGGCGACCGGGTCAAGCTCCTGTTCCGCGGGCCGCCCGAGGAGTTCACCGTCGTCGGCATCACTGGCTTCGGCGAGGCCGACAACCTGGCCGGGGCCACGCTGGCCATCTTCGACCTCGAGACGGCGCAGCGCGTCTTCAACAAGCCGGGCCGGTTCGACAGCATCGAGGTCAAGGCGGCCGAGGGGGTGCCCGCCCTGGAGCTGCGCGACCGGCTCCAGAGCGCCGTCCCCGAAGGGACCGAGGTCGTCACCAGCCAGCAGGTGGCCGACGAGAGCGCCGACGCCGTGCAGCAGGCCCTCGGATTCTTCTCCACCGCCCTGCTCGTCTTCGCCGGGATCTCGCTCTTCGTCGGCGGCTTCATCATCCTCAACACCTTCTCGATCCTCGTCGCCCAGCGCACCCGGGAGCTGGCCCTGCTGCGGGCGCTGGGCGCCAGCCGCGGGCAGGTGATGGTGTCGGTCATCGCCGAGGCGTTCCTCGTGGGCCTGTTCGCCTCGCTGGTCGGCCTGGGGCTCGGGGTGCTGGTCGCCATCGGCCTGCAGGAGCTGCTGAAGGCCTTCGGCATCGACCTCCCCGCCGCCGGCGCCGTCGTGAAGCCGCGGACGATCGTCGCCTCGCTCGTCGTCGGCGTGGTCGTGACCGTGCTCTCGTCGATCGCTCCGGCCCGCCGGGCGTCGCGGATCCCGCCCATGGCCGCCCTCCGCGGCGGCGGTGTGGAGCAGGGCGGGCCCCTGCGCCGGCGCTCGGTCGCCGGCGCCGTCGTCACCGCCCTGGGCGGGGCCGCCCTGCTGTACGGCCTGTTCGCCGGCGGGGGCGGCACCCTGTCGCTGGTCGGCCTCGGCGCCGCGCTGGTGTTCGTGGGCGTGGCCCTGCTCAGCCCGCTGGCCGCCCGCCCCATGGCCCTCGCCATCGGGGCGCCGCTCCCCCGCATGGCCGGCGTCTCCGGGAAGCTCGGCCGCGAGAACGCCATCCGCAACCCCCGCCGGACGGCGTCGACGGCCGCCGCCCTCACCGTGGGCCTGGCCCTCGTCGCCTGCGTGAGCGTGCTCGCCGCGTCGATCAAGGACGCCTCGGCCAGCATCGTCGACGAGTACCTGGCCGCCGACTTCATCGTCAGCACGCAGCAGTTCGTCCCCACCATCAGCCCCGAGCTGGCGCCCCGCCTGGCCGCCCAGCCCGAGATCGGCGCCGTCTCCGCGCTGCAGACCGGTGAGTGGCGGTACCAGGGCGAGCGCAGGACGGTCTACGCCGGCGACCCGGCGACCGTCGGGGAGGTGCTCAAGGTGGACGTCACCGGCGGGGACTTCGGTGGCCTGGCCCGGGGGGAGGTCCTCGTCGACGAGGACGAGCTCGAGGAGCAGGACCTGGCCATCGGCGACGTCCTGCCCATGACCTTCGCCCGTACCGGCGACCGCGAGCTGCGGATCGCCGGGACGTTCGCCCAGAACCAGCTGCTCGGGAACTACCTGGTCTCGACGGCCACCTTCGACGCCAACTTCACCGACCGGCTCGACTTCGTCGTCCTGGCCACGGTGGCCGAGGGGGCGAGCCCCGCTGCCGCCCGGGCCGCCATCGAGCGGGTCACCGCCGACTTCCCCAACGTGGAGCTGCGGGACCAGGCCGAGTTCAAGGAGGAGCAGGAGAACCAGGTCGACCAGATCCTCGGCCTGGTCACCGCCCTGCTCATGCTGTCGATCATCATCGCCCTGGTCGGGATCGTGAACACCCTCGCCCTGTCGATCTTCGAGCGGACCCGCGAGATCGGCCTGCTGCGGGCGGTGGGGATGTCGCGCCGCCAGGTCCGGTCGATGATCCGGGGGGAGTCGGTGATCATCGCCGTGCTCGGCGCCGTCCTCGGCCTCGCCGTCGGGGTGTTCTTCGGGTGGGCGCTGGTCACCGACCTCGACAGCCAGGGCATCGAGAACGTGGTCGTCCCCGGCGGCCAGCTCGTCTTCTACGTGCTCCTGGCGGGCATCGCCGGCGTGGTCGCCGCCGTCTTCCCCGCCCGCCGGGCGGCCAGGCTCGACGTGCTGGCCGCCATCTCCTACGAGTAGACGCACACCTCGTAGGTCCGGATCTCCGCCGCCTGGCGGTCCCACGGGCGGGCGTAGGTGCAGCGGACCGTCGCCCGGCCGGGGGCGCCCGCCGCCAGCCGGACCAGGTGCTCGCCCCCTTCGGAGCGCTGCCCGACCACGGCCAGCACCGAGCCGTCGGTGTCCACCCGCCAGACGAAGCCGGGCTGGGGCGCCGTCGGAAGGCGCAGCTCGAAGGTGGCACCCCGGGCCACGCTCACCACGCCGTCGGGAGCCGCGGGCGGGGGGCCGGCGACGGGAGGGCGCCAGGAAGGGGGTGGCGGCCTCGGCTCCTCGCTCACCCAGATCCATCCGTCGCGCTCCTCCACCGGGTGGACGCGCAGGTAGCCGGGCGCCGCCTTCCTCAGCTCCCCGGGGCCGAGCTGGCGGGTGGGGACGACGTTCTCCCCCGTTTCGAGGTCGTACTCGTACAGGTGGAGGGGGCAACGCACCCACCCGTCGACGAACGTCGCCCCGTCGAGGTCGGTGCGCTGGTGCGGGCAGCTGGCGGTGAACGCCACCACCCGGCCACCGGCCAGCCGGACCAGCAGCAGGTCGGAGCCGGCGACGGTGAGCCGGCGGGGGGGCCCGCCGGCGGCCAGCTCGCCGCTCGGCAGCCCCCGCTCCACGTACACGGTTCTACCCGGCCGGGAACTTCCGCGGTGACCCCGACCGTCCAAGAGGCATGCGAACTTCGACGAAAGCCGGCATGGCGGCGACGGTCGCCGTTGCTGCGGTCGTCGCCGTGCTCGCCCTGTGGAGCCCGATGGCGACCGGCGGGGAGGACGTCGGATCTTCGCCGGCCGAGCCGGCGCCGGCGATGACCGACGACACCGGCAGCGCCGAGCCGGGTTCGGTGCCGCCGGCACCGCCCTCCGACGAGCCGGTGGCGTCGCCCGGCCGAACGGCCCGGGGTTCCGACCGACCGGCGGCCGACGTGCCTGCGGTCGAGGAGCCGGTGCCGACGTCCCGCCCGCCGGCGAGCAAGGCGCCGACACAGGGCCCGGACACGCCCGTCAGCTCGCCTGTGCTGCCCTACGACCCCGGCTACTGGACCCCGGAGCGGATGGCGTCGGCCAAGCCGATGCCCATGCCGTCCCCGGACTAGGACGGCGCGCTGTCGGGACGGCCGAAAGGGTCCTGGTAGGACTCGGGGCCGGCGGCCGCCCCCTCGTCGCCCACGGAGACGTCGCCCTCGTAGCCGGGCTCGCCGGGGCCGCTGGCCCCGGGGGCGGAGCGGATGGCGGTGTCGTCGTCCTGCGGTCGGTCGGCCATGGGCCGGTCTCTACCCCATTGGTGCCCGCCGCCCCCAAGGGGACCCCGGTGATCCCACGGGCCACGTTCGCGCTGCCCGCCCGCCGAGCGAGTGGGCCCGCCCTACCCCACGGGGATGGACACGCCCACCCCGCCCCGGGTGTCGGCCCCGTAGCGGGCGATCTCGCCCTCGAGGTCGAGGGGGCGGGGCCGGGTGAGGGTGCGGGTCGCCTCCCGCATCTCGTGGGTGATGAGGTCGGCGGGGACGAGCCAGGACACCTCGAACTCGATCCCGTCCGGATCCCGGGCGTAGAGGGCCTTGGTGGTGACGTGGTCCGACGCCCCGGTGAGGGCGCCCCGCTCGATGAGCACGTCGCGGATGCGGGCCAGCTCGGCGAGGGTGTCGACCTCCCAGGCCAGGTGGTAGAGGCCGACGGTGCTCCGCCCGGCGGTGGACGGGCCGGCGCCCGACCCGATCTGGAAGGTGCCCAGGTCGTGGTCGTTGGTCGAGCCGGGGGCCTGGAAGAAGGCGGCCTGGCCGGGGGCCCAGATGAGGGTGCGGAACCCGAGGACGGTCTCGTAGAACTCCCGGGTCCGTGCGACGTCTCGCACGTAGAGGACGGCGTGGTTCAGACGGGTGACGGGCATGCCTCCTCCAACCTGGTTGAGCAGTCAACTATTCCTGGTGGCCAGCCGCTCGGCCAGCCAGCGGGCGTCCTCCACCGCGAACCCCGAGTCGTCGTTGTTGAAGTAGGCGTAGACGTCGCGGCCCTCGGCCAGCCAGCCCGAGAGCCGCTCGGCGGTGCGGTCCAGCCGATCGGGGCCGTACCGGCCCTGGTACTTGCGCTCCAGGGCGTCGGGGCCGTGGAAGCGGACGTAGGTCCAGCCCGCGGTGAGCTCCCACGGGTGGCCGGCCAGGAGGTCGTGGACGCACAAGGCGGCGTCGTGGCGTCGGAGGACCTCGTAGACCTCGTCGTGCAGCCACGACGGTTCCCGGAGCTCCACCGCCCAGCGGTAGGTCTTGGGCGCCGCGGCCAGGAACTCGTCGAGGCGCTCGGCGTTGCGCTTCCACCGGGGCGGGAGCTGGACCAGGGTGGGGCCCGCCGCCTTGCCGAGCCGCTCCAGCCGGTCCACGTGGTTCGGGAGCCAGGAGGCGGCGTCCTTGAGCTTCATCCGGTGCGAGCCGAACTGGCCGAGCTTCAGGGCGTAGGTGAACCCGGGCCGGGCCTGGGCCGCCCACCCCTCGACCGCGGCCTCGGTGGGCAGCCGGTAGAAGCTGTTGTTGACCTCGACGGTGTCGAACAGGCCGGCGTAGTGCTCGAACCACCGCTTCGCGGGCAGGTCGGGCGGGTACAAGGGCCCACGCCAGTGCTTGTAGACCCATCCCGAGCAGCCCACCCGGGCGGTACCTGTCAACCGGTCTGCATCTCGCCCAGGAAGCGGTCGGCCTCCTCCTCGCTCCGGCCCTCCGAGACCAGGCGCTCCCGCAGGAAGCCCCGGAGCTCGTCCTCGCTGGGCTCGCGGTCGCCGAAGCGCTCCCCGATGGCCGCCATCAGCTCGGTGAGGTCCCTCTCGAACCGGTCGTGGTCGTGCTCGTGGTCGTGCGCCTCGATCGTCACCGCTCCCAGGAGCCGGCCGTCGGACGTGGTGACCAGGTGCCGTCCGTCGCCTCCGTCCTCGGCCAGCGCCTCCACGGTCACGCTCGGCCGGTAGGTCGACGGGACGGGGGACATGACGTCGAGCAGGGGCTCCTCCTCGGCGTGCTGGGTAAGCTCGTCGGCCTCGACCTGGCCCACGGCCAGCCCCTCGGCCACCACCACGAGCAGGTCCTCACCCGACTCCTCCAGGGCCCGGCGGGCGTCGGCGACGGTCGCGCCCACCTCGCACGTGGCCACGGGCTGCACCTGCTGGCCCACGAAGGGCCCGTCCTCCCCCTCGACGGGCAGGCCGTAGGCCATCCAGTCGACCTTGCCGTCCACGTAGTCGTAGACGTCGGTGAACCCGTACAGCTCGAGCAGGCACGCTGCCCGGGGACTGAGGTCTCAGAGCGTGTCGAAGCAGTAGACCACGATCGGGCGGTCGCGGTCCAGCTCCTGGGCCCGCTCCCGGGTCAGCTCCCAGGCCGGGATGGAGACCGCACCGGGGAGGTGGGCCAGGCGGTGCTGGCGGGGTTCGAGGACCTCCACCAGTTGGGCACCGTCGTCCAAGAGCCGCCGCACCTCGTCTTTGTCCACGCTCTGGAACATGCCCGAGATCTACCCAGAAAAAATTCTTCGAGAGCAGGTTTGGACCTTCGGCCCTGGGGGGTACGAGTTCTCTGCGCCGCAGCGCGGTGTGAACAACCCCCTCCCGGGCAGGGGCCTCCGCCAGTCGAGGCCCCTGCCCGCCCCCTTTTCCGGGGGCCTTTTTTTTTGGCCCGTTCCTCTGGACAGCCGCGCTGGGGCGGAGCATAATGCCGCTAACTTATCGGGGTTAAGCTAGCGGAGGTCAGGCAAATGCTGGCAGCGCTCGGTCGGTTCGTCGTCCGTCGCCGGGTGGCCGTCCTGGTCGCCGCCCTGCTGGCCATGGTCGTGGCCGGCGCCGCGGGCGGAGGGGTGGCCCGGCACCTGACCGGCGGGGGCTTCGAGGACCCGGGGGCCGAGTCGACCCAGGCCCGGGAGGCGCTGGAGGACGCCTTCGGCGCCCGGAACCCCAACCTCGTCCTCCTGGTCACCGCCAACGCGGGCTCGGTGGACAGCGCGGCCGCGGCCGCCGCCGGCACGGCCCTCACCGCCGAGCTGGGGGCCGAGGAAGGGATCGCCCAGTCGTTCTCCTACTGGACGCTCGGGTCGCCCCCTCCCCTCAGGAGCAACGACGGGCGCCAGGCCCTCGTCCTGGCGACCATCGACGGCAACGAAGACGAGGTCATGGACCGGATCGAGGTCCTCTCGCCGAAGTACACCCGCACCGGGGGCGAGGTCACCGTGGCCGTCGGCGGTTTCGCCGAGGTGTTCCGCCAGGTCAGCGAGCAGATCGAGCACGACCTGGTGCGGGCCGAGCTCATCAGTCTCCCCATCGTCCTCATCCTCCTCGTCGTCGTCTTCGGCAGCGTGGTGGCCGCCTCGCTGCCCCTGGCCATCGGCGCCCTGGCCGTGATCGGGACGTTCCTGGTGCTGCGCCTCCTGACCGCCTTCACCGACGTCTCCATCTACGCCCTCAACCTGACGACGGCCATGGGAATGGGGCTGGCCATCGACTACAGCCTGTTCGTCGTCTCCCGCTACCGCGAGGAGCTGCGGGCCGGGCTGGCGCCGGCCGACGCCATCGAGCGCAGCGTGAAGACGGCGGGACGCACGGTGGTCTTCAGCGCCGTCACCGTCGCCGTCTCCCTCGCGGCCATGCTCGTCTTCCCCCTGACCTTCCTCCGGTCGTTCGCCTACGCCGGCATCGCCGTGGTCGCCCTGGCCGCGGTGGGCGCCGTCGTCGTGCTCCCCGCCCTCCTCGCCGTGCTCGGCCACCGGGTCGACAAGTGGGTCCTCTGGCGCCGGCCGGCCAAGGCCGAGGGCACCGGGTTCTGGCACCGGGCGGCGGTGGCCGTCATGCGCCGCCCCGTCCCGGTGGCCGCCGCCGTGATCCTGCTCCTCGTGTTCCTGGGCGCCCCCTTCTTCCGCATCGCCTTCGGGCTGCCCGACGACCGGGTCCTGCCGGCCACGGCGACGAGCCGGCAGGTCCAGGACGCCATCCGCACCAACTTCACCTCGAACGAGGCCAGTGCCCTCTCGGTGGTCGCCGTCGATGCCCTCATCGATCCCGCTGCCGTCGACGGCTACGCCGCCGACCTGTCGCGGGCCCCGGGCGCGGCGCGGGTCGACGCCGCGACCGGCTCGTACATCGGCGGCCAGCAGGTGGCACCGCCCAACGATGCGTCGGCCCGCTTCGCCGGCGACCGGGGGACGTGGTTCTCCGTCGTCCCCGCCGTCGAGCCCTACTCCGAGGCCGGCGAGGACCTGGTCGAGGCGGTGCGCGACGTGCCCGCGCCCTTCGAGGTCGAGGTGGCCGGCGCCTCCGCCGAGCTGGTCGACTCCAAGGAGTCGCTGTTCGGACGTATGCCGCTGGCCGGTGCCCTGATCGCCCTGGTGACGTTCGTCGCCCTGTTCCTCATGACCGGTGGGCTGCTGGTGCCGCTCAAGGCCATCGTGGTGAACCTGCTCAGCCTGTCGGCCACCTTCGGGGCCATGGTGTGGATCTTCCAGGAGGGCAACCTGTCGGGCCTCCTCGACTTCACCGCCACCGGCACCATCGCCACGACGATGCCGATCCTCATGTTCTGCATCGCCTTCGGCCTGTCCATGGACTACGAGGTGTTCCTGCTGTCCCGGATCAAGGAGGAGTACGACGTCTCGGGCGACAACGTGTCGTCGGTGGCCCTGGGCCTCGAGCGGACGGGCCGCATCGTCACCGCCGCCGCCGCCCTCCTCGCCGTCGTCTTCCTGGCCTTCGCCACCTCGCACGTCACCTTCATAAAGCTGTTCGGGCTGGGCCTGGCCCTGGCCGTGATCCTCGACGCCACCCTCATCCGGGCGGCTCTCGTCCCCGCCTTCATGCGGCTGGCCGGCCGGGCCAACTGGTGGGCCCCGCCCCCCCTGCGCCGCTTCCACGGCCGCTTCGGCATCTCCGAGGGCCACGGCGGGGAGACCCCGGCCCCGGCGGCCCCTCGTGAGAAAGTGGGGGCATGACCGGCGCCACCAAGCGAGCCCGGGCCCGGCGGGGCGAGGGGGAGCTGCTGCGGGCCGAGATCATGGCCGCGGCCGAGAAGCTGCTCATCAAGACCGGCGACGAGGGGGCGGTGTCCATCCGGGCCATCGCCGACGCCGCAGGCGTCACCCCCCCGTCCATCTACCTCCACTTCGCCGACAAGACCGAGCTGCTGGCCGCGGTGTGCGAGGCCCGGTTCCAGGACTTCGACCGGTACCTGGAGGAGGCGGCGCGCGGGGTCGACGACCCGCTGGAGGCGCTCCGGGCCCGGGGCCGGGCCTACGTGCGCTTCGGGTTGGAGAACCCCGAGCACTACCGCATCCTGTTCATGACCCGGCCCGGGGCCGAGCGCCCGCAACGGGAGCTCGACCAGCTTCCGGGCATGACGGCCTTCTCCCACCTGGTGGAGGACGTGGCCCGGGCCATGGACGCCGGCCTTCTCTCCGCCGGCGACCCGTTCCTGGTCGCCACCGGCCTCTGGTCGACCGTGCACGGGATCACGTCGCTGCTCATCGCCCGCCCGGACTTCCCGTGGCCCGACCATGACCGTCTGCTCGACCACATGCTCGGCGTGGCCATCCGAGGACTGGAGCCCCCCGCCTAGGGTTCTGGGCATGGACGCGTTCGAGCCGCCGGCGCCCCATGTGGAGCCTTCGCCGCGGTGGGTCCGGGTCAAGGCAGGCGACACATGGATCGCCGACAGCCGGCGGGCCCAGCTCCTCAGCTGGTACGGGCCCGGCATGCTGCCCACCTACTGCCTCCCCGCCGACGACGTGCGCACCGACCTGCTCTCACCCTCGCCCGTGGGCTCGGGTGGGTTCCTCGTCGACCACGACGTGCGAGTGGACGGCCGGGTGATCGAGCGGGGCGCCCAGCTGTTCCGGGCCCCTCCCCCGGCTCTGGCCTCCCTCGACGGCCACTGGACCTTCCCCTGGGACGGCCGGCTGCGGTGGTTCGAGGAGGCCCAGGAGGTCGAGGTCCACGCCCGCGTCCCCACCCACCGGGTCGACGCCGTGCCCAGCGAGCGCCACGTCCGGGTCGAGGTGGCCGGTGAGCTGGTAGCCGAGTCGCGCCTGCCCCACGCCCTGTTCGAGACCTCGCTGCCGACGCGCTGGTACCTGCCCGTGCACGACGTGTTCTGGGAGAAGCTGGAGCCGTCCGACACGGTGAGCCGGTGCCCGTACAAGGGCACGGCCCGGTACTGGTCGGTGCGTGCGGGCAGCGAGCTGCACCGCGACCTGGCCTGGTCGTACCCGGAGCCCGTCCCCGAATGCCCCCGCATCGCCAACCTGGTCGCCTTGTTCAACGAGAAGGTGGTCCTGACCATCGACGGCGTCCTCCAGCCCCGTCCCCAGACGCCCTGGTCCTGAGCCGATGGACAACATGCAGCGCCTGGAGCGCATCGTCGCCCGCCTGCCCGAGGCCGAGCGGGTCGACATCGAGGAGTGGGGCGACCACCCCACGTTCCGGGTGAACGGCAAGAACTTCGTCTTCAGCGACCAGGCCGCCCGCCAGCTCTCGTTGAAGCTGCCCAAGGAGGAGGCCGCTGCCGTCGTGGCCACCGACGCCGACGTGGAGCCCACCGGCTACGGCCTCGGCCGCCACGGCTGGATCGCCCTGACCGTCGACGACACCGCCGGCGAGGACCGGTGGCAGCAGATCGAGGAGTGGGTGCGCACCTCCTACACCCTGGTGGCCCCGAGGCGCCTCGCCCGTCTCGTCATCGAGGAGGACATGCCTTGAGATTCGCTCACGGACGAGCGTCGAGCTCGGCCACGAACCGCCTGGGCGCCACGTTTCGGTAGCTCTCCTCGACCCAGTCACACACAAGGGCCACGTCGGCCTCGGCCAGGCGCACCGTGAGCCAGCCCCACTGCCCCAGCCCGCTGATCGTCGTCCGCTCGGCGGAGGCGACGGCCACCGCCTCCTCGTAGGAGGTCGTCAGCTTGACGCACACGAAGGGCGCGTCGGCGTCCCTTCGCCCCATCCACAGGAACATCGGCCCGTAGACGCCCCCGTCCTTCATCCAGGGCGGGACGCCGGGCTTCCTCGGGACCTTGATCACCGTCTCGCCCCACGGGAAGTCCTCCGCCGCCCCGGGGAGGGACAGGGCGAACCTTCGGACGGCGTCCCATTTCCCGCTCACGGGTCGAGGTCGACGAGGACGAGCCTCCCCTTGCCGTCGTAGGCCACGGCGGCCTTGCCGGCGACGATCCGGCCCGCGCTGGCCCCGACCAGCTCGGCCGCCACCCCTCCTCGAGCGGGTTGCCCGGCACCCGCCGGAGGAAGGCCTCGATGTCGGCCCGGGTGGCGATG
>DATAAD010000086.1:0-5074 GCA_036260295.1 Acidimicrobiales bacterium | reverse complement strand
GTCGCAGGAGCCACCCACCATCCAGATCAGGTAGATCTTCTCCAGCGGGCCCAGGCGGATGCGGCTCGAGTCGGGCTCGACGGCCCGGGAGCGGATGCCGATGGGGGCCATCGGGTCGAGCGGGTTCTCCCGCCAGTCCTCGATGCCCGGTGCACCCCCCGGTACGACGGTACCTTCAGGGTCCTCCGGCAGCACGATCTCGCGCGACCCGCTTGCGGTTCGCCGACGGATCGTGGGAGCGGAAGAGGACGACGACGAAGCCCGGCCCTTGGTCGGCGGCATAGAAAGTTTCCCCCCGTTTTCCTCGATTAGTAAGTGTAGACTACACCTATCTGGTCCCGCCGTCAGGAAAGATTGGTGGGAATCGGCGAGCTCCAAACGCGTTGAACCTCGGCGTCGTCCCCGAAGGCACTGACTTCCAGGAGGCTCAGTGGAAGAAGTGATGCACCCACCGAAGTCCGAGGCCTTGCGCGCCCTCTACTGGCGCAGCGAGATCCTCCAGGTCATGTTCTGGCTGAAGGGCGAGGGCTTCGGCGACCAGGTCGACGCCACGCTGCTCGAGCGCTTCCTCGGGGTCGACGCCCACGTCGGCGTCCAGTACCTCGACCGCCTGCTCGAGGAGGGCTACGTCGAGCGGGTCGGCGACCGCTACAAGCTCTCCGAGGCCGGTGCCCGGGAGGGCGGGCTCGAGTTCGCCGCCTCCTTCGAGGAGCTCATGAAGCCGACCCACGGCGAGTGCAGCCCCGACTGCTGGTGCCACAACTCGCCCGACGAGGCCGAGGCGTGCGCCCGCGACCGCGCAATGCACGCCCAAGAGCACCAGCACTGACCGATACTGCAGACAGACACCGTTCACCACGTCGCAGGGGGGGCCATGAAGGGACGTAGCACCGAAGAGCCGCAGGGAGGACTGCCACGCAACTACCTGCGGGCCAGCCTCCTCCTTCTCATCGCCGAGACGCCGGCCCACGGCTACGACCTGCTGGAGCAGATCGCCCAGCTCGGCCTGCGCAACGTCGACCCGGGTGGCCTCTACCGGGCCCTTCGGGTGATGGAGCAGGACGGCCTGGTCGCCTCGTGGTGGGAGCACTCCACCGCCGGCCCCGCCCGTCGCAGCTACAAGCTGACCGACGAGGGCGTCGAGTGGCTCCACGCCTGGGCCGGCGCCCTGCGTGAGGGCCGCCGCTTCCTTTCCGCGTACCTGACCCGGTACGACAAGATCGTCGAAGAGACCTCCACCGAAATCCATGTAACGGAGAACCTGACGTCATGAGCTCGCTTCGCGTCGCCGTCGCTGGGAAAGGCGGGGCAGGCAAGACCACCCTCTCGTCCACCCTGGCCCGCCTCTTCGCCCGCGAGGGCCGCCAGGTGATCGTGGTCGACGGGGACAGCAACCCCAACGTGGCCACCGCCCTCGGCATCGACCGGGAGCGGGCCGAGGCCATCCAGCCCCT
Organism: Acidimicrobiales bacterium; assembly: GCA_036260295.1. GTDB lineage: Bacteria > Actinomycetota > Acidimicrobiia > Acidimicrobiales > AC-14 > CADCTB01. Next base: position 3,620 of record DATAAD010000086.1, on the reverse strand, counting down.
GCCCATGGGCCTGGTGTCCCGCCGGCTGAACGCCGCCGCCCCTGGAGAAAGCAGGGCCGCCCTCAAGGAACCGGTCATGGACGTCGTCACCCGGTACGGGGGGATGGCGCCCGACAACGTCCACGTCCTCAAGATGGCCATGCCCGAGCACGCCGACGAGGGCTGTCTGTGCTCGGCCCACGCCACGGTGAGCGCGCTGCTGGCCGACATCGACGAGCTCGACAACACCGTGTCGATCCTCGACCTCGAGGCGTCGCCCGAGCACCTGAGCCGGGGCACCACCCGTCACGTGGACGCCCTGCTCCTGGTCGTCGAGCCCTACTACCGCTCCTTCGAGACGGCCCGCCGCATGGCCGCCCTGGCCGGTGAGCTGCCCATCGGGCGGGTGGGCGTGGTGGCCAACAAGCTGCGCTCGCCCGAGGACGCCTCGGCCATAGCCGAGTACTGCGAGCGCCACAACCTCGTTCTCGAGGGCGAGCTGCCCTGGAGCACCGAGGTCCTCGACGCCGACCGGGCCGAGATCCCCCTCATCGAATACGACCCCAGCGGCCCCGTCGTCGCCGCCGTGGCCAAGCTGGCCGACAAGCTGGGCGCCGCGAAGAGCTGAGCCTCGCTTTCCGGGCCTGCGGGTACCGCCACCGTCCTCCCAGGCCCGGAGACCGCTGGCGGTGTCCGGGACGCCGTCGCCTTTCCCCGGGTTACATGAAGTTGCGCGTGTGCAGTTCGGCGAGCTCGGCCGCGTCCGGCGGGGCGAAGCCCAGCCGGACCAGCCGGCGCCGCCGCCCCTCGTCCATGTCGGCCTCGAGGGCCTGGACCCGGGCGAAGCCCTCGGCGATGGCCGACGGGGTGAACTCGCCGGCGGCGAGGACCACGAGGGCGTCGAACACCTCGGCGTTGAGCCCCGCGGTGTGGCTGAGGGCGTCGTGGCGGCGACGGACCGCGGTGGCCAGGCGGGACCGGAGGCCGGGGTCGGCGGCCAGCACCGCTTCGAGGTGGGCCATGCCGAAGGCCACGTGGCGGGCCTCGTCGGCCAGGGCCAGGTGGGTGACCCGGCGGGTGACCGGGTCGGGCGCGTAGCGCTCGAGGAACGACAGCAGCGAGAGGAACGTGCCCTCGCCCAGGACCGAGAGCAGGAAGTGGGCCAGGGCGAAGTCGGCCTCCTCGAGCAGGGTCAGCAGCGACGCCTGCCCGCCGGCCGTGGACAGCCCCAGCGGGCCTCCGCGCAGCTCGGCCCGGCGGGTGAAGACCTCGACGTGGCGGGCCTCGTCGGCCACCTGCACGGCCAACACGGCCACGACTTCACGGAAGTGGGGGTGGATCTGGCCCAGGAACCGGGCCGGCACCATCAGGGCCGCGTTCTCGTTCTCGATCAGGTAGGTCATGACCTGGACGACGGCGGCCTCGACCTCCTCGGGCAGCTCGAACGGCTCGTCCCAGTCGACGGCCCTGTTGGGGTCCCACTGGGAGGCGACGGCCTGGCGGTAGATCCCGGCCGCGGCGTCGGTCCACACCGCCGACTTCTCGTCGAGAGAGAAGGGGAACTCGGGCCCGCCGGCCTCCACCAGCGCCCCTCGGGCGGCCAGCCCCCACGTGGACGGGGCCCGGTCGGCCACCGACGTCGGGCCTCCGGCCACCTCGGCCCCTCGCAGCCGCGCCCCGTCGGCGGGGCCCCGGACGACGTAGGGCCAGTCGAACCCGTGCCCCTGCGACCGGCACCAGGCCCGCACGTGGACGGCCAGGTCGGGCGCCGCACCTCGCACCTCGACCCGCTCGCCCACGTCGACCGAGGCGACCGCCCGCTTCAGCAGCAGGTGGCCGCCCCGGTCGAGGCCGAGGTCGTCAAGGTCGATAACCGTCGGCGGTGACGTTGCCTGCGCCGTCGTAGAACCCCACCTCCTCCACCGCCCGCTCGAGCTGGGCGTACCCACTGGTCCGCCCCTCCCGCCACGCCTTGAGCCCCTCGAGGTCGAGCAGGGGCCGGACCGATGGGTCGTCGTAGCTCATCTCCAGCAGCAGCGACAGGAAGCGCTCGACCAGCTCCTCGGGAGCCGACGAGGCGACCGTGAAGTTGCAGTGGTCGTACGGCGGCGTCTGGGCCACGATGCGCGTCGACCCCGCGGGCAGGGTGCCCTCGACGCCGAACAGCAGGTGGTTCCCGTCGATCATGCAGGCGGCGTCGGCCGCCCCGGACATCAGGGCCCGGGCCGCGTCGCGCTCCCCGCCCACGTGGTCGCCGTGCTTGCCCACGGCGATGTCGTGGAACAGCACCTTGACGTCGTCCACGCCCAGGGACCGCAGGTGCGACAGCGGGATCAGCGTGGCCTGAGGGGAGTCGACCGCCCCCACGGCCACCGTCCGGCCGGCCAGGTCCTCCACCGACTCGATCCCCGAGTCGGCCCGGACGACGACCACCGAGGTGAGGTCGCAGTCCGTGTCGCGCATGGCGAGCGCCCGGACGGCGCCCATCCGGGCCGCCCGCACCCAGGCCAGCGGCGAGTTCCAGGCCACGTGGACGTGCCCGTGCACCAGCCCCTCCACCTGGCGCTCGTAGTTGGAGTACAGGACGTAGTCGAAGTGCAACCCCCGCGACGCGAACCAGTCCCGGAAGCCCTCCCAGATGGTGACCACCTTGGGGTCGTAGGCCACGGCCCCCATCAGCAGCGTGTGAGCCATCAGAACAGGGGGAGGCCGCAGGTCAGCCGGCCGACGAAGTCGTGCAGGGTGTCGGTGGTGGGAGCCATGACCGAGGCGGCGCGGGCATCACGGAAGTGGCGCTCCACCCCCACCTCCTTGCGGAAGGCGGCCCCCCCGCACACCCGCATGCCGAGGTCGGTGACGTCGATCGCCGTCTCGCCCGCGAATGCCTTGGCCTCCAGCAGCCGCAGCATGGCGTCGGCCCGGCCCGTCTCCATGGCGGTCAGCGTGTCCAGCAACAGGGTTTCGGCGGCGTCGGTGCGGATGCGCATGCGGGCGACGTTGGCCCTGGTCACGGGGTTCTCGGCCAGCGACTGGTCGAGGTGCTCGAACCGGGTGGCCCCCGCGTGGGCCGCGGCCTTGGCCGTGGCCGCGTCGGCCGTGCCCACCGAGAAGCCGGCGTTCATCACCTGGAACCAGGGCAGGACCGACGCCAGCATGACGTCGAACCCGCCCCCGTCGGCCCCGAGCATGGACGCCGCCGGCACCTCCACCCCCGCCCCGGTCATGGGGCTGGACGAGTTGCCCCGCAGGCCCAGGCCGTCGAACGGGGCCCCCACCTTGAGGCCGGGAGCGTCGCCGGGCACCAGCCACAGCGTGCTCATCCCCTCGGCGGCCACGGGCTTGCTCGACCAGACGTAGCCGTCGGCCTGGCCGGCCGAGGTCACCCAGCTCTTCTCGGCATCCAGCCGTACCGTCTCGCCGGAGGCCACCGCCGTCGACATCGGCGCCCAGAACATGCTGCGCGACCCGGTCTCGGAGAACGCGAGGGTGGTGACGTACTCGCCCCGGGCGATGGCCTCCCGCACCTCGACCGGCCCGTGGGCCTCGAGGACGGCCGTCCCGCAGTAGTGCATCATCACCACCATGGCCGTCGAGCCGCAGTGCTCGGCCAGGGCCTGGACCACGGCGGTGGCGGCCCGGGG
>DATAAD010000085.1:0-16070 GCA_036260295.1 Acidimicrobiales bacterium | reverse complement strand
TCGCCCACCCGCTCGACGACCGGCGCCCGGATGAAGACGGCGGGGAACGGGCCACCGCCCACGCCCTCGACGGCGAGGTCGGTCTCGAAGGAGTCGACCTGGCGCCCGAAGGCGTTGCGGCGGACGGCGACGTCGAGCACGCCGAGGCTGCGCTGGTCGGGGCGGCCGTCGAGGATCTCGCCGGCCAGGAGGATGAGGCCGGCGCACGTGCCGAAGGCCGGCATCCCCTCGGCCAGCCGCTCGGCGAGAGGCTCGAACAGGCCCGACAGGGCCAGCAGCCGGGACATGGTGGTCGACTCGCCGCCGGGAAGGACGAGCCCCTCGACTCCGCTCAGGTCCTCCGGGGTGCGGACCTCGACGGGGTGGGCGCCGAGGGCGGCCAGCGCCTCAGCGTGGCGCTGCGACGCCCCCTGCAGGGCCAGGACGCCGACCTTGTGCACCTGGAGGCCGCCTCATGCCGTCACCGTCTCACCTGGTCGCTGCGCTCGCCGGCCCCCACGGGCCGTCCGGCAGCGGCCGGCGTGCTCGCTCACCAGCCCCGCTCGGCCAGGCGGGTCTCGAGGCCGTCGATCTCGGCTCCCCGCATGGCCTCCCCCAGCCCGCGACTGACCTTGGCCACCATCTGGGGGTCCTTGAAGTGCGCCGTGGCCTCGACGATGGCCCGGGCCATGCCCACGGGGTCGGAGCTCTTGAAGATGCCCGACCCGACGAAGACGGCCTCGGCGCCCAGCTGCATGACGAGGGAGGCGTCGGCCGGGGTGGCGATGCCTCCTGCGCAGAAGAGGGGCACGGGCAGGCCACCGGTGTCGGCCACCTCGGCGACCAGGTCGACGGGCGCCTGCAGCTGCTTGGCCCAGGCGTAGCGCTCGGCGGCGTCGGCCTGCGTGAGGCGGCGGATGTCGCCCAGGATCGACCGCAGGTGGCGGACGGCCTCCACGATGTTGCCCGTGCCCGCCTCGCCCTTGGACCGGATCATGGCCGCCCCCTCGGAGATCCGGCGCAGGGCCTCCCCCAGGTTGGTGGCTCCGCAGACGAAGGGGACGGCGAAGGGCCACTTGTGGATGTGGTGGGCCTCGTCGGCGGGGGTGAGGACCTCGCTCTCGTCGATGTAGTCGACCCGGAGCGCCTCCAGCACCTGGGCCTCGGCGAAGTGCCCGATGCGGGCCTTGGCCATCACCGGGATGGTCACCGCGGCCTGGATGGCCTCGATCATGGCCGGGTCGCTCATGCGGGCCACCCCGCCGTGGCGGCGGATGTCGGCCGGTACCCGCTCGAGGGCCATGACCGCCACTGCCCCCGCGTCCTCGGCGATCTTGGCCTGCTCCACGTCGACGACGTCCATGATCACGCCGCCCTTGAGCATCTCGGCCAGGCCGCGCTTGACTCGAGTGCTGCCGGTGGTGCGACTGCTTTCCGGGGAGCGGTCGGGCATGGGCGGGATTCTACCGCTGGACGGCCCCGTCACCGCAGCGTGAATTGAGCCCCGTTGCGGGCCAGCGCGATCCACGTGCGGCCGGCGGCCAGCCTGATCGGCGCCCCGCTGGCGTCCATGTACGTGGTGTAGGACGTGGCCGAGTCCCGCGACCACTTGCCCCGGACGGCGACGCCGCCCGAGAGGACGAGGGCGTCCCCCGAGCCCAGGGTCGTCGCCTTCTCGACGGTCGCCCCCGTGAGATCCGTCTCGTCCGTGTCGGCGTAGGAGGTGAACTGGACGATCACGTTCGTGGGAGCGACCGTCCCGGACCCTTCGACCAGCCCGGCCCGCCGGTAGGTCTTCGACACCGCGTCGTACTCGTACAGGACGGGGGTGATGCCGACGGTGAGCGAGATCCCGGCGGCCGGGGCCGCCCCGCCCGCGGTGAAGGCCTGGCCCTCGGGCAGGAACTCGTTGAAGCGGTCGGGAGGACGGTTCCCGGCCGTCGGGCCCCTGGCGTACAGCCTGGCCGTCGAGGTGTAGAGGTTGTTAGGCGCCGCCCGTCCCGCCCGGCGGGTGTACGGCTTGTCTGGGCCCTCGTCGAGGACGTCGACCCCGATGTCGGTGATCCCCGGGGTGCGCCGGAGCACCTCGATGAAGTTCGGGATGCCTCCCGAGTAGGCGAACAGCCCCCCGAAGGCGGCGATGATGTCGGGGTCGGTCGGGCGCAACGAGCGGACGGGCCCGACCCGGTCGGCGTCGGTCGAGTGGAACACGGCCAGGAAGCGGGTGATGCCGCCCTCCACGATCTCCTCGTACACGATGTCGGCCGAGTCGAGCCCCGACTGGGGCCGGGAGGCGGGCGCGTTCTCGATCTTCACCATGAGCGCGGGACGGGCCAGCCGGGCCTGGTCGGTGAGCGGCAGCCCGGTCAGAGGGGCGAAGGGCGGCAGGGTCGTCGCCGTGCCGCCGCCACCCGGTGCCGCACCACCGCCGTCGTCACCTCCTCCGCCGCCGCAAGCCACGAGGAGGAGCAGGGCGGCCACGACCGCGACGAAGGGGCGGGGGTGCCGCATGCGGTCGGTCAACCGATGGTCGCCGCCGAGCCGGGCTCCTGCAGGTGGACCCATGTCTGGCCCGGGGCGAGCGGGATCGGCGCGCCCGCCGAGTCGGCGTAGGTCGTGACCGCGGTCGGGCTCGACTTCGTCCACCTGGCCCTCACCTGCGTCCCGTTCACGAGGATCACGGCGTCGCCCGAGCCGACGACTTCCGGATAGCGGACCTTCCGGTCCGGAGGGAAGTTGGAGTAGGGCGTGTACTGGACGACGACGTTCTTCGGGGCGATCTGGGCCCCTCCTTCGAGCATGTGCGGCCGGCCGTCGGTCGACCGCTTCCAGGCGCCGGCCGCCTGGTCCCAGTCGTAGCTGGCCCGCACGTTGGGCGCCGGCGTCACCGTGAGCTTCGTAGCCGGGGTCACCCCCGCCGGTGCGTACTGCTGGCCCCCACGCAGGAACGGAGCCAGGACCGGAGGGGGCGATCCTCCCCCGGCCTTGCGGAACATGGCCTCGGTGCCGGTGTAGAGGTTGTGCGGGGCCCGGCGCCCGGAGCGCCGCCGGAGGGTGTCGGTGTCGTTCTCGGTGATCATCCGGACGTTGGCGGCGTTGATGACCCCGAGGACGGGAGTGGACCCGCCGGAGATGACCAGCGGGCCGCCGAGGGGCTTGACGATGTTGGCGTCGCCCGGCCGGACCGAGCGCACGGGACCGACGGTCGGCGCGTCGGCGGAGTGGAAGACGACCACGAACCGGGTGATGCCTTCGGTGAACTCCTCGTAGACGACGTCGGCGTGCTCGATCCCGGCCTGCGGGCGGGCCGCGGCGTTGTTGTCGATCTTGACGGCCACGGCCTGGCGGCGGGCCTTGCCGGCGTCGGTGGCCGGCAGCCCGGTCAGGGGGTACGTGCCCGAGGCCGACACCGGCGTGGTGTTGTCGGACCGGTCGGCCTGGCCGCGCTCGCCGCCGCCCCCGCCGCTGCAGGCGGCAGCGGTGAGCGCCAGCACCAGCACGAGCGCCGGGGCGATGGGTCTCCTCTTCATCACAGCTCCTTGAGGGCCTGGATCCGCTCCTCCAGCGGAGGATGGGTGTCGAACAGCCGGTTCAACCGAGAGAGCCGCCCCTCCTCGGGGGTGCGGGCCAGCGGGGACTCCACCCAGAGGTGGGCCGTGGCCCTCGACGACGAATGGACGACGGTGGTGTCGTCCCTCAGCTTCTCCAACGCCGAGATCAGCCCTGGAGGGTACCGGGTCAGGGCCACCCCGCTCACATCGGCCAGCGCCTCCCGCCGGCGGCTGATGGCGGCCTGCATGACCCTGGCGACGAGAGGCGTCAGCAGGAGCAGGAGGAACCCGACGCCGGCCACGACCGCCGCCGGACCGGCCCCGCCCGGCGAGCTGTCGTCGCGGTGGCGGGGGCCGCCCCACCACAGGAACCGCAGGGCGAAGTCGGTGAGCAGAGCCACCACGCCCACCAGGGTCACGGCCAGGGTGGAGACGAGGATGTCGTAGTTCTTCACGTGGCTCAGCTCGTGGGCCAGGACGCCCTCGAGCTCGATCCGGTTCAGCTTGTCGAGCAGCCCGGTGGTGACGGCGACCGCCGCGTGCCGGGGGTTGCGCCCGGTGGCGAAGGCGTTCGGGGCGGCGTCGTCGATCACGTAGACCCGGGGCTTGGGCAGCCCGGCGGCGATGCACAGGCCCTCCACCAGGTTGTGGAGCCTGGCGTACTGCCCGGGGTCGGCCGGCCGGGCATGGCTCATGGCCAGGGCGACGGAGTCCGACTTCCAGTAGGCGACCGCCGCCCCGCCCCCGGCCACGACCAGGGCGACGACCACCCCGACCAGGCCCAGCCCGAGGAGCACGTCGACGGCCCAGCCCACGACGAGGACGAGCGCGACGAAGCCGAGGACCAGGAGGACCGAGCGCCGCTTGTTGGAGGAGATCTGCTCGTACAGGGGCCGAACTCAGCCGATCCAGGTCAGAACTGCACGGAGACCGGCCCGCGGGAGGTGTCGTCGGCCTCGAAGTACTCGTGCTCCTTGAACCCGAACATCCCGGCGAGGATGTTGGACGGGAAGGTCTGGATCTTGGTGTTGAGCCGGAGCACGGCGTCGTTGTAGTACTGCCGGGCGTAGGAGATGCGGCCCTCGGTGCCGGTCAGCTCCTCCTGCAAAGCCAGGAAGTTCTGGTTGGCCTTGAGGTCCGGGTAGGCCTCCGAGACGGCGAACAGCGACTTCAGGGCGCCGCTGATCACGTTCTCGGCCCGGGCCTGCTCCACGGGCCCCTGGGCGTTGATGGCCTGGGCCCGGGCCTCGGTGACGGCCTCGAGGGTTTCCCTCTCGTGCTTGGCGTAGCCCTTGACCGTCTCGACCAGGTTCGGGATGAGGTCGTACCGCCGCCGGAGCTGGACGTCGATCTGGGCCCACGCGTTCTGGATCCGGTTCCGGAGGCGGACGAGGGAGTTGTAGGTCACGATCGCGTACAGCAGGACGAGGACCGCCAGGGCGATCAGGACGATCGTGATCATGCGCCTCCCATCATACGGGAGCGGCCCCCGAGATCGCCGAGCGGTACAGCTCGACGTAGCGCCCGGCCAGCCGGTCCATGGAGAACGCGGAGGCGCGGGCGTCGCCGGCGGCGGCCAGCGAGGCGGCCAGCTCGGGCGTCTCCAGCACCCGCCCCAGGGCATCGCCGAGCGCGGCGGCATCGCCGGGGGGGACCAGCACGGCGGCCGGCTCGGCGTGGCCGACGACCTTGCGGTAGCCGGGCAGGTCGCTGGCGACGATCGGGGTCTCGGCCGCCATGGCCTCGAGCAGGATCATCCCGAACGACTCACCTCGCAGCGACGGGGCGCAGAGGACGTCGGCGCCCCGGAGCCGCCGCAGCTTCTCCGCCTCGTCGATCCGGCCCAGCCACTCCACCCGCTGGTCGCCGGCCGCCGCGGCCTTGAGCCGGGCCGTGTCCGGGCCGTCGCTGGCCACCCATACCCGGGCGTGGGGGGGCAGCCGGGGCAGGGCGGCGATGAGCACGTCGAGCCCCTTGCGCTCCTCGTGCCGCGACAGGAAGAGCACGGTCGGCCCCTCCGTCGGCCAGGGCGTGGCCTTCGTGAACCGCTCGACGTCGATCCCGTTGTGGAGGAGGAGGTACTCCCCCCCGAGGTGGCGGGCGGCGAGGTCGCGGGCGTCCTCGGACACGGCGCAGCGGATGCTGAGCCGGTTGGCCAGCCAGCAGGTCAGCGGGGCCAGCCAGCGGTAGGCCGCGCTGGTGCCGGCGGCATGGAACGTCCCGACCATCGGCGCGCTGCTGCAGACGAGGGTCGTAACCGTGGCCCCGGGGGCGATGGGCTCGTGCAGGTGGACGACGTCGAACTGCTCGTCCCGCAGGGCGGAGATGGTTCGCAGGGCGTTGGAAGGGTCGGGCGCCACCGGGGCCATCGACCCGTTGGCCGCCGTCGGGACGCTGTTGCCGAGCGGCGTGATGCCGACCTCGGGAGGTGCCCCGTCGCACGGTCCGAGCACCCGCACCTGGTGGCCCTGGCCGCGCAGCGCCCGGGCCAGGCCCAGCACCTGGCCCTGCACGCCCCCCGGCAGCGACAGGCTGTACGGGGACACCAGGCCGACGCGCACGGGGGGAGCGTACATACTGACCCCTATGACTGCGACACAGGATCCTGGGGACAATCTCACCCGGGCGGAGGCCCAGGACCGCGCCACCAAGCTCTCGGGCGTCAGCTACACCGTGGCGCTGAACCTCACTCCGTCATCGGACCGCCCTTCCGGGGCGGTCACCGGGGACGAGACGTTCACCAGCGACACCACCGTGCGGTTCCAGGCCAACCTGCACGGGATCAGCACCTTCATCGACCTCGACGCCACGGCTGTGCGAGAGGCGACGCTGAACGGCCGGTCGATCCCCGTCGAGTCCTACGACAAGGCCCGCAGCCGGCTGCCGCTCCGGGGCCTGTCGGCCAACAACGAGCTGCGGATCGTGGCCGACTGCGCCTACCAGCACACGGGCGTGGGCCTGCACCGCTTCGCCGACCCCACCGACGGCAACGTCTACCTCCACACCCAGTTCGAGCCCTACGACGCCCACCGCGTCTTCGCCTGCTTCGACCAGCCCGACATCAAGGGGACGTTCGCCCTCACGGTGACCGCGCCCGAGGACTGGACCGTCATCAGCAACAGCCCGTCCACCAGGGAAGGCGGGACGTGGGCCTTCTCCCCCACCCCCGTCATCTCGACCTACCTGGCCGCCGTCGTCGCCGGCCCCTACCACGTGGTCCGCGACACCCATGGCTCCGTCGGCGGATCGCCGCGAGGCAGAACAGTCGAGCTGGGCATCTACTGCCGGGAGTCGCTGGCCCAGTACCTCGACGCCGACGAGCTCTTCACCCTCACCAAGCAGGGTCTCGACTTCTTCGAGGCCGAGTTCGACTACCCGTACCCCTTCGCCAAGTACGACCAGCTGTTCGTGCCCGAGTTCAACTTCGGGGCCATGGAGAACCCGGGCTGCGTCACGTTCAACGAGTACATGGTGTTCCGCTCCCGCCAGACGGCGGCGTCCTACGAGGGCCGGGCCAACACCCTGCTCCACGAGATGGCCCACATGTGGTTCGGCGACCTCGTCACCATGCGCTGGTGGGACGACCTGTGGCTGAACGAGAGCTTCGCGACCTACATGGCGTTCCACGCCTCGGCCCGGGCCACCCGCTTCCGCCACGCCTGGGTGCGCTTCGCCTCGGGGATCAAGGCCGGGGCCATGGCCTCGGACCAGATGCCGACCACCCATCCGATCTCGGCCGACATCGTCGACACCGACGCCGTCCGCCTCCACTTCGACGGGATCACCTACAACAAGGGGGCGTCGGTGCTGAAGCAGCTCGTCGCCTGGGTCGGCCAGGACGCGTTCGTGGAGGGACTGCGCCGGTACTTCCCCCGCCACGAGTGGGCCAACGCCGAGCTGGCCGACTTCCTGTCCGTCCTCGAGGAGACCAGCGCCCGCAAGCTCACCCCGTGGTCGGAGGAGTGGCTGGAGACGGCGGGCGTGAACACGATGCGCGCCGCGTTCACGGGGGAGGGCACGTACGACACGTTCGCCGTCGTGCAGGAGGGCCAGCCCGGCCACGACACCCTCCGGTCCCACCGCCTGGCCATCGGCCTCTACCGGGCCGGCGACGAGGGCCTGGTGCGCGACCGGCGGGTGGAGCTCGACGTCGTCGGCGAGCGCACGGAGGTCCCGGAGCTGGCCGGCGAGGCGGTTCCCGACCTCCTGCTCCTGAACGACGACGACCTGGCGTACACCAAGATCCGTCTCGACGAGCGGTCGCTCGCCACGCTTGCCGGCCGTCTGAGCCGGATCGTCGACCCCCTGGCCCGGAACATGTGCTGGGCCGCCACGTGGGACATGGTGCGGGACGCCGAGCTGGCCACTCGCCGCTACGTCGACCTCGTCCTGACCCACGGCCCGGCCGAGCCGGACGACTCGACCGTGCAGCGGCTGCTCGGCCAGGCCGCCCTCGCGACCGACGTCTACGGCGACCCGGCCAACCGGGCGGCGACCAGGGCCGCGCTGGCGTCCGAGGCCCGGACGCAGCTGGCCGCGGCCGAGCCCGGCACCGACCGCCAGCTCATCTGGGCCCGGCATTTCCTCTCCGTGGCCGACGCTCCCGCGGACCTGGCCTACGCCCGCGCCCTGCTCGACGGGACCGAGGAGGTCCCCGGGTTGGCCGTCGACACCGACCTGCGCTGGCAGATCGTGACGACCCTGGCATCGGCCGGGGCGGACGACGAGGGTGCCCTGATCGAGGTCGAGCTCCAGCGCGACCCGACCGACATCGGGCAGCGCCGGGCCGCGGCCGCCCGCGCCGCCCGGCCCACGCCCGAGGCCAAGGCCCAGGCGTGGGCCCGGCTCCTCGACGAGCCCGACCTCCCGCTCGCGACCGTCCGGGCCGTCGCCGGAGGCTTCCACGAGTTCGACCAGGAGGAGCTGCTCGAGCCCTACGTCGACCCCTACTTCGCCAGCTTCCGCCGGTTCTGGGACGAGCGGACGCGGGACGAAGCGCTCACCCTGGTCCGGGGGCTGTACCCGGGGACGGTGATCGGCCCTCGCGTGATCGAGGCCACCGACCTGGCCCTCGCCGACGAGGACCTCCCCGGGCCCCTCCGCCGCATCCTGCTGGAGAGCAAGGACTCGATGGAGCGCGCCCTCCGGGGCCGGGCCGCCGACGTGCCGTCCTAGGTGACGCTCCGCTGTGCGGTGGCGCCCGGCCCGGCCGCGCCCGTGGTGGCCGAGGCCATCACCTCGGCGGGCGGTGAGCTCGTCGGGCCGGACGAGGCCGAGGCCCTGGTCTGGACCGACCCCCTCGACGCCGGTGCCCTGCGCCGGCTCCTCGCCGACCACGAGGGCATCCGCTGGGTGCAGCTGCCGTTCGCCGGGGTGGACCGGTTCGCCGGCCTGTTCGACGACGGCCGCACGTGGACCAGCACCAAGGGCGCCTACTCCGAGGCCGTGGCCGAGCACGCCCTGGCACTGGGACTGGCCGGCCTGCGCCGGCTCCCCCAGCGGTCCCGGGCGAAGACGTGGGGCCGGCAGGGCGGGGTGCGCCTGGCCGGCGGCCGGGTCACGGTGCTGGGCGGGGGCGGCATCACCGAGGCCTTCCTGCGCCTGCTGGCCCCGTTCGGCGTGGAGACCACCGTCGTCCGCCGCCACGTCGCTCCCGTGACCGGCGCGACCAAGGTCGTCGGCCTCGATGAGCTGCACGAGTCCCTGACCGCCCGCCTCGTCGTCCTCGCCCTCGCCCTAACGCCCGAGACGACCGGGATCATCGGCGCGCCCGAGCTCGAGCGCATGGCGCCCGAGGCGTGGCTGGTGAACGTGGCCCGCGGCGCCCACGTGGTCACCGACGACCTGGTGTCGGCCCTACGGGCAGGCGCCATCGGCGGCGCCGCCCTCGACGTGACCGACCCCGAGCCCCTGCCCGACGGCCACCCCTTGTGGGAGCTGGAGAACTGCCTGATCACCCCGCACACGGCCAACACGTGGGAGATGGCCGAGCCCATGTTCGCCGCCCGTATCGGCGCCAACGTAGAACGCTGGCAGCGGCAGGAGCCGCTCCTCGGGGTGGTCGACCCCGCGCTCGGCTACTGAGCTCCTTCGCGGCTCTCCGCCGACGGAATGGGCGGCTTGCGCAGGCGGAAGTCGACGAACCCGGGCTCCTGGAGCAGCTTGGCGTAGTCGTCGGGGAACCGGTCGGCCATCTCGGGCACGGGCCGTGGCTCGACCAGACGCTCGATGAAGAAGCCGGCATCGGCGAACTCGTCGCACGTGGCCGTCAGCGGCTGGCGCCAGTACCGGACCCGCCACTCGCCGTCGTGCCACCGCTCGTCGAGCTTCTCGACGGTGAAGTAGCTGCCTCCCAGGCGGGCCCAGTCGGCCGTCGGGTGGTGGGTCGACACCACGAGCACGCCACCCGGGCGCAGCACCCGGTGCATCTCGCGCAGGGCGCCCAGGCGGTCGTCGACGTGGTGAATGACCAGTGCGAGCAGCGCGGCGTCGAAGACGTCGTCGTCGAGCCAATCGAGCGGGCGGCCGAGGTCGTGGCCCCGGAACGTGGCCGCTCCGCCGACCCGTTGCCAGGCCAGGCGGACCATCTCCGCGCTGGCGTCGAAGCCCACCACGGTCGCCCCCCGGGCCACGAGCTCGGACGCGTAGAAGCCCGGCCCGCATCCGGCGTCCAGCACGCGCCGGCCGGCCACGTCGCCCAGCAGGTCGAGCACGGCCGGCCGGTCGTAGAGCGCGTTGTACGCGCTCGCTTCTGCGTGGCGGGCGTAGCTCTCGGCGAAGTCGGCGAAGCTCAGGTCGCCGACACCCCGCCACCCACCGGCGCGATCCCCAGGTCGCGGTAGGTTAGGACGGGGAAGTAGGGCATCCCGGCCGCCGCGAACCTCGGCCGGGCGGTCTCGCCCCGGTCGAGCAGCGTCGCCGCCCCGCGGACTTCGGCGCCCAGCGCCCGGACCACGTCGTAGGCCTCGAAGATCGAGCCGCCGGTCGTCACCACGTCGTCGACGAGGAGGACCTTCACTCCCGGGGCGATCGGGGCGCCCTCCACCCGCCGGTCGGTGCCCCGGCCCTTGGTCGCCTTGCGCACCACGAACCACTTCCGGCGGGCGACGACGGCCAGCACGTGGGCGAACTGGTCGGCACCGAGGGTGAGCCCTCCCACCGCGTCGAAGTCGACGTCGCCGATCGCCTCCAGCATGGCCCGGCAAGCCGTCTCCAGGTCGGCGCCGTCCTGCAACGCCCGCTTGGCGTCGACGAAATCCCGGCTCCATTCACCCGATCGGAGCTGGACGGGCTCGGCCAGCCGCAGGTGGCCTCTCTCCTTGACGATGCTGCACACCTGCTCGCGAAGCGACAGCTGAGGACCTCCCGGTCGGTGCCTCTTCGCATGGTGGCACGCCGGGAACATCGGCGGCACGCAATTCCCCTCGAGGTCCTCCGGCGGCCTGGACATCCGGGGCCGCGGCGCATCACCGCCCCCTTTCCCGCCTACGCTTCCCGCCCATGACTGACGCGGGCTCGATCGCGTGCGGCGTCGAGATCACCGGCGACACCACCCTCGATGGGGACCTGGCCTGTGAGCAGGGACCGGCCCTCGTGATCGTCGCCGACGGTGTGACGCTCGACCTCGGCGGCCACACGGTCCGGGCCTCGGCCCGCTTCAGGACCAAGGGCCCGGGCATCCTCCTGCAGGGAGTGACGGGATGCACCGTCCGCAACGGCACGGTGGAGCACTTCGAAGCGGGCGTCGCCATCGAAGGCGGCGCCGGCAACGTGATCGAGGCGCTCACCGTCCAGGACAACATCGGGTCGCCGGACAGCGACTACGGGGACGGCATCGTCGTCAACGAGTCGCGCGACAACTGCGTGCGGGGCAACGTCGTCCGTCGCAACGGTCCCTTCAGCGGCATCTCGCTCGGACGGAACGCGACCGGGAACGAGATCGTCGACAACACGGTGGCCGACAACAACATGGAGGACTTCGACTACCCCGACGCCGGGCGCCAGACCATGGGCATCCGCGTCGAAGGACCGGCGGCCAGCCACAACAAGATCGTCGGCAACACGGTGACCGCCAGCGGCTGTGACGGCATCGTCGTGCTGGCGACCTGCGACACCCCGGGTGACGAGCCGCCCTGCGTCGGCACGCCACCGAACGAGCACAACGAGATCGCCGAGAACACGTCGAACGGCAACGGCACGAGCGGCCGCGGCTGCGGCGTCCGTCTGTTCAGCATGCCGCTCCCCATGCCGCCCGTCCACAACGTCGTCCGCGACAACGTGACCAACGAGAACACGTCCTACGGGATCGCTCTCGACGGCCTCCCGCTACGCGCACCGGGCAACCAGGCGCTGCGGAACCACGGGCGCGACAACGGCGAGTTCGACGGCTCGGACGGGACCCTGATGCCTCCCTGCGGCAAGAACGTCTGGGAGGACAACGACTTCGGCACCGTCAACCAACCCTGTGTCGAGCGGCGGTCGGGCGACTGACCTCCCGCCTCTAGACTCGGTCGCATTCGAGTCGCTCGACGAAGGGGGACGTCCATGGCGGAGAACGAAGAGCAGTGCACGGTGATCATCGCCTACGAAGTGGCGCACGAGGACTGCGACAGGTTCCTCGACTCCTGGGAGAAGGCCAACGAATACCTGAAGAAGCAACCCGGGTTCGTGAGCACCGCCCTGCACAGGGCCGTGTCGGCCAACCCCGACTTCCGGTTCGTCAACATCGCCTGCTGGGAGAGCGAGGACGCCTTCCGGAACGCCACGCAGTCCCACGAGTTCCGGGAGGTGTCGGGCCGGCTCGTACCGTTCAACATCCACGCCTCGGCCTACGAGGTGGTCAGGACCTGACCCCCGGGCGGGTGTCTCCCCGGACGGCGCGAGGATGACCGCATGGGGATCACCGGTGCGCACGTGCTGCTGTACACGTCCGAGCCCGATGCGGTCCGGGCCATCCTGCGAGACGTCTTCGGCTGGCACCACGCCGACGCCGGCGACGGCTGGCTGATCTTCGCCCTCCCGCCGGCGGAGCTGGGCGTCCATCCGGCCGAGGGGCCGACGTTCGACACCGGCGTTCGTCACCAGCTTTCGCTCATGTGCGACGACATCCGGGCCACCATCGCCGAGCTGCGGGAGAAGGGCGTCGAGATCCGAGGAGAGCCGGAGGACGAGGGTTGGGGCGTCACGTCCACCATCGTCCTGCCCGGAGGGCTCGACGTGATGCTCTACGAACCGCGTCACCCGACGGCGATCTGACCACCGTCCCGGAGCGATGAGTTCGCCCCGGCTCCCGGCGTCTCAGCGGCGATGAGCGCACACCCCGACCTTCGTCCCGCCGCCCGGCGCATGGCCGGCCTCGTCCAGGCGTGCCCGGCGACGCCCTCGGCCGCCCGCCTCCCTGTCAGCACCTCGAAGCGCTCGTCAGCCGGCGGGCGAGCGGCCAACCGCTGGCATGGGTGGTCGGTGAGACGACCTTCTGCGGGATCCGCGTCGCCGTCGACCGGGGTGTCTACGTCCCCCGGCCCCAGACTGCGGAGCTGGCCCGGCGGGCCGCGGCTCTGCTTCCGGCCAGGGGCACGGCCGTCGATCTCTGCACGGGGTCCGGCGCCGTCGCCTGCGTCCTGCGGGCGGCCTCACCGTCCGCCACCGTGCTCCGCCGACGTCGACCCGGCGGCGGTCGCCTGTGCCCGCCCGAACGGAGTGGACGCGCGTGTCGGCCACCTCGAAGGGCGCCTGCCACCCGCGATCGAGGGGGCCGTCGACGTCATGACGGCCGTCGTGCCCTACGTCCCGACCGAGGAGCTGCGCTTCCTGCCGCGCGACGTGGTCGCCTTCGAGCCCCGCCTCGCCCTCGACGGCGGCACAGGGGGCGTGCGACCTCTCACGTCCGTGGTCGCCCGCAGCACCCGCTGGCTGCGACCGGGCGGGTGGCTGCTCCTCGAGATCGGCGGCGACCAGGCGATCGCCGTCGGGGATCGGATGCGGGCCGCCGGGTTCGTCGAGATCGCCGTCCTCACCGACGAGGACGGCGACGACCGGGCGATCGAAGCCCGCCGACCACTTCGAGACCCCCAGGGGTTCCCGGGGTCCCCCGTGGTCCTTTGACAACTGCTGAGGATGGGTAGGCCGGGCCTTGGTGCCTGGTAACGCTTTCAACCGCGCTGGAGCTGAGGTGGTCATGCCGCTCGATCTGCTGTTGGTCCGCCACGGTCGCAGCGAAGGAAACGAGGCCCGCGAGCAGTCCAAACAGGGGGATGAGAGCGCCTACACGCCGGCGTTCCGTGCCCGGCTGAACCGCGAGTGGCGCCTCACCGACGTCGGTGTCTCCCAGGCGCGAGCCGCGGGGCACTGGATCCGGGAACATGCCGAGGGGCCCTACGGCGGGTGCTATACGTCCGAGTACATCCGAGCCCGTGAAACCGCGGGCCACCTCGGTCTGCCCGGCGCCTCCTGGGTGCAGGAGATCCTGCTGCGGGAGCGGTCGTGGGGACGCGCCGATTTCGTGATGCCGGAGAGTGAGCGCTGGGAGCTGTTCGCCGGGGAGTTGGCGGCGCGCCGGCAGGACCCGTGCTACTGGCGCCCGCCCGAAGGCGAGTCTCTCGCCGACGTCTACGTCCGGGTCCGGCTCGTCCTCGACCGGCTCCGCGAATGTGGGCCGGACGCCACCTGCGTCCTCGTCACCCACGAGGACGTGATGTGGGCCGCCCGGTTGCTCCTGGAAGGGCTCAGTCAGGAGCAATGGCGGGCGCTGCTCCTCTCCGACGACCCTTGCGACAAGATCCACAACGCCCAGGTCCTGCACTACAGCCGCCGCGATCCCGGCACCGACCGATGTACGGACTCGTTCCGGTGGCTCCGATCGGTGTGCCCCTGGGACCCCTCCCGCTCCACCAACGAGTGGCGACGAATTCGGCCACGCACCTTCTCGAACGAGGAGTTGCTGGCCACGGTAGAGGGGATCGAGCGGCTGGTGCCCGGGGGCCGCGTCGGGGTGCCCGCCTGGGGGTGAGCGGCGACCCGCACCTCCTCGTCCTGCGCACAAGGCCGGCCCCGCTTCGCCGGTCGTCCACCGGGGTAGGAGACGGCGCGTCACCCGGTTGAGGAGCGAGCCGGGGCCTCGAGACCCCGGCCGCCCTCGCGCCGCGACGCGCTGAAGGAAAGAACCAGTGGGACACAGGACAGTCGAGCCGCCGCCCGGCGAGATCGGGAAGCTCAAGCCGCTCTCCGAGCAGGTGGTCGTGATCATGGGGGCGTCCAGCGGCATCGGCAGGGAGACGGCCCTGGAGATGGCCCGCCGGGGCGCCCGTGTCGTCGTCTCTGCCCGTGACCGGGAGGCGCTCGACTCCCTCGTCCAGGCGGTGGAGGCCGACCGGGGCCAGGCGGTTGCCGTCACCGCCGACACCTCGCGGATGAGCGAGGTGCAGCAGGTCTCCGACGTGGCCGTCGAGCGCTACGGCGGCCTCGACACCTGGGTGCAGGCGGCGGCCGTCGCCGTCTACGCCCGATTCGAGGACACGACGCCCGAGGAGTTCCGCCGCGTCCTCGATGTCAACGTGCTGGGGAACGTCCACGCCGCCCTCGTGGCCCTGCCCCACCTCCGACGACGCGGCGCCGGGGCGTTCATCTCGATCTCCTCGGTCGAGGCCCGGCGCTCGTTCCCGTACCACGCGGCGTACGCGGCGTCGAAGCACGCGGTCGACGGGCTCCTGGAGGCGCTCCGGGTGGAGCTGCGCCAGGAGGGTGCGCCGATCAGCGTCACGAACATCCTCCCCGCGTCGATCAACACGCCGCTCTTCGACAAGTCGCGCAGCCGGCTCGGGGTCAAGCCCATGCCGATGCCCCCGATCTACCAACCGGCCACCGTCGTCCCACTCATCGTGCATGCCGCCGAGCACCCGACACGCGAGCTCCTGGCCGGAGGCTCGGCCAAGGCCCTGCTCACGACGCAGCGGATCTCGCCGCGGCTTCTCGACGCCCTGCTCGTGCGGGTGGGGTTCCGGACCCAACTCAGCGACCAGGAGAAGGACGAGGGCGCGGACAACCTCGAGCGGCCGCTGCCCGGGTGGGGGCGGGGCGAGGGATCCTTCAGCCGAGGGGCGCGGGGTCACAGCGCGTACAACTGGCTCGAGACGCGGGCCTCGCTGCGTCGTCTCGCTCCGCCCGTGCTGCGCCCGCCGCGGCTGCGAGACCGAGCCGAACCGACCGTTCGGTCGGTGCGAGCAGAGACCCCACGTATGCGCCACTCCGGGACGTCGACCTCCACCGAACACGGGAGGTCGCGGCAGGAGGGAGCCCCGCGGTCGTCGCCGTCGGCGGGCACGTTCCCGGCGACCCCGCGTCGGGTATAGGAGCGCCGGTGGCGAGATCGAGACGCGTCCATGCCCGGCGTCGGTGCGTGGCGGTCGCTCGGATGCCCGCGTCACTCCTCGTCATCGCTTTGGTGTCGGCCGGCTGTGGTCGCGACTCGACGCCGGTGACCGCGACCCCGGCGCCGTCTGCTCCGCCGCCGACGACGGCGGCGGCCCCCCCCCCCCCCCCCCC
>DATAAD010000084.1:0-30529 GCA_036260295.1 Acidimicrobiales bacterium | reverse complement strand
CCGGGGGTCGGCCCGAGCTAGTTCAGCGACGGATCCGTCGGGTAGGCGGCGAAGAAGGCGAGGGCGCCTCGCTGGCGGCGCAGGACCGAGGCCCACAGGTGCTCAGGCGCCGGGGAGAGGGGGTCGGCGGCGTCGGCGTCGACCACGAACCACCCACCGGCCTCGATCTCGCCCTCCAGCTGGCCCGGGCCCCAACCGGCGTAGCCGGCGAACACCCGGATCTCGTCCAGGGCGGCGATGGTCTCGTCGGGGTCGGTGTCGAGGTCGAGCGTCCCCACCGGGCCGAGCTCCCCGCTCAGGGGGCCGCTCGGGCCCAGCACCGGCTCCCATCCCCGGGCCGTCTCCTGTCGGGCCACGCGGGCCAGGCAGACGGCGGCGCTCGGCGCCACGGGCCCACCGATGAAGACCACGGGCGGGTGGGCCGCGGCCCGGGCCCACTCCGGCAGGGGCTCGGCCAGGTCGAGGTCGCTGGGCCGGTTCAGGACCACGCCCAGCGCCCCCTCCTCCCCGTGCTCGAGGATCAGGACCACCGTCCGCTCGAAGTTGGGGTCACCCAGGTTGGGCGTGGCGACGAGGAGCCGCCCCTTGAGCCGCTCCGCGTTCATGGCTTCCCGAGCAAGGCGTGGGCCGCCGACCGGGCCGGAGCCACCAGCGGTCGCAGGTCCTCGGGCAGCCGGGCCTCGAGGTCGTCGAGGACGGGGTCCACCTTCTCGTCCAGCTTGGCCAGCTCCTTCTGGAGCTCACGCCGGCGCACCTGGGCCTGCTGGAACCCGAGCACGCCGAACCCGACCGCCGTGTACAGCGAGTCCCGGAGCCTGGCCGCGAGGTCGTCGTCCATCCCCTCCAGGAAACCACGATCCGGAGCGGCGGAGTGCCAGCCTCCGTGGCGAGCGGGGTACCGGCCTCCGTGGCGAACGGAGTCACCGGGAGTGGTCGGGCTAGCCTCGCGGGCGACACATGGATTCGCAGCCATCCGCACCCCCTTTGGTCGCGGTCGTCGTAGCCGATCAGCCCGGGGAGTGGTTCGAAGAGGCCCTGCATGCGTTGGGCTCCCAGGACTACCCGAACCAATCGGTTCTGGTCATCGACGCCGCCGGCCGGGAAGACCTGGGCCCGCGCGTCGCCGGGGTGCTCCCGGAGGCCTTTCTCCGCCGCCCTGAGCGGCGCGGCCGTCCGCCCGGGTTCGCCGCCGCGGCCAACGACGTGCTCGAGACGGTGCAGGGCGCGGCCTTCCTCGTCTTCTGCCACGACGACGTGGCCCCCGAGCCCGAGGCCGTGCGCCTGATGGTCGAGGAGTCGCTGCGGTCCAACGCCGGGATCGTGGCCCCCAAGCTGGTCGACTGGGCCAGTCCCGACCGCCTGCTCGGAGTGGGGCTCTCGGTCGACAAGACCGGGGCCTGCGCCCCTCTCGTCGACCGCGGCGAGCTCGACCAGGAGCAGCACGACTCGGTGCGCGACGTCTTCGCCGTCTCCTCGGCGTGCATGCTCGTCCGGGCCGACCTGTTCGCCGAGCTGGGCGGCTTCGACCCGGCCATGGCCGACTACGGCGCCGACGTCGACCTCTGCTGGCGGGCCCAGGTGGCGGGCGCCCGGGTGGTGGTCGCCCCCGCAGCGCGCGTCCGTCACCGCGAGGCGGCCGAGGAGGCGCCGGGCGCCGACCCGCAACGCCCCCGCCTCGAGCCCCGCCACCACCTGCGGGCCATGGTCAAGAGCTACTCGTGGCCCCACCTCCTGCGGGTCCTCCCCCAGGCCCTGGTCGCCACCGTGGTGGAGGCCATCGTCGCCCTCGCCACCCGCAAAGGCGGCGAGGCCCGCGACCTCGTCGGTGCCTGGTTCTGGAACGTCCGCCACTACGGCGAGCTGCGCCCCCTGCGGGTCGCGGTCCGCCGCACCCGCGCCGTGCCCGACTCGGAGGTGCGCCGGCTGCAGGCCCGGGGCAGCGCCCGCCTCACCCTCTACCTGCAACGACGCCTGCACGCCGAGGAGCGGGCCCGCCACCTGGTGGAGGCCGGCCACGAGCTGGTGGAGTCGGTCGGGCGCGGTCCGGCCCGGGCCGCGGCCGCCCTGCTCTGCCTCCTCACCCTCGGCCTGCTCGTCGGCAGCCGCAACCTGCTGACCGACCGCCTCCCCGCCGTGGGCCAGTTCGCCCCCTTCCCCGGCCCGTCCACCCTCCTCGCCCACCTGTTCGACGGCTGGCGCAGCACGGGAATGGGGTCCACCGCGCCGGCCCCACCGGCGTTCGGCATCCTCGGCGTGCTGGGGGCGGTGTTCCTCGGCAACATGGGCGCCCTGGCCAAGCTCCTGGTCCTCGGGGCCTGGCCGGTGGCCGCCCTCGGCGCCTGGCGCCTGGCCCGCCCGGTGGACTCCACCATGGCCCGACTGGCGGCCGTCATCGCCGTCCTCGCCGTCCCCCTCCCGTACAACGCCCTGGCCCGGGGGCGCTGGACCGGTCTGCTGGCCTACGCGGCCATGCCCTGGTTCCTGCTCCTGCTGGCTCGCGTGGCCGACGTCGAGCCCTTCCGCACCGGCACTCCCGGCGGCGAGGGGGGGCCCGACCGGAGGGGGGCCGTCGCCTCGCCCCGCTGGCGCCGCTGGCTGGCCCTCGGCGTGCCCCTGGCCGCGGTGAGCGCCTTCGTCCCGGCCCTGCCGTTGGCCGTCCTGGCCACCGCCCTCGGCCTCTTCCTGGGCTCCCTGGTCGCCGGCCAGGCGCGGTCGGCGTTCCGGGCCGTGGCCGCCGCGGTGGCGGCGACGGTGGTGGCCTTCGTCCTGCTCCTGCCCTGGTCGGTGAGCCTGGCCGTCCCGGGAGGGTGGTCCACGGTCGCCGGCGTCGGCCGCCTGCCCGACCGGGCCCCGGGCCTGGGGGCGCTGCTGCGGTTCCAGACCGGTCCCCTCGGGGCGGGCGTCCTCGGCTGGGCCCTCCTGGCTGCGGCCACCCTGCCCCTGCTCGTGGGCCGGGGCTGGCGGTTCTCGTGGGCCGTCCGGTTCTGGGCCGTCATCGTGGTCGGCGTCGGGCTGGCGTGGGCCGGGGGCCGTGGGTGGCTGCCCCTGCGCCTCCAGGACCCGGAGCTGTTCCTCGCCCCGGCGGCGGCCGCCCTGGCCGGGGCGGTGGCCATGGGGGCGGCGGCGGCTCAGGTCGACCTGCGCGGCTACCGGTTCAGCTGGCGGCAGGCCGCGCCCCTGGCCGGCGGGCTGGCCCTCGTCGCCGCCGTCCTCCCCGTGCTGGGGGCGGCCGCCAACGGCAGCTGGGACCTCTCGAACGAGGAGGTGTCCCGGTCGGTGGCGTGGATGCCGGCCCAGGCCGAGCAGGCTGCGTTCCGCGTCCTCTGGCTGGGGGACCCCGACGCCCTCCCCCTCGACGGCTGGCCGCTCGACGGCGAGGAGGGCGTCGCCTACGCCACGTCCCGCAACGGCCCGCCCGACGTCACCGAGCTGTGGCCGGGGCCTCCCTCCGGCGCCACCGAAGCCATGGGCACCGCCGTGCGGGTGGCCCGCCAAGGGGGCACGGCCCGCCTCGGCCGGCTGCTCGCGCCCATGGGCATCCGCTACATCGTCGTCCCCAAGCGCCTGGCGACCGACGACGGAGGCGAGGAGCTGGCCGTGGCCCCGCGGTTGACCCGCGCCCTCGGCTCCCAGCTCGACCTGCGCGTCCTGCCGTCCGACCCGGCCCTCGACGTCTACGAGAACGTCTCCTGGGGCGGGTCGCGGGCCCTCCTCACCGAAGCCGCCGCCGGCGCCCTCCGGGCCGGGCCGGGGTCGGGGGTCGACCTCTCGGGCAGCCAGCCGGTGCTCCCCGGCGACGGCCCCGTCCGGTTCGAGGGACAGGTCCCGGCCCCCGGGACCGTCTTCCTGGCCGAGGCGCCCGCCGGTCGCTGGGAGCTGCGGGTCGCCGGCACCAACGCCAGCCGGGTCGACGCCTTCGGGGTGGCCAACGCCTTCCTCACCGCCCAGGCCGGCTCGGCCCGGCTGCGGTACCGGACCCCGCTGGTCCGCTACGCGGTGGCCCTCGTCCCCTTCGTGCTCTGGGCCCTGGCCGCCGGCCTGCTGTGGCGCACCCGGCCCCGTCCCACCCCGCCCGAGCCCGACACCCAGCTGATCCCCATCCTGGCCAGGACCTCGGCGTGACCCGCACCCGGCGGGCGCCCGCCCTGGCCGTCCTCGCCGCCGTTCTCGTGGCCGGGGGCATCGCCGACCGCCGGGCCCGCACCGAGGGGGCCCAGGAGGCGGCCGCGGTGAGCGCCCAGGTGCCGGTGGCCGCCCCCGCGTCGGCGGGGTCGTCGGCCTGGTACTGCCCGGGCGCACCCGCCGCCGGCCCCCAGGGTGAGTCGTCGGTCGTGGTGGCCAACGCCGGCGACCGCCGCCTTACCGGCTCGGTCACCGTCTACCCCGACCGGGGCGAGAGCCGCCGGGCGCCCATATCCGTGGGCCCGGCCGGTCGGGCCAGCGTGCGGCTGGCCGACGTCGTCTCCGCCCCCTTCGCCTCGGCGGTGGTGGAGCTGGACGGCGGGGAGGCGGTGGCCGAGGTGGTCTCCAGCGGGGCGTTGGGCGAAGGCGTCTCCCCCTGTGCCTCGTCGGCCTCGTCCTCGTGGTACTTCGCCGAGGGCGTCACCACCCGGGACGCGGCCGAGGTCCTGCTCGCCCTCAACCCCTTCCCGGACGACGCCGTGGTCGACGTGGTGTTCAGCACCGAGGAGGGCATCGTCACCCCCCAGGCCCTCACCGGGCTCCTCGTCCGGGGCCAGGCCCTCACGTCGATCAACGTGGGCGAGTTCGTCCAGCGCCGGGAGGCGGTCTCGGCCACCCTGACGGCCCGTACCGGGCGCCTGGTCGTCGGCCGCGTCCAGGTCTTCGACGGGACCGTGGGCCGCAAGGGGGCGTCTGTCACCCTCGGCGCCGCCGCCCTGGGCCCGGTCTGGTACTTCCCGGAGGGGATGGTGGCCGACGGCCAGAGCGAGCGGTTCCACATCTACAACCCGTCCCGCGCCGAGGCCCAGGTCGAGGTCGCCGTCGACCTGGAGACGGGGGAGGCCGAGCCGCTGCGCCTCACCGTCCCCCGCGAGTCGCGCCTCACGGTCGTCGCCGCCGACGAGAGCCGCATCCCGAAGGGGGTGGCGCACTCGGTGACGGTGCGGACCACGGAGGGCCCCGAGGTGGTCGTCGAGCGGACCATCGACGGCGCCTCGCCCAGCGCCCGCACCGGCCTGTCGATCATGCTCGGCGCCCGCCTCCCCGCCCTCCGGTGGGCCACCGCGGCCGGCGCCGCCGACGAGACCACCGACCTCTGGGTGGTCGTGCAGAACCCGGGCGACCGGCCCGCTCGCGTGACCCTGAACCTGCTGGGCGAGGGCACGCCCGCACCCATCGGCAACCTCTCCCAGGTCGAGGTGGCTCCCGGGCACCGGCGGGCCATCCACCTGAACGGGTCGATCCGGCGTCCCGCGGTGCCTCTCCTGGTCACGTCCACCGAGCCCGTGCTCGTCGAGCGCGACCTCTACCGCCTCAGGGGCCCGGGCCTCGGCATGTCGATGGCCATACCGCTGCGCTGACGCGGAGCCGCCCGCCCGGGGGCCGCTGTGCGACGCCCCGGAGCCGGCCGGCCCCCACCGTTCCGCTGCCCGGATCGTCGGGCATCGTCGCAAGATTCCCGGCCCCGTTCAATAGGTGAAATGGTCATCTACTCTCCGGCGGCGATACTGGGCCGGTGGAACGGCTCCTCCTCGTCGCCCTGGTCGTCCTGGTCGCCGCGGTCGTCGCCGTCGTGATGGACCGGCGCCGACCGGAGGCGCCCACCCAGGGGACGTGGACGGTGCCGGCCCAGCTCGACCGAGCCGATTTCGCCCGGGCCGAAGCGCCATGGCTGGTCGCCGTGTTCACCTCGGCCACCTGCGACTCCTGCGCCCAGGCCGTCGAGCGGGCCAAGGTGCTGGCCAGCGAGGCCGTGGCCGTGGACGAGGCCGAGGTGAAGGCCCGCCCCGACCTGCACCGCCGCTACCACATCGACGCCGTGCCCATCGTCGTCGTCGCCGACCACGAGGGCGTGGTCCGCAGGTCCTTCACCGGGCCGCCCTCGGCCACCGACCTCTGGGCCGCGGTGGCTGCCGTCCGGGACGGGGACGCCCAGTCCGGTCGGTGACCGGAAGGGCGCGGAGGGATCGGTCGCTGGTAGCTTCGGCCTCCGTGGCCGTGAACATCCCGGACCTGCGCCTGCCCCCGGCGGCGCAAGTTGAGGACGGCCGTCCCGCCCTGGCCCTCCTCCCCCCAGGCGCGCCATGAGAGGGCGGGAGGCGGTCTACAGCGCCCAGACCGACTACCAGCGCCGGGCCTACGAGAGCCACTTCCCGAAACGGGCCGCCGCCGTGCGCAGCCAGCTGGCCCATCCGCTCTTCCGCTCCTTCAACGACCGGGTGGCCGGCCGGATCCTCGATGCCGCCGGGGCCGGCGGGGGCGCCCCGGGCCCAAGGCAGGGGCCGGTGCGGGTGTTCGAACCGGGCTGCGGCGAAGGCCTGCTCGGTTCCGCCCTGGAGCGCGTGGCCGCCGAGCGCCGGGTCGACATGTCCTACATCGGCGCCGACCTCAGCCCGGCCGCCCTCGACCTGGCCCGGTCCGCCGTCTCCGGCGAGCTGCGGGTCGGGGACGCGGCCGAGGTCGCCGGTGCGCTGCCGGCGGCCAGCCAGGACGTCGTGGTCGCCAAGAACCTGCTCCACCACCTCCCGGACCCCACCGGCTTCCTGCGCCAAGTCGGCCGAGTGCTCGCTCCTCACGGCACGGTCATCGCCTTCGAGCCCCGGCTGGGGTGCCCGCAGTTCCTGCTGTTCAACATCCTCGCCGCCCGCCGGGAGCGCCACTTCTTCCAGGGGCAACGCCGCAACGCGGCCGCCTTCCGCGATGCCGGGTACCGCGTGCTGAGCTGCGAGCTGTTCAGCTGGCTGCCCTACGAGCTCGCCTTCGTCATCCGCCAGGACTGGTTCCGCCGCCTGTTCGACACAAGCGACCCGAAGGTCGTCGCCCGGGTGTCGGAGATCGACGACCGGCTGGCGCGGGCCCTGCCCTGGCTGGCGTGCTACGCCGTGTGGTTGGCGACCCCGCAGACGCCGCGCCCCGGACCAGACGGCTCGTAGCGCGCCTCGACATGGCCGCCTCGGGCTTGGCCGTCCCGGTTCTCATGGAGACCGTGTAGATGCTGCGGACACTCGTGATCCTGCCGACCTATCAGGAGGCCGACAACATCGTCGAGGTCCTCGAGCGGCTGCGCGCTGCGGTCCCGTCCGCCGACGTGCTCGTCATCGACGACTCCAGCCCCGACCACACGTCGGAACTGGCCAAGGCCGCAGCCCACGAGCTCGGAGGGATCGACGTGCTCCTGCGGCCGGAGAAGGCCGGGCTGGGCAGCGCCTACCGGACCGGCTTCCGCGAGGGCATCGACCGCGGCTACGAGGTGTTGGTCGAGATGGACAGCGACCTCTCCCACGATCCGGCGGCCCTGCGTGGCCTGCTCGACGCCGTCGAGGGCGGCGCCGACCTGGCCATCGGATCCCGGTACGTGCCCGGCGGCTCGACCCCGAGCTGGCCGCTCCACCGCCGGACGCTGTCGCGGTACGGCAACCGCTACTCCGCTCTCGCCCTGCAGCTCGACGTCAACGACGCCACGTCGGGGTTCCGTGCGTACCGCACGGACATCCTGCGGCGCATCGACGTCGAGACGGCGCGAGCGGACGGCTACGGCTTCCAGATCGAGATGGTCTACCGGGTGGCCAAGGCGGGAGGGCGCATCGTGGAGCTGCCGATCACGTTCCTCGACAGGGGCCGGGGTGTGTCCAAGATGTCGATGCGGATCGTCGCCGAGGCCCTCGTCCTGACCACCTGGTGGGGCATCCGCGACCGTCTCGTCGCCCGCATGCCTCGCCGGGCGGGCCGCTAGTAGGGCCTGCTCAGCGGCGGGGACGCACGCCGCCCCCGGCCAGCAGGCCCTCGAGGGTGCGCACGAGCAGGGGCAAGGGCAACGGGGCGAAGCCGAGCCGGGTGGCCGACCGCTGTCCCTCGGTCAGGATCCAGGCGCCGAAGTTCCGCAGGGCCGCGTCCCTCTCCTGGGGAAGGCCTCCGGTGAACACGAGATGGCTGACGACGGTGACCGGGTAGGCCGCCGGCGTCTCCTGGCGGTCGGGCACGGTCAGGGTCAGGTTGTCCTCGAAGCCGGTGGCACCGACCAGGGCGGCGTCGACGGCGACCGCGGTCGGGGCGACGAAGCTCCCCGCCGGGTTCCTCAGGCTGGCCACCTCGACACCGGCGTCACGCGCCGGACCGGCGGCGGCGTACCCGACGGCACCGGCGACGGCGCCGACGGAGGACAGCAGCCCCGACGACCCGGCCGCCCCTCTACCGGTCGGCCACTCGACCGACGTCCCTGAGCCGGGGCGCCACACCCCCGGGCCGGCGGTGCCGAGATAGCGGGTGAAGGCGAGCGTGGTCCCGGAGGGGTCCGATCGATGGACGGGGACGACGGTCGTCGGCGGCAGCGGCCGGTCGGGGTTGTCGCGCCGGACAGCAGGATGGTCCCACCGGGTGACCGCCCCGGAGAACATGCGGGCGAGGGTGTCCTCCGAGAGCCGCAGGTCGTCGACGCCGGGGAGGTTGTAGACGACGGCGACGGCGCCGCCGAGGACCGGGAGCCGGACGGCGGCCGGATCCTCGCCCGTGGCGACCGGCACCTCCGTCACCGCGAAGTCGGCGGCCCCGGACGCCACCCGTTGGGCGCCGCCGACCGAGCCGACCGCCTCGTAGGCGATCTCGACACCGGGCGCGGTTCGCCGGTAGAGCCGGGCCCACTCCTCGACCATGGTGGCGGCGAAGGTCGATCCCGCGCCGGCCAGGACGGCGCGGTCGCCGCTGCCCGGAGCCTCGGACACGGTCCGTGAACCGCTCCCCGCTCCCGATCCCCCGCCGACACATGCGCCGGCGAAGAGGATGGCGGCGAGCAACGTGACGACGAGCCGCCGGGAGGGGTGCGGCTGACCCGCATGGGTTGACGTCAAGGGCTCGGCCCAGGAGGAGGTCGCACGCGGCGGTACGCCGCCACCGACTGGATCGAGGCCGATGGTACCATCGCCACCAGCACGACGAGGCCCATGGGGCGGGGTCCGGGTGTCGTGGCCGGGCCGTAGTCGCCAGCAGGAGGACGTCACGACTACCACGATCGATCCGCCCCGGCCGGCCCCGGTCCGTCCCCGTGCCGAGCGGCGGAAGGGTCCCGAGAGCGCCGTGCGGGCCCGGCCGGACCGGACCCGGCCGCGGCCCCGGCCCGATCGCCGGCCGCGCCTCTCGCCCCGGGCCGGTGCAATCGGCGCGTACTGCGCCCTGGCCATCGCCGTGCTCGGTTTCACCGGCGGCTGGCGGTCGGGCACTCTCACCCTCGACGGCCCCGGCGTCTCGATGTGGCTGCGCCTCCTCCTTCGGTACTGGGACGCCGGCCAGGGCATCCCCTCCTGGATCCCCGACATGTGGGCCGGAGCGCCGATGTGGGAGCTCGTCTCGTCGTTCCACCTGGCGGTGCTGCTTCCGTTGGCGCGGGCCGTCGGCCCCGACGCGGCGGTGAAGACGGCGGTGGTAGGCGCCCAGGTCGTCGGCGCGTGGGGCGCGTTCGTGCTGGCTCGGCGCCTGTGGTCGCAGACGTGGCCGGCGGCGGTGGCCGGGCTCCTCTACGGGCTCCACCCGTTCTTCGCGTCCCATGGGGCGCTCTCGGGCCACCAGCCGTCCGTCTGGGTCTTCGCCGCCACCCCCTGGTTGGTCTGGAGCCTCCAGCGCGGCCTCCGCCGGCAGGGGGCCCGCTACGTGGCGCTGGCCGGGCTGCTCGTCGGCTTCGTGGTGATCGAGCAGGCAGAGCACGCGTACTCGCTGGTCCTGCTCTGCGGCACCATCCTGGTCCTCGAGATCGCCCGGGCCCGCCGAGGGAAGGGCCCTGCGGGCGTCCCCGGCGTGCTGGTCCGCGCCGGCGCCGTGGTGGTCGTCGGGCTCGGCGTCACCGCCCACTGGCTCCTCCCCTTCCTGACCACGGGGAAGTCGTTCGTCCTCATGCCCCCCGAGGACGTGCGGGCGGGGATGGACTACTTCGGCGGCGGCCTGGCCCAGAACCCGGATGCCTTTCTCACCCGGTCGAGCCCGATCTCCGGGAACATGGACTTCGAGCGGTTCCTCAGCGACCTCTTCCCGCTCAGGGGGATCTTCGCCAGCGGCTTCTACCTGAGCTGGATGTGCGTGGTGCTGACCCTCGTGACGGTCGTCCTCCTCGCCCGGCGGTCCGACGACGACGACGGCACCCTCGGGGCCATCCTGCTCGCCTCCGCCATCGGCCTCTGGCTCACGGTGGGATCCGTCCCCTTGGCCGAAGGCGGGCTGGCCGACCGTGGACGGGTGGTCGGGTTGGCGGCCATCGGGACCGTCTCCGGCCTGCTGATCGGCGTCTTCCTGCGCCGTCTCGATCTCGGCCGTCGGGCGGTGCCCGTCGGGGTGGGCATGGCCGGGCTGTTCTTCGCCCTCCCCTACGTCGCCCCCATGTCGGCCCTCCAGCGCACGATCCCCCTGCTGGAAGCGCTCCGCTTCCCCCGCTTCTACCCGATCGCCGCCCTCGGGCTGGCGCTGGCCGCCGCCTACCCCGCGCTGCTCCTCCACCGCTGGGCCTCCCGCCGCCAGCCCACGCTGGCGCCCCTGCTCACCGCGGCCGCGTGCCTGCTGGTGGCCGCGGTGTTCGTCGTCGACGTCCACCCGTACCGGACCTTCTACCGGCTGACGTCGCCCGTCGAAGGGGGCGCCTACGAGGAGGCGGCCCCGGTGCTCGCCGGCCTCGGCGAGGACATACGGGTGGCGACACCGTTCTACGGCGACCCTCGCTCCATCGCCAACCTGCTCGCCGCCGGGGTGGATCCCTCGGTCGGGTGGCCGCAACCGCAGGCCACGCCGAACATGTGGCGGCTCACCGGCGAGGCCATGGAGGCCAGTCCTCCGGGCTTCCGCAACGCCGCCTTCGGCCTCTCGGGCACGGCGTTCATCAGCTCCGAGATGCTGACCGACCCGGAGGAGCCAGGCCTGCGCCGCGTGACCCGCGTGGATCTGGAGCCGAACCCTGCCGTCCTCCCCCTGGTGCGGGCCTACGAGCAGGTGGTCGCCGTCACCGACCCCGACCTGACACCCGAGCTGGCGACCGCCCTGGCCGGCCGGTACGTCGGCGTGGTCACGGGGACGCCCGACGCGGTGTCCGTGCTCGGGCCGGCGGCCCACGCCGTGCCGTCCGACCGTCCCTGCGAGGGACCGCCGGGGGACGGCGCCGCGTGGCTGGCGGCCGAGGTGGCCATGGCCTGCTCGATGCACGCCTGGGTCGGTTCGCGCGAAGGGCTCAGCGAGGTGGAGATCGGCGAGGGCGTCGGCGCCGTGTTCACCTCCCCCGTCGCCGACCTGCGGGGGATCGCCGTGTGGTTCGACAAGGGCCCCGGACCGACCGAGCTGGTGCTTCGCGAGGTGGCCGACGACGGCACCATCGGGGACGAGGTGACACGGGTGCGGGCCGCCGGCATCGACGCCAACGGGATGGTGCAGTTCCCGTTCGAGGCCCGGCCCGACTCGGCCGGCCGGCGCTACCTCTTCCTTCTGTCGTGCCCGGATTGCGGCGACGACGCCCCCAGGATGCGCACCACCCAGTCGCCGCGAGGCCCGCAGAACCTGGTCGTCGGTGACCGGCTGGACGCGGCGCGGTCGGCGGCCTTCTCCCTGCAGTACGACGGGATGCCCGCAGCCGAACCGCCGGGCACCGTCACCCGGGCGGCCCGGACCGGCCCGGGCCGGTGGGAGGTGGACGTGTCAGGACCCCGGCCCTCGCTGGTCGTGGTCGCCGAGAGCTGGTTCCCGGGCTGGCGCGCCACGGTCGACGGCGACGACGTGCCCGTGCTGCAGGCCGACGGTGCGTTCCTCGGGGTGCCGGTGCCGGAGGGGAGCCATGAGGTCGAGCTCCGGTACCACCGTCCTCGGGCCGCGGCCCTGGGACGCTGGGTCACGGCGCTGACCCTCGTCGCCATCCTGGCCCTGATGCTGGCCCCGAACCAGCCGGGCCGTCGCCGCCGCTCACGGGGCCCGGGCCACGCACTCCAGGTGCGCACCCCACCGCCGGGTGGCCTGCGGCAGGCGCCGCTCGACGGCGCTCAGCGCCAGCCAGGTTCGCCGGGCGCCAACGGGAAGCGCCCACGCCGCGAACGAGACGAGGCTGTGCTGGCGCCGCTCGTCGACGTCGAGGCCCGCCTCCCGGACGAGGGTGAGAAGGTCCGACGCCGTGAAGCGGGAGTGGACGTGGACGCCGTCCCACTCGGGATGGATCCGCCGGCCGAGACGAATGGCGGGGTTGTCCTCCACCGTCTCGGCGAGGATGAGACGACCTCCCGGACGCAGGACCCTCCGCATCTCGGCTAGGGCGGCCACCGGGTCCTCCAGGTGGTGGAGGACGTGAATGCACCAGACAAGGGCGATGCTGCCGTCGCGGAGGGGGAGTCGTTGGCCGTCGGCCACCGCGACCGGCCCGTGGGCCCCGGCCAGCCTGGCCCGCGCCCACTCGGGCTCCACGCCCACCGGCGTCAGGCCCTCGTCCCGCATCCGCGACATCCAGTCCCCCCGCCCGCACCCCAGGTCGAGGACCAGCCCGGCCCCGCCCAGGGTACGGAGGTGGCCCTCGAGGTAGGGGTTGACGCCGGGCGTCTCCGGACCGTCCTGGGGCCGGGCCAAGATCAGGCCCCACCTCGACGGCCCAGCCGGCCGAGCCGGCCGGGAAGGGTCCGGGACAGGACGAGGCCGGCCAGGCCCGAGATCCCGACCACCAGGCCCACCCACAGGGGGCGGGACCTGCGTTCGCCCTCCTCCGCCCGAGCGGGGAGCAGGCGCGCGGGAGGACCGGCGGCCTGCGCGGCCAGGTCGGACGGCGGCTGGGTGGTCTCCACGCCCGGCAAGGTCGTGGACGTGGTCGTCGGCCCGGTGGTGGAGGTGGTCGAGGACGAGGACGTGGAGGACGAGGTGCTCCCGGGGGTCGACGACGTGGTGGCCCCCCGGATCGTCGTTGACGTGCCCGGCGGCGGGGGCGGGGCGGGGGTCGTCGGAGGGAGGGGGCCGGCGACCTCGACGGTGACCGTCTCGGAGCCGTGCACCAGGACGCCGCCGACCCCTTGGCCGCAGGCGACGACGCGAATCGACGCCTGTCCCGGCGCGGCGCGCGTGGCGTCCCAGGCCAGGTCGAAATCGGCGTTCGACGTGGCCGAGAACGTCTGCGAGTCGACCATCGAGCGGCCGACCAGCAGCTCGACCCGCGAGACGGTGAGCACGGCCGAGACCCGGCCGCGCACGGCCACCACCCCGCGGACCTGCTCGCCCGGCCGGGGGGAGGTCACATCGACCGACGCCGCGCTCACGCCCGTCGACGGGCACCTTCCGGCCTGGGCGTGGGCGGGCGCAGGGACGACCAGGGCCACCCACAGGACGGCACCGACGACCGCACGGACTACGAGGAGCACGGCGCGCCATGGAGAGGTGGCGCGCCGCCTGGGAACCCTGGTGATGGCTTCCTTCCGGGTCGGGCAAAACGGACTGTTGAGGTGCGGAAGACCCTAGACTAGGCTCCCCGCACCTAGCGAGGAGGGGTGCGTGAGTGCAGACTCCGTACCCGGTGGGCCGAACGCACTGCGGTCGGGGGAGGGTCGGGCTGGCGGCGGGCTCACGACACCCCCGGGCGTGATGTCGTCGGTCTTCCGGGCGAACGGCAACAGCGGCCGGGCGGCTGCCGTCCTGGTGAGCCCGCCGGCCACCGCGCCAACGTCGGGGGCGACGGCCCCGACGGGCCGGGCCAGCATCGTCGTCCCTACCCACAACGACGGCGCCAACATCGGCGCCCTGCTGCGCCGGCTGCTGTCCGAGCCCGAGGTCGGCGAGATCCTGGTCGTGGCCAGCGCCTGCGACGACGAGACCGTCCCCACCGTCCTCGAGGTGGCAGAGACGTCGGGCGGCAGGGTGCGGCTCTACGTGGAAGCGGAACGGTCCGGCAAGGCGGCGGCGGTCAACTTCGGCCTCAGCGAGACCAAGCTGCCCTTTGCCGTGGTGGTCTCCGGCGACGTCATGCCCGCCCCCGGGGCCATCAGCCACCTGGTGGCCGCCCTCGAGGCGCCGGGCGTCGGGCTGGCCGGCGGGCGCCCGATGCCCGTGAACGACGACCGGACGCCGATCGGCCACGCCGTGCAGCTCATGTGGCGCCTCCACCACCGGCTGGCCCTGCACCAGCCGAAGCTCGGGGAGATGATCGCCATCCGGTCCGAGGCCATCGTCTCGCTTCCTCGAACGTCGGTCGACGAGGCCTGCTTCCAGGCCATGCTGGAGACGGCGGGGTGGATCTCGTCCTACGAGCCCCGCGCCGTGGTGGTCAACCAGGGGCCGGGCACGGCCCGCGACTTCCTGAAGCAGCGCCGGCAGATCCATGCCGGCCACCTCTGGCTCCGGCACCGCCAGCGCTACACGGTCCCGAGCCTGCGGCCCCGTCTCCTCCTGCAGGAGATCTGGAGGGACATGACCGACGACGTCGAGCGCAGGCGGCCCAGCCGTATAGCGTGGACGGCCGGAGCGGTCGGCATGGAGGCAGGTGCCCGGCTGCTGGCCCGCCTCGATTATTTCCGTGGGAAGGAGAACCATGTCTGGGACATGGTCAAGAGCACCAAAGGTCAGGGGCTTGACGCAGACCGGGTACGCGCTGGCCGCAGCTAGCTCGTGGCGGGCGCACGGATGGCCCCGGCTCCTTCCGGTCAACGTGACGATCAGCACCAACTTCCGCTGCAACTTCAAGTGCCAGACGTGCAACGTCTACGACCGGAAGGTGAAGGAGCTCGAGGCCGACGAGTGGGCCCAGGTCTTCAAGTCCATGGGCACGGCCCCGGCATGGATGACGTTCAGCGGCGGTGAGCCGTTCCTCCGCAAGGATCTGCCCGACATCATCATCTCGGCCATCGAGACCTGCCACCCCGTCGTGGTCAACATCCCGACCAACGGGTGGTTCACCGAGCGGGTCCTGAAGGGCGTCGAGCGCATCTGCGCCGCCAGCCCCGACACCCAGCTGGTCATCAACCTCTCCATCGACCACCACGTCCCCGAGCGCCACGACACCATCCGCGGCGCCCCCGGCTCCTGGCCGCGGCTCATGAAGACGCTCACCGGCCTCCGCGCCCTCGACCTCCCCAACCTCACCGTCGGCGTCCACACCGTCGTCTCCGACAAGAACGAGCACGACTTCCCGGAGATCTCCAAGGGGCTGGCCGCCCTCGGGGCCGACTCCTACATCGCCGAGCCCGCCGAGGAGCGGGTGGAGCTCCAGACCATCGGCACCGGCATCACCCCCCGGTCGACCACCTTCGCCACCGCGGCCGCCGCCGTCCTCGAGAACGAGGAGGAGGCCAGCGGCACGGTGGCGCGCATGGCGCGGTCGCTGCGGGGCGAGTACTACGAGCGGGTCACCCGGTTCCTCGGCGGCGACGCCGAAGCCATGCCCGTCTGCCACGCCGGGTTCCTGTCGGTGCACGTCGTCGCCGACGGCGACGTGTGGTCCTGCTGCGTCCTCTCCCGGTCGTTCGGGAACCTCCGCGACCACGACTTCGACTTCAAGAAGGTGTGGTTCTCCGAGGCGGCCGAGGAGTTCCGGACGTGGATGCGCGAGCGCCGGTGCGCCTGCCCGTTGGCCAACGCGGCCTACACCAACATGCTGGCCGAACCGGCCGCCGCGTCCCGGATGGCCGCCGGCATGGTCCGCCGGCCCCGGCCCGCCCGGGTCGCCGCGGGCGTGGGCCCTACGAGCTCCTGACCTCCCGTTCGTGATCCTCGTCACCGGAGCCTCGGGCTTCATCGGCCTCCACCTGGTGCGGGCCCTCGCCGACGACGGCCGTCCTGTGCGCGCCCTCGTGCGATCCGACGAGGGCGAGGCCAAGGTGCGGGCCGCGGCACCGTCGGTCGAGATCGCCCGCGGCGACCTGGGCGACCCCGAGAGCCTCCAGCGGGCCGCCGCCGGGTGCGACCTCGTCTACCACCTGGCCGGCAGCTACCGGGGCTCGGCCTCCGAGCTGCACAGCTCGCACGTGGCCGGTACGGCCCGGGTGCTGCGGGCGCTGGAGCCGTCGGCGCGGATGGTGTTCGTGAGCTCGACCTCGGTCTACGGATGGGAGCGCGACTGGCCCGCCGACCACGCCACGCCGCCCCGGCCCGCCTCCGCCTACGGCAAGGCCAAGCTGGCCGCCGAACGGCTCGTCCTGGCCCGCCCCGAGGGAAACGTGGTGGTCGCCCGTCCCACGATCACCTACGGGCCGGGCGACACCGGCGGCATGCTGGCCCGGGCCGTGCGGCTGCTGGCTCGCGGTCCCCGGCGGTTCCCGGGCTCCGGCGACAACCGCATCCACCTCCTGCACGTCGACGACCTGGTGCAGGCCCTCACGCTCCTGGGCGAGAAGGGCGACGGCGTGTTCGTCCTCGCCGGCCCCGAGGCCCGGCCCCTGCGCGACATCCTCGAGCACCTGGCCGCGGGTGCGGGGCTCCGGCCCCCCGTGCTCGGCCTGCCCACGCCGGTGCTGCGCCCCGTGGTCCGGGCCCTGGAGACGGCGTGGTCGCTGACGGGGGCCGGCGGGGAGGCCCCGGTCAGCTCCCACAGCCTCGACGTGGCCACCTGCGACCGGGCCTACTCGGCCCAGCGGGCCCACGACGAGCTGGGGTGGTCGCCCAAGGTGAGCCTGGAGGAGGGCGTCCCCGCGGTGGGCGCCTGGCTGGCCGCCCGAGGACCGGCCCGGCGCACCCTGCCCGGCTTCGAAGCGCCCGGCGAGGGCGGCGGCGACGCCCTGGGCTTCGACTGGCGGGGGTACTTCGAGGACCCGGACGAGGGGCTCGGCACCGTGTACGAGCGGTTCGCCCTCGCCGACGTCCTCGACGAAGTCGTCGCCCGCACCGGCTCGACGAGCGTCCTCCACGCGCCGATGTTCGGCATGATGGGCATACCCGCCCTCGACGCCATCTTCCTGGCCCGACGCGGGCTCCGGGTGGGCCTGCTCGACTTCGACGCCGAGCGTATGGACGCGGTCCGGTCGCAGTGGGCCGAGCTGGGTCTCGAGCCCGAGACCCACCTCGTGCCCGGGCCCGACCCGTCGACATGGCCGGAACGGCTCCCCGCGGACTACGACCTGGTCTTCAGCTTCGCCGCCCTGTGGTGGTTCGACGACCCGTGGGCGGTGCTCGCCGCCCAGGCCCGGTGGGCCGGCAAGGGCGTGCTGAGCTGCGTGCCCAACAAGAACGTCTTCATGCGGTTGCGGGCCAGGCTCTGGCACAAGGACCTCTTCCAGCGCCTGAACGAGGAGTCCCTCGACGCCGCGGTCCAGCTGGAGCACGCCCGGGCCCTCGGCCTGGAGCGGGTCGACACCGGGCTGTTCGACATCCCGCCCTTCCCCGACACGTCGGTGCCCCTGGCCAAAGTGCTGCGCAGCGTGCTCGGCCGCCGGAACCAGGCGCCTGCGGGGGAGCTGGGCGAGGGGGCCTGGAAGTGGTCGATCCTGCCGTACCTCACCGGGGAGCAGCCCGACCTCAAGGAGCGGATCGAGCGGATCGGCGTCCTCGAGCGCCACGTGCCCCAGGCCATCGCCCCGGTCTGGGCCCACCACCGCTACACCCTGTTCGTCCCTGCCGCCCGCCGGTGACAGCCGGCGGCGACCGCCCGAGCTGACCGCGCCGACCCCGCCCGTTCTCCGGGTGACCTCGCCGCGCCATCTCCTGGAGGCGGGTGGGGTGCTGGCGGCGCTGCTCGTCGTCTTCCTGTGGCAGCCGATCTCATCGGACGGCTACTACGCCACGACCGACCTGCTCCAGGGGTCGCCGCTGTTCCGCGTCGCGCCCGATGGCTACACCATCGAGAACCCCCTCCTCGGCGACCCGGTGTGGCAGATGCACCCGTGGCTGGAGTGGAACCGGGAGCTGCTCCGAGCCGGCGACCTCCCGGTGTGGAACCCCTACAACGCCGCGGGCGTGCCCCACCTGGCCAACAACGTGTCCGCCGTGCTGTCGCCTTTCAGCCTGCCGTTCTACGTGCTGCCCTTCCGGGTCGCCCTCTTCGTCGCCGCCGGCTTCAAGCTCTTCGCCCTCGGCCTGTTCACCTACCTCTACCTGCGGCGGGTGCGGCTCTCGCACCTGGCCGGGGTCGTCGGCGCCGTCGCCTTCACGTTCAGCGCCTACAACCTGCTCTGGCTCAACTGGCCGCACCCCGGCGCGGCCATATGCCTGCCCGCAGGGCTGTGGCTGACGGAGCTGGCCATGGCCGCCGTCGACCGCCGCCGGCGGTGGGCGGCGCTGGCCGCGTACGCCGCCGTCGTGGCGTGGGCGTTCCTGGCCGGCCACCCGGAGACGCTGTTCTTCAGCCTGGGCCTGGTCATGGTCTACGCCGCCGCGCGCCTGGCCTTCGGCGCCCGCCCGGCCCGGGAGCGCCTGGTCCTCCTCGCCCAAGTGGCGGGGGCCACGCTGCTGGGGGCCGGCCTCAGCGCGGTGCAGACGCTGCCGTTCCTCGAGTACCTGGTCCGGAGCACCTCCTACGCCGAAGGCAGCACGCGCGCCCTCACCCACTTCGACGTGCGCTTCACCCCCCTGCACGCCTTCCCCAACCTCCTCGGCAGCCCGGCCGCCCGCTACTACGACCCGGGACCGCTGCGGGGCACCCTGCGCCTGCCCGGGGGGGCGGCCATCGGCTCGAACTACAACGAGGCGGTCAGCTTCTACATCGGGCTGGCCGTCCTCCTCCTGGCCGGCGTGGGGGCGGCGTCGCTGGCCCGACGACGGTGGGCCCCCGGTGCTGGCCCTCCCCTGCTCGTGGTCGGCTTCTTCACCGTCACCGCCGCCCTGTGGTTCCTGTGGGTCCACGACATGGGCGGCCTGGGCCGGCTCGTCGGCTCGCTGCCGATCTTCGAGCTGAGCGTGGTCAGCAGGAGCCACCCGGTCTGGTTGTTCGCCCTGAGCTGCCTGGCCGCGGTCGGCGTCGATCTCCTCGCTGCCCGCCACCACCGCCCCGAGGTCGCGGGGCTGGCCGTCGTCGTCGCCGGGACCACCGTTCTCGGCCTCGCCGTCCTGTCCCAGCAGCTCCTGCGCGACTACTTCGGCGGGCAGCCGGCCAACGGTGTCGCCAGCGAACTGGGCCGTGACTGGGCCCGGGAGCACATCGCCTACGTGGGACTGACCTTCGCGGTGGCTGTGGCCGCCGCCCTGGTCCTCGCTGCCGCCGGGGAACGCCGGTGGGCCCGCGTCGGCGGCGGCACCGCCCTGGTGGTCGTGGTGTTCGCCCAGTCCGGGTTCCTGCTCCGCCACCACAACCCGACCATCGACCCTCGGTACTTCTACCCGGTGACGCCCGCCATGGCCGAAGTCACGGGTGCCGTCGGTGAGGAGACGGTCCTGGTCGACGGGCTCATGAACGCCGACACCAACCTCTGGTACCGGCTGCGCATGCCCACCAGCTACGACGGCATGGGGGTCGAGAACTACGACCGCCTGCAGCGCCGGATCCTCGCCGTCCCCGACGCCGTCCGGTGGGAACGGCTGGCCCAGGTGATGGGTGTCAGGTACGTGGCGACGACCGGAGACGCGGTAGGCATGGAACGGGTGGCCGGCCGCGGCCCGGTCGGCGTGTTCCGGGTGCCCGGGGGCTCGCCCCGGTTCCACTCGCCGGGCGCGGTCCGCCCCGTGCACGGCGACGAGGAGGCGCTGGGCCTGCTCGAGCAGCCCGGGTTCGACACGCAGCGGACGGTGCTGGTGCACGCCGACGTGCCGGCTGGCGAGGGCTCGGCGGGCGCCGTGCAGGTGCTGCGGGAGGAGCCGACCGAGATCCGTCTGCGGGTGGAGCGGGACGGCCCGGGGTGGCTCGTCGCCCTGCTCACCCGGTACCCCGGCTGGATGGCCACGGTGAACGGTGAGCCGGCGCCGCTGCGGAGAGCCAACGTGGCCTTCACCGCCGTGCCGTTGGCCGACGGCACCAGCGATGTGGTGCTGCGCTACCTGCCGGGGTCGGTGCGGTACGGCCTGCTGGTCAGCGCCGGATCCCTGCTGGTCCTCGTCGGGCTCCTGGCGTGGAGCCTCAGGCCCGGTAGGCGGGGACCGGCGCGAACCGGCGGGACCCCACGAGGAACGCCGGCGCCCCGAGCAGGCTGACCAGCATGTTGATCCCGTAGAGGGTCAGGCCCAGGGCGACGGCGTGGCTGGCCGCCACGCCGAGGGGCCCGAGCAGCAGGACCAGCGAGCCCTCACGCAGTCCCAGCCCGCCGATGGACAGGGGCACGGCCTGGGCGATGGCCACCACCGGCATGAACGCCATCATCGCCGTCCAACCGACGCTGATCCCCAGGGCGTGGGCGGCCATCCATGCGGCCACGACGATGGTCAGCTGGTACGCGAGTGCCGCGGCCATGACGGCGCAGGCCGAGGCCGGGTGGCGCCGCAGCCGGACCAGGCCCAGGTGGACGGTCATGGCCAGCCCCAGCCACCGGCCGCGGCCGAGGCGGGCGCCGAGGCGCGGGTCGGCGGCCACGGCGAGGAAGAGCACCACCGCGGCCAAGGGGCCGAGCGTGAGGGCGAGGGCCACGTGGCTCGCCGTCCCGAGGCGGAGCAGCCCCGGGTCGAGGACCAGGGCGACGAGGGCGATCAGCGGGAGGCTGACGAAGCCGGTCAGGCGCTCGAGGACAACCGAGGCGGCCGAGACCTTGCGGTGGCCGTTGTTGACCGACAGGCGGGTGGCTCGCACCACGTCGCCGCCCACCGTGGTCGGCAGGAAGTTCGACACGAACAGCCCGGCCAGGGTGTGGGACAGCAGGGCAGGCAGGCCGGACGGCAGCTCCAGGGCGTGAAGCATCTGCTGCCAGCGGACGCTCGAGAGGACGACGGCCAGGACCGCCATGGCCGCCGCGCCGGACATCCAGAGCAGGGCCTCCAGGTGGCGATCGGGGAA
The DNA here is from genome assembly GCA_036260295.1 of Acidimicrobiales bacterium. GTDB lineage: Bacteria > Actinomycetota > Acidimicrobiia > Acidimicrobiales > AC-14 > CADCTB01. Next base: position 9,519 of record DATAAD010000084.1, on the reverse strand, counting down.
CAGGGTGGCGGGGTCGAGGCGGGGCAGCAGGGCGGCGAGCATGGCTGCGGTGAGGACCACCCGGACCACGAAGAACACCCTCGCTCTCACGTTCTCGGCCACGTCACCCCAGCTCGAGGATGCGCTTCTTCACGCGGTCGGCCGCCTGCTCCAGGGTGTACTTCGAGGCGACCTCGGCGGCGGCGGCCCGGCCCTTCTCGGCCGCCCGCTCGGGCCGTTCGTAGACCTCGCGCATGAGGAAGCGAAGGTGGTCGACGTCGGGCTCGGCCCAGTCGAAGCCGTCGTACCAGAAGCACTTGGCCTTGGCCGGCGCCATGGCCTTCACCTTGAGCGGGTAGCCGATCCCTTCGTGCAGGAAGTCGGCCGGGCCGCTCCAGTCGGTGGCGATGGCCGGCAGCCCGCAGGCCATGGCCTCCAGCACCGGCATGCCCCACCCCTCGCCCCGGGTGGGGAGCACGAAGCAGTCGGCCGAGCGGTAGACCGAGCCCATCTGGTACCCGGCGAACTCGGGGTTGACCATGGCGACGATCGGCGGCCCGGCCGGGAGCCGGAGCTTGTTCACCTCGTGGTAGACGTCGACCCCCGGGTCGCGGTTGTACACCGAGAGAAGGAGCAGGACGTCGTCGCTCTTGGTGAACTCCTCGGCGAAGGCCCGCAGGAGGAGCTCGGCTCCCTTGCGCTCGCCCCACTCGAACACCGACAGGAAGGTGAACCGTGAGGACGGCCGGAAGCCCCTGATGTCCGGATGGAAGTAGTCGACGTCGATCCCGAGGGGCATGACGCGGATCGGCACTCGCACGCCGCTGTCCCGGAAGGTGTCGACGTTGAACGACGCCGGCACCCAGACCTCGTCCATCAGGTTGCAGCCGTCGACCCACTCGCGAGGCAGCCCCGACACCTCGAGCATGGTCCAGCCGATCCGGCGGCGACCCTTGACCCGCTTGAACACGTCGGCTTGGGAGAAGGCCACCTGGGTCACGTCACTGCGAGCCTTGCGCTTGAGGAGGTCGTCGACGAGCAGATGGTCGTTCGGCCCGTCGTCCTCACCGTAGGCGTTGCGGTAGGCCACCCGCAGCCCGGCGAAGTGCATGGCCACCATGAGATTGCGCGACTGGAGGGCGTAGCCCGGTGCCCGGTGGAGGATCGAGTGCCACACGACGTCGGCCACGTACCGCTCGTCGGCCAACCACCGGCCCCACTTGCGCTGGAACACCTTGGCCGACTTGTTGAAGAGCGACCAGAAGTCGACGCCGTTCTCGCGGGTGCTGACGTTGTTGACGTGGGTCGACGTCACCGCGCCCGTGTACCGCACCCCGAAACCGGCCTGGGCGGCCCGGAGGCAGTAGTCGGTGTCCTCGAAGTAGGCGAAGAAGTCCTCGTCCAGCCCCCCGATCCGCTCGATGCACTCCCGCCGCAGGTAGGCCTGGGCGAAGACCACACTCTCCACCGGCCGGTCCCGCCGGGCCTGGTTGACGTCGACCTCGAGCCCGCCCATCTGCTGGCCCCAGAGCGTCGCCGGCGGCATGTAGCTGCCGAGGTGGGCGATCAGGCCGTCCTCGTTCACCAGCCGCACGCCGACCACGCCGGTGTCGGGATGGGCGAAGGCCGCGTCCTGCAGCGCGGTGAGCCACGCCGGGTCGGAGACGACGACGTCGTTGTTCATGAGGACGACGTCCTCGTCCCGCCGGCGATGGGCCATCCCGATGTTGCAGCCCTTGCTGAAGCCGAGGTTGGCGCCGTTGAGGACGACGGTCGCGTCGTCGAGCCCCTGGAGCCACTCGACGGTGCCGTCCGTGCTCCCGTTGTCGACGACGACCAGCCGCCACGACGGGTGGTCGGTGCGGTCGCGCAGGGCCCGGATGCAGCTCTTCGTCCACGCCAGCGCGTTCCACGTGAGGATGACGACGGCTACCGGCCGGCGGCGGTCGGGCGGGTTCACGCGTGGCCCGGGGTCGAGGCCACGGCGGCAAAGTTCTGCGGGCCGAACAGCAGCCCGTTCAGGCGGTCGATGTTCCCCGCCATCGCCGCCCATCCGGCCTCCTCGGCCAGCTCCGGCGGGACGGGCTCCAGCCGGACGCCCTCCTCCACGGGCAGCACCCGTTCGATGCGGACCCCCTCGAAGCCGATGGCCTCCATGGCCCAGCGCAAGGCGTCGGGATGGATGGGACGGATGTGGGTGAGGTCGGTGTAGAAGAACCGGGCGAAGATCGAGAGGGTCTCGGGGTTCGGCGTCTCCATGAGCACGACACCGCCGGGAGCCAGCTTCTTGAAGGAGAGGTCGAGCAGGGTCAGCAGCTGCGGGGTGTCGAGGTGCTCGACGACCTGGCTGCAGAAGATCCCGTCGACCGCCCCCGGCTCCAGCTCCCGGAGGTGGGCGAACATGTCGCCGTGCACCACGTCGATCCCCTCGGCGCGGACCGCCTCCGCCATCCCGTCGTCGGAGTCGACGCCGTAGGCATCCACGCCTGCGTCCCGCAACAGGGTGAGGAACTCGCCGCGGCCACACCCGAGGTCGACGACCCGCCGGCACCGCTCGAAGTGGGGCAGGTACACCCGGAGCATCTCCCGCACGTCGTCGGTCGGGCCGCGGTGGCGGTCCTCGAAGGCCCGGTAGTCCAGCGCCATGCGGACCGACGGGATGTCGGCCAGGGACGCGGCCGACCCTCCCCCGCCGGCGGCGACCCTCTCGGCCAGGACGAGCATGTCGGCCCGCAGCTGGTCGACTAGCCCCTCCGTCCGGGCCTGGTCCCGCCGGCTCTTCTCGATCTCGACGGTGAGCAGCTTCTCGTCCTCCATGCGCAGCCGCTCGACGACGTCGAGCACGGCGTGGTTGAACCGGCTCTGCTGCTCCATCATCGGGGTGACGTACCACTGGAGGCCGCGGCGGAGGGCCCGCTTGGCCAGGCGGATCACGGGGCCGACGACGGGCCGGGCCGAGCCCGAATGGAACTCGGTCCGGATGTCGGCCGGGCCGCGAAGGTGGGCGGTGCCGAGGTCGCCGTGCCCGTCGGGGTCGATGAACACGACCCTCTCCGCTCCCTCGTCGGCGCGCCCCGTCGCCCGGTTCAGCGCGGCCTCCACCCGGGTCATCACCCGGGGGACCTGTGCGCCCCGCAGCATCAGGACATCACGGACGCCGGCGCCAGCGTCCACCGCCCGTCGACGTGGACGATCCCGTCGCCGGCCGGGAGGGCCAGGTTCTCGGAGACGAGGAACGAGTACTCCTGCTCCCGCCAGTCGTAGACCTTGAGACCCGTCGGGTCGTGAAGGGCCACGGTCAGCAGGTACAGGCCGGACAGGAGGGGGAGGCGGTCCACCCTGAACTCCACCACGCCGTCGCCGGTGGGGCCGAGGAGGAGGTCGGCCTGGGCCGTGTTCTGCCCGAAGACGTGGACGAAATCGCCGGCCCGGTGGACGGCCACCCCGCACACCAGGTCGCCGACGCCCGGCGCGCACCGGTAGTGCAGGCGGACCACGAAGCGGTCGCCGGTACGGAAGCTGGCGGCGACGGCCCCGTCGTCGGTCCTGAAGCTCACGTCGGTGATCTCCGCCCCCGCGGCGCGCCGCTCGCCGGACGGGCCCGACGAGGAACGGTGACGGTCGTCGGCGGAGTCGCTGCGGATCTGGTCCTGGTAGCTGGCCACCACGTCCCGTGGCACACCGTGCTCACGGACCACTCCCTCGTCGATCCACGCGGCGCGGGTGCACAGGGCCCGGATGGTGTCGATGCTGTGCGACACCAGGACGATGGTGCGCCCCTCGGCCCGCAGCTCGGCGATGCGCTCGTGGCAGCGCATCTGGAAGCTGGCGTCGCCCACCGACAGGACCTCGTCGACGATGAGGATCTCGGGGTCGACGCTGATCGCGGTCGAGAAGGCCAGGCGGGCGTACATCCCGCTCGAGTAGTTCTTCACCGGGACGTCCATGAAGGGGGCGATCCCGGCAAACTCGACGATGTCGTCGTAGCGGCGCTCGACGTCACGCCGCGACTGACCGAGGAGGGAGCCGGCCAGGAAGACGTTCTCCCGGCCGGTGAGCTCGGGGTGGAAGCCGGTGCCGAGCTCCAGCAGTGGCGACACCGAGCCGTTCACCTCGACCGCCCCCTCGTCGGGGGTGAGGATGCCGGCCATGACCTTCAGCAGCGTCGACTTCCCGGAGCCGTTGGCGCCGACGATGCCGATGGTCGACCCGGCCGGCACCTCCAGGTCGACGCCGCGGAGGGCCCAGAAGCGGTCGTACCGGTTCCCGCCGGCGATCACCCGCTCCTTGAGGGTGTGGGCCCGCTGGTGGTACATCCGGTAGCTCTTCCAGACCCCGGTGCAGGTGATGGCGGCCGCCGCCATCACACGATCTCGGAGAACACCCGCTGCCACCGGCCGAAGGCCCACGCGCCGACCGCGAGCATCACCGCGGCGAAGGCGGCGTCGTAGGCGAGCAGGGCGAAGGCGGGCGGGTGGTCGAGCAAGGTGACGTTGCGGAAGGATACGACCAGCCCGGTGACGGGGTTGAGCTTCAGGAGCTGCACGAGCCCAGGGCGGTCGTCGACGAACTGGAGCGAGTAGAGCACAGGCGTGCCCCAGAACCACAGCTGCATGAAGACGCCGACGAAGTGGGCCGTGTCCCGCAGGAACACGGTGACGGCCGAGAGCAGCAGGGCGAACCCGAAGGCCAGCATGACGGCGACGGCGAGGACGACCGGCGTCCACAGCAGGTTGAGGCCAGGGACGCCGATGAACACCACCACGGCCGTCAGCAGGACGGCCAGCTCGAAGCCGAAGGTGACCACGCCCGACAGCACCGTGCTGAGGGGGAGGATCGCCCTCGGGAAGTAGACCTTGTTGAGGAGGTAGCCGGCGCCGGTGATGCTCCCCGTCGACGCCCCGACCGACCCGCTGAAGAAGCTCCACATGACGAACCCGGCGAAGAAGTACAAGGCGAAAGGGGGGACCTGCCCGTCGGGCCTGGCCACGTCCTCGACCGGCTGCTCGAAGAGGAAGGTGAAGACGAACGAGTACAGGCCGACGATCAGCAGGGGCGTGGCCAGCGACCAGAGCATGCCGAGGAACGTGCCCCGGTGGCGCACCTTCAGGTCGCGGCGGAGCAGGTTGGCGGCCAGATCGCGGGCCCGCCACATCTCGCGGACGGCGGCCCACGGCCCCGACTTCCGGCTCGAGCGGCCGGTCCCGCCCCGGGGTGAGGTGCTGGCCGGGCGGGGTGCTGGTCCGGCCAGGTCCACCTCGGACTTGATGACCACGGCGCACGACGTTAGCAGCCGGCCCCCGCCGGCCCCGGGTGATGGGGGCGTCCCGCCCGGTCCTTGGTAGAGTCGTCCGGTCCGCGTGCCTGTCCATCTCGGCGACACCACTGGCACCCGCCCCAGATCGTGCTGCGGAGGAAGCGATGCACATCAAGATGGTCTGCCTCGAGGACGGCATCACCTCGTGCGGCTTCCGGAAGATGGCCGCGTACGTGGCCCAGCTCAATCCGGACACGGAGTCCTGCTACGTCTCGACCAACCGGTTCAAGAGCGTCACCAACCTGCTCCGCGGCACCTTCGGGACTGAGGGAGAGCTCAGCGACGAGGGAGTCGACGAGATCGCCGAGCACCTGGCCCAGGCCGACCTCGTCGGCTTCTCCTCGATGACGGGGTACGCCGAGCTCACCCGGCGGGTGGCCAAGCGCATACGCACGATCAACCCCTCCGCGTTCCTTCTCTGGGGCGGGATCCACCCGATCATCCATCCCGACGACGCCATCAGCGCCGAGGTCGACGCCATCTGCACCGGCGAGGGCGAGTTCGCCTTCCGGGAGTTCTTCGAGCTCTTCACCAGCGGGCGGGACTACACCGGCGTGGGGAACTTCTGGTTCAAGGGCGACCAGGACGGCCACGTGATCCGCAACCCCTTCCTGCCGCTCATGACGCCCGAGGACATGGACGCGCTGCCGTTCCCGCAGTACGGGGCCGAGAGCGAGCGGATCTACGTGCCGGGCCAGGGTTTCGTCCCCATGACCAAGGACGACTACCTCGACAACTTCAGCCTCGGATACCAGACCGTGTGGTCGATCGGCTGCCCGTTCCACTGCTCCTTCTGCGGGAACACCAAGTTCATCGCCAACGACCCGTCGTACAAGAAGGTCCGTCACCCGAGCGCCAGGTACATCGTCGACGAGATCAAGAGCGTCCGGGAGACCTTCCCGTTCGTGAGCCAGGTCAGCTTCCACGACGACAGCTTCATGGCCATCCCCTACCGGGAGCTCGTGCAGTTCGCCGAGTTGTGGCACGACGAGCTGCCTGACGTCCCCTTCACGGTCTACGGTGTCATCCCCAACTACGTGAAGCAGGAGAAGTTCGACATCCTGACCTGGGCCGGCATGCACCGGGTGCGGATGGGGATCCAGAGCGGCAGCCAGCAGATCCTCGACTTCTACAAGCGGCCCACCCCGCCGGAGCGGATCCTCCAGGCCGGTGAGGTCATCGGGACGTTCTCCGGCAAGTACCACATCCCCCCGGCCTACGACATCATCGTCGACAACCCCGTCGAGACCCGTCAGGACGTCATCGACACCCTCGAGCTCCTGTACAAGATCGCCCGCCCGTACACCCTCTACATCTACTCGCTCAAGATCATCCCCAACACCGAGCTGGAACGGGCCATGACCGAGCGGGGGGTCGACCTCGAGGGCATCTCCTCCAGCTACATGATCATCCCGCCCCGGGCCGCCAACCTCCTGCTCTACGTGCTGGCCGTGTGGCGCCCTCCCCGCTGGCTCTTCGACCGGCTGCTCCGCTTCGTGAAGCCGAGCGCCGAGCCCCAGCCCATGTACCCCCGCCTGGGGACGGTGCTGCGCTCCATCTATCTGGGCAAGCGGGCCATCGAGCACCTACGGTTCGCCGACGTCTCGGTCCTGCCCGGGCGGTCCGGCTACCTGCTGTGGCGCCTCGGGATCGTCGGCGCCCTCCAGCGCCGGTTCACCAAGCGGCCGCCTCGCCCCGAGGCCAAGAAGTACAGGGCGGCCGACGTGGCCGCCCGCCTCCCCGTCACCGAGGCGTAGCGCTCACCCCGGGCCGGTCAGCGCACGCTCCGGTGTTCCTTTGGTCGCTACGCGGCCCGGCCCTTCACGGGCTGCCGGCAGTGGCCTCCGCTTCGCTCCGCCTGGGCCGGCAGCCCGGGGCCGGTCAGCGCACGCTCACGACGGCCACGGGGCAGTCGGCGTGGCCGACGAGGTAGTCGATGCGGTGGCCGAAGAAGGCCCTGTCGGTCACCGGCTTGCGCCCGCTGGCCAGGACGATCAGGTCGGCCCGCTTCTGGGCCCGTTCGAGGATGGCCTGCTCCGGGTGGTCGGCGACGAGGACGTCGGTGTTGACCTTGACCCCCATGGCCTCCCCCGGGGCCGCGGTCTTGGCCAGGATGTCCTCGCCGATCTTGACCGCGTGCATGACGGCCTCGTCGGCACCCATGCGCAGCGCGTGCTGGGGGCCGCTCACCACGTGGACGAGGTCGACCTCGGCCTCACCCTGACTGGCCATGGTGAAGGCCACCTCGGCCGCGTAGCGGTCGTGCTCGCCCCCGGCGATGGGCACGAGGATGTGGCCCCGGCGCAGCTTGTCGAAGCGGGCGTCCGGGTCGTCGTCCTGGCGCGACGCCATCACCAGCAGGGAGCAGGGTGACTCCTGGATGACGTCGTCGACGAAGTCCTCGAACAGCGGCCCGTCCCCGTTCGTGCCCCGGCCGGTGGCGCCCAGGACGAGGAGGTCGTAGCCCTTCTTGGCCTCTTCGAGGATGGCCTCGGCCGGGGTGCCGCCGGGGGCGCGGGCGATCCTGCGGGCGTCCTCCACCTCGTCCTGGACCGGGGTCCGCGGGCGCTTCTCGCCGTTCCCACCGTCGGGCTTGAGAGCCAGGCTGGTGACCTCGACGTCCTCCTCCTCGACCAGCAGCCCGACCAGCTTGGCCGCCATGGTGGCCTGGCCGTTGCTCCCGGCGGGGATGGGGACGAGCACCCGCTTGAGGTTGCCCACGAAGCTCTCCCGCCGGCGCTCCTCGTGCTCCAGGCGCTGCTTCTCCTCGTCGGTGAGCTGCACGCGCGCGAGCGTCCAGCGGAGCAGGGGCGGGGCCATGAGCGAGGTGACGATGGCGACCATGAGGATGATGGAGTACATCTCCGCGGTGAGGATCCCCCGGCTGTAGCCGATGGTCGCCACGATGATCTCCATGGCGCCCCGGGCGTTCATGCCCGCTCCGAGGGACAGGGCCTCCCAGTGGCCGAGCTTGGTGGCCCGCGCCCCGATGTAGGCGCCCACGAACTTGCCCAGGATGGCGATGGCCAGGACGACGAGGCCGACGGCCAGGACCTTGGGCTCGGCCAACCTGCCGATGTCGACCCGCAGGCCCGAGGCGGCGAAGAACACGGGGGCGAAGACGCCGAGGGCCACCTGCTCGAAGATGTGGCGCAGCCGCTCGTCGAACCGCTTGACCTGGCCCACGAGGATGCCGGCGATGAAGGCGCCGAGCACCGCCTCGAGCTTGAGGGCCTGGGTGACGGTGCCGAAGGCCAGGGCCAGGGCCATCAGCGTGGTGATCATCACCGTGTCGCCGCCCACGTGGTTGTCCAGGCTGCGGATGAGGAAGCTCACCATCCGGCGGCCCAGCGTGTAGGCCAGGACCAGTACCAGGATCACCGAGAGCACCGACCGGCCGGCGGTGAAGGGGCTGATGACGCCGCTGCTGGCCAGCCCGGTGACCACCGACAGGAGGATCCACCCGATGGTGTCGTCGATCATCCCCGCGGCCAGGGTGATCTGGCCGATGTCGCGGCGGATGATGTTCATCTCCATGAGGACCTTGGCGATGACCGGTATGGCCGAGATGCTCATGGCCGTGCCGATGAAGAGGGCGAAGACCACGCGCTTGCCCGGATCGGCGAGGAACTCCCCGGGCAGCAGCAGGCCCAGGCCCACTCCGGTGGCGAAGGGGACGACGATGCCGCCCAGGGAGATGGCGGCCGCCCCTTTGCCTTTTCGGGCGATGAGCCCGACGTCGGTCTCCAACCCGGTGAGGATGAGGAGCATGATCACGCCCAGCCAGGAGACGACCTCCAGGAGGTGGAACTGCTCGGCGTTCTGGGGGAACACGGACTCGAACAGGCCCGGGGCGATGTTCCCGAGCAGGCTGGGGCCCAGGACGAACCCGGCCAGGAGCTCGCCCACGACCGACGGCAGCCCCAGCCGGGTGGCGGCGATGCCCATGGCCCGCGCCGCGACGAGGAGCAGGGTGAACTGCAGCAGGAAGAGCAGCAGTTCGTGCTCGCCGAGCGGTTTGAGAACGGTCATGCGCTCCTTCCCGAAGGTCGAGGGCGGTCGGGGCCGCGGCCCGCCTGGCCGTCGTCGACGGCTACCTCACCCCGACGCATACCCGCTCCACCCGCGATCGAAAAGAGAACCGGCGGGCGTGCCGACCATGGGCGTGCCCCCGTCCTCGCGCCCCGGGTGTAGGGATCCGCTGAAGATGCGCACTCGCTCGC
>DATAAD010000083.1:0-59587 GCA_036260295.1 Acidimicrobiales bacterium | reverse complement strand
CAGCGCGTCGCGCTGGCCCGGGCCTTCTTCCGGGGTGCGCCCTTTGTCCTCCTCGACGAGCCAACCGCCGCCCTCGACCCGCGAGCCGAGCACGAGCTGTTCGAGCGCATCCGGGCCATGGCGCGCGGTCGCACCGTGCTCCTGGTATCCCACCGCTTCTCGAGCGTCCGGTCCGCCGACCGCATCTTCGTGCTCCACGCCGGCAAGCTGGTCGAGCAGGGTACCCACGCCCAGCTCATGGCCCGGGGCGGCCAGTACGCCGTCCTCTTCAACCTCCAGGCCGCCGCCTATATGTCCCCTACATCTAGCTGACATTTGAGGTTATTGCACCCGTACAGCGTGGCGGTCTAGAACCTGCCGCCATGAACCTTCGTACGCGCAAGCTGGGGACCCTTCTGGCCGCGGGCGCGGCTGCCACGTTGCCGATGGTGACGCCGGTGGACGCCCAGGTGCCAGCAGCGGTGGCGTGTGGCCAGACCATCACGCAGAGCACCGTCCTGACCAACGACGTCGGGCCCTGCCCGAACAACGGCATCATCGTGGGGGCCGACAACATCGTCCTCGACCTGGCCGGCCACCGGGTCTTCGGGACGGCGGCCTCCGGCGACGGGGCAGGGATCCTCCTGCAGAACCGGCAGGGCGTGACCGTGCAGAACGGCACCGTCGAGCTGTTCGACGGGGGGGTGGTGATCCTCGGCGGGTCCGGCAACACGGTCACCCGCATCTTCGCCAACAACAACATCGGGGCGTCGACCAGCAACCAGGGCCCGCCCTCGCTCTACGGAGACGGGATCCTGATCCAGGGGTCCTCCGGCAACTTCATCGTGCAGAACTCGACCGACAACAACGGGCCGTTCTCCGGGATCGGGATCATCACCGGTGACCCCGACCACCCGGCCATCCCGCCGGCGCTGGCCAACAACAACGTCCTCCAGGCCAACCGGGTCACCAACAACGTGGCCTGCCGGCGCAACGGCCTGTGCGACAACGACGGCATCCGCATCGAGCCTCGCGCCGGCAGCGGGTGCCTCACCGGGAACACCTCGATCTGCCCCGGCCCCGGCAACCGCATCGTGGGCAACCAGGTCGTCGGCAACGGGCTCGACGGCATCTCGCTCTTCGGGTTCACGACGGGCAACGTGGTCAGCGGCAACACGGTGGACAACAACGGCTTCAACGGGGCGGTTCGGGGCGACGGCATCCGCGTCTTCGGCTCGGGCAACGTCGTCCAGGACAACTCCGCCAGCGGGAACGCCGCCGGCGGGATCAGCGTGGGTCGGCGCCCACCGACGGCGGGCTCCTTCCCGGCGCCCAACCCGAACGGTCGCAACAACCAGCTTCTCAGGAACCGGGCCTTCGGCAACGGCGCCGCCGACCTCTGGGACTCGAACCGCAACCCGGACTGCGACAACAACGTGTGGTCGGGCAACGTGGGGCGGGTGGCGGCCCCGCCGTGCACCCGGAACCCGTAGAGCTTTCGCCGTCGCCGCCGGGCGCTCTCGGTCCTAGGGGTCGAGATCCCGCAGCAGGAGGGCCTGGAAGGCGGCGGCCGCCGCCGTCGTGAGCGGTCCGGGGCAGGCCGGCAGGGCCCGCCCGTCCACCGAGCGGATGGGCTGGACGTCGCGCGTGCTGGAGGTGAGGAAGGCCTCGTCGGCGGCTCGGATGGCGTCGACGGGCAGGTCGTCCTCGACCACGTCGACCAGGTCCAGGAGCAGCTCGCGTGTCACGCCGGCCAGGCAGCCGGCCGACAGCGGTGGCGTGACCAGGCGGCCGTCGAACCCCACGAAGACGTTGGTGCCCGTGCCCTCGCACAGGTTCCCGGCCAGGTTGGCGAACAGTGCCTCCCCGGCGCCGCGGTCTCGGGCGTGGGCCAGGGCGACGACGTTCTCGCCGTAGGAGATCGTCTTCAGCCCGGTCAGCGCGCCGCGCTCGTTCCGCGGCCAGGGGGCCACCACGACGTCCGCCGCCGGGGGCCAGGCCGGCAGGAGGCCGCCGGCCACGATGACGGTCGGCCCCCCGGGGCCCCGGTCGGACCCCAGCGCCGAGGGACCGCCCGTCACCGTGATCCGCAGGCGGCCGTCCTTCAGCCCGTTGGCCCGGATGACCTCGTCCATGGCGGCGAGGAGCATCTCCGGCGGCGGGCACGGCAGGCGCAGGCCGGCGGCGGAGCGAGCCAGCCGCTCGAGGTGCCGGCCGGGGGCGAAGGGCCGGGAACGGGCGACCCGGAGCGTCTCGAAGATGCCGTCGCCCGTGAGCAGGCCGTGGTCGAGCGGCGACACCCGCGCCTCGGCTTCGTCGAGCAGGGCCCCGTCGATCCAGACCGCGCTCACGGCGCGATCCCGCCCGCGGCGACCGACAGGAGCCGGCGGGCCTTGAGCTCCGTCTCCTCCCACTCGCCTCGGGGGGTGGAGCCCCACGTGATCCCGCCCCCGGTACCGAGGTGGAGCCGGCCGTCCTCGACCCAGAACGTACGGATGGCGACGTTCAGGTCCCCGCAGGCAGAGTCGGTGTCGACCCAGCCGACGGCCCCGCAGTAGACCCCGCGGGGGACCGGCTCCAGCCGGCGGATCACGTCCCGCGCGGCCAGCTTGGGAGCACCCGTCACCGAGCCGGGTGGGAACGTGGCCCCCAGCAGGTCCGCCCATCCCGTGCCGGGGCGCAGCCGCCCCCGGACGGTGCTGACCAGGTGGGCCAGGCCCGGGTGGTGCTCCTCCCGGCACAGGTCGGGGACCTCCACCGTGCCGTACCGGCACACCCGCCCGAGGTCGTTGCGCACGAGGTCGACGATCATCACGTTCTCGGCCGTGTCCTTGTCGAGGAACGACCTCCCGGGGGCCGCCGTGCCCTTGATCGGGCAGGACTCGACCACGTCTCCCCGGCGCCGGAGGAACAGCTCCGGCGACGCCGAGGCGATGGCCACGCCGGCCGACCGGAGCACGACGGTGGCGGCGTGCGGGGCCCGGTGGCGACGGGCCAGGGCGGCGGCCAGGCCGAGGATGTCGAAGCGCCTCCCGACGGGCGCGGACAGCCGCCGGCACAGGTTCACCTGGTAGACGTCGCCCTCGAGGATCGCCTCCCGGACGGCCTCGACGCCCTTGCCGAAGCCCTCCTCGTCGAGGCTCGAGGTCCAGGCCGCAGCGTCCACCGGCGACAGGGCCCCTTCGGGCAGGCGCCCGACCGGCACGCACGAGTCGAACCGGGCGCACAGGGGCGGGGCGTCGAAGGGCAGGACGACCACCCACCGGCCGTGACCGGGCCGGTCGAGGGCGGTAAGGTCGTTCGTTACGTCGCGCAGGCCGGTCAGGAGGCATCCGCCCACGACGGCCACGTCCACCGGATGGAGCCTACGAGAGCGGTCATGACCCCTGCCTATCGCCACCCCACCCGGGCGGGCGCGGCGCGGACCTCGGGGTCGACGTGCTGACGGACGGACCGCGAACGGAGACCGAGGGGCTGCGGATCGCCGCCACCCGCGCCGGCCAGCGCAACGGCGACGGGGCCGACGGCCACGACGACGCGCCGACGAGCCGGATCGACGAGGCCGCCGACGAGCGGGCCCGCACCGTCCGCCCCCCGGCCCGGTCGGCACGCGTCTCCCCGGCCCGTGCGAAGGTGCTGCGCCAACGCCGGCGGCGCCGGCGGATCCTGATCGGGTTCACCGCCTTCCTGGCCGTCCTCAACCTCCTGGTCGGCAGCGGCTTCCTCTACGTCCAGCACAGGCTGGGCCAGATCAGGCGCCTCGACCTCCCGGCCCTGTCCGGCGACACGCCGGGCTCGGTGATGAACGTCCTCCTGGTCGGCTCCGACAGCCGGGCCAACGTGAGCAGCGCCGAGGCGGCCGGGTTCGGCAAGGACCAGGTGTACGGCCAGCGGAGCGACACCATGATGCTCCTGCACGTCGACCCCCGGGAGCAGAAGGCGGCCATCGTCTCCGTCCCCCGCGACCTCTACGTGCCCATCGCCGACACCGGGTTCTCCGACCGGGTGAACGCGGCCTTCGCCCTGGGCGGTCCCGACCAGCTGATCGCCACCATCCAGCAGGCCCTCGGCATCACCATCCACCACTACGTCCAGGTCGACTTCGTGGGCTTCAAGGACATCGTCGACACCGTGGGCGGCGTCACGATGTACGTGCCCTACCCGGTGCGGGACAGCGGCAGCGGGCTCGACCTCGGCCGGGCCGGGTGCTGGGAGCTCGACGGGAACAAGGGCCTGGCCTGGGTCCGCAGCCGGGACATGGAGTTCCTGATCAACGGCACGTGGCAGGCCGACGGCCGCGGCGACCTCGGCCGGATCGAGCGGCAGCAGGACTTCATCCGGCGGATGATGAAGAAGGCGCTCTCCTCCGGGGTCACCAACCCCCTCACCCTCAACCGCCTCATCTCCGTGGGGGTGCGCGACGTCACCTTCGACTCCGCCCTTTCCACCAAGGACCTCACCGCCCTCGGCCGGCGGTTCAGCTCCCTCGACCCCGACCGCGTCGTCCTCCGCACCCTTCCCACCGATCCCGCCGACATCGACGGCAAGTCGGTGCTGAAGCTGCAGGCGGCCCAGGCCCGGCCCATGATCGACCTGCTCAACGGCGAGGCGCCGGTCGAGGTCGCACCGACCACGGTCCCGGACACCGGGGCGACGACTACCGCACCGCCACCGACCACGGCCACGGGCTCGACGGTGAAGCCGTCCGACGTCAGGATCCGCGTCCTCAACGGCTTGGGGACGCCGGGTGCGGCGGCCAGGGCGGGCACCGCGCTCACCAGCCAGGGGTTCACGGTGAGCGACAGGGGCGACGCCCCCGCCCTGGCCCCGAGGACGACGATCACCCACGGGCCGGGCGACCGGGACAAGGCCCAGCTCGTCCAGAGCGCCCTGCTCACGCCGGCCGTCGTCCAGGAGGACGCCACCCTCCGCTCGGTCGACGTCAACCTGGTCCTGGGGGCCGACTACACGGGCGTCAAGCCCGCCGTCTCGGCGGGCACCGCCGTCACCACGGTCCCGCCCACCACCGCGGCACCGACCACCGTCCCGCCCCAGATCAACCCCGTCCCGCTGCCGACGGGCACGGAGGCGCCTCCCTGCTAGAGCGGAAAGTCGCCGTTGGCCGCCGGCGTCCCGTAGCGTTGAAGCGTGAACGTCCTCGTCACCGGCGGAGCCGGGTTCATCGGCGCCAACTTCGCCCGGTACTGGTCCGAGACCCATCCCGGAGACCGCGTCGTGGTCTACGACCTGCTCACCTACGCCGGGAACAAGGCCAACCTGGCCGGCCTGGAGGACACCATCGGCTTCGTCCGGGGCGACATCTGCGACCAGGCCACGGCCGAGCGCACCCTGCGCGACGAGCGGATCGACGTGGTCGTCAACTTCGCCGCCGAGTCGCACAACAGCCTGGCCGTCCTCGACCCTGGCCTGTTCTTCCGGACCAACGTGCTGGGCACCCAGGCCATGCTCGAGGCCGCCCGCCAGGCCGGGGTCTCCCGGTTCCACCACATCTCCACCTGCGAGGTCTACGGCGACCTGGACCTCGACACCGATGAGTCGTTCAGCGAGGAGTCGCCCTACCGGCCCCGCACGCCGTACAACGCGTCCAAGGCCGGGGCCGACCACGCGGTGCGGGCCTACCACGAGACCTACGGGCTGCCGGTCACCGTGACCAACTGCTGCAACAACTACGGCGCGTACCAGTTCCCCGAAAAGGTCATCCCCCTGTTCACCACCAAGGCCCTGGCCGACGAGCCCCTGCCAATGTACGCCTCCACCAAGAACCGGCGGGAGTGGCTGCACGCCCTCGACCACTGCCGGGCCATCGAGGCCGTGCTGGAGCGGGGCCGGGTGGGCGAGACGTACAACGTCGGCAGCGGGGTCGAGCGCAGCATCGAGGAGATCGCCGACGGCGTGCTGGAGGCCCTGGGCAAGCCGGTGGACCTGAAGACGATCGTGCCCGACCGTCCCGGCCACGACCGCCGCTACCTCCTCGACTCCTCGAAGATCAAGCGGGAGCTGGGCTGGGAGCCCCGGATCCCGTTCGAGCAGGGGCTGGTCGACACCGTCCGGTGGTACGAGGCCAACCGCGACTGGTGGGAACCCCTCCGCGACCGTGCACCGGTGGAAGAGACGGCCTGGGACACGGCCACATCGGACCACCGGGCCGCGACCTGATGCGGGTGGTGGTCACCGGCGCCGGCGGGCAGCTGGGGCGCGAGGTGGTCGAGGCGTGCTCGTCGGCGGGCGACGAGGTCGTGGCCTGCGACCGGGCGACAATGGACGTGACCGACCGTGACCGCGTCCTGCAGGTCGTCGCCGCCGCCGCACCGGACGCCATCGTCCACGCCGGGGCATGGACGAACGTCGACGGCTGCGAGACCGACCCCGACCGGGCCTACCGGGTCAACGCCCTCGGCACCCGCCACGTCGCCGAGGCGGCCCGGATGGTCGGGGCCCGCATGTGCTACGTCTCGACCGACTACGTCTTCGACGGCAACGGCAGCCGCCCGTACCACGAGTGGGACGCCACCGGCCCGTTGTCGGTCTACGGCCGGTCCAAGCTGGCCGGCGAGACGGTGCTCGCCCCGGACGACACTGTGGTGCGCACGTCCTGGGTCTGCGGCCGCCACGGGAGGAACTTCGTCAAGACCATCCTGGCCCGCGCCGCCCAGGCCCAGGCGCTCACCGTCGTCGACGACCAGCACGGCTGCCCGACCTTCGCCGAGGATCTGGCCGCCATGATCCGCACGTTGGTCGTCGCCCGCCTGCCGGGTGTGTTCCACGTCACCAACCAGGGCCCCACCACCTGGTACCGGTTGGCCCGTGACGCGGTCGAGGCGGCCGGGTTCGACGTCGCCCTGGTCACGCCGATCTCGACCGCCGAGATGCACCCGCCCCGCCCTGCTCCCCGCCCGGTCTACAGCGTCCTCGACAACGCCGCCCTCCGCCTCTCGGGCGTGCCGCTGCTGGTCGACCACCACGAGCCCCTCGAACGCCTGGCCAAGGAGCTCGTCGCCTCCGGGGAGCTGTCCTGAGCGACGTAGCGGTAATCGGAGCGGGCTACGTCGGGCTGACCACGGCGGCGTGCTTCGCCGCCCTCGGCCACCGGGTCACCTGTGCCGACGTGGTGCCCGAGAAGGTCGAGCGGCTGTCCCGGGGTGAGGTTCCGATCCTCGAGGCGGGGCTCCCCGACCTCGTGCGGGCGGGCGTCGACGGGGGCCGTCTCTCGTTCGTGCTCGGCGCGGCCGCGGCCGTGCCCGACGCCGAGTTCGTCTACCTGTGCGTGCCCACGCCACAGTCGGCCGACGGCTCCGCCGACTTGTCCTACATCCACGCCGCGGCCACCGAGATCGGGCCCCTGCTGGCACCGGAGTGCGTGGTGGTGAACAAGTCCACCGTCCCCGTGGGCTCGACCCGGGTGGTGGAGGAGGTCCTCGACCGCGACGACGTGACCGTCGTCTCCAACCCGGAGTTCATGCGCGAGGGGTCGGCGGTGCACGACTTCATGCACCCCGACCGCATCATCATCGGCGCCCACGACCAGGCCGCCGCCGCCCGGGTGGCGTCGCTGTTCAGCACCCTGCGGGCCCCGGTCATCGTCACCGACCCCGCCTCGGCCGAGACCATCAAGTACGCGTCCAACGCCTTCCTCGCGGCCAAGGTGTCCTTCGCCAACGCCGTGGCCAACGTGTGCGAGGCGGTCGGCGCCGACGTTCGCGACGTCCTGCTGGGCATGGGTTACGACAAGCGCATCGGCTTCGAGTTCCTCAAGCCCGGCCCCGGCTACGGCGGTTCGTGCCTCCCGAAAGACATCACGGCCCTGATCCGCATCGCCGAGGACGCGGGCTACGACTTCGGTCTCCTGCGGGGCGTGGACGAGGTGAACTCCGAGCAGTTCGGCCGGGTGGTCGGCAAGGTCGAGCGCATGGTGGGCGGGTCGCTGGACGGCGAGACGGTCGCCGTCTGGGGGCTCACGTTCAAGGCCCGGACCGACGACCTGCGGCAGTCGCCGGCCCTGGAGATCTCCCGACGGCTGTCGGAGAAGGGTGCCCGGGTGCGGGCGTACGACCCCGCGGTCGACCCGTCCCGGGGCGATGCCGACGACCGGTTGGCGGGCCTGTCGGTGGGCGCCGACCCGTACGGGGTGTGCGAGGGCGCCTCGGTGCTGGTCGTGCTCACCGAGTGGGACGAGTTCCGGCGCCTCGACCTGGCCAAGGTGGCGGCCGCCCTGACCCACCCCCGCGTCGTCGACGCCCGCAACCTCCTCGATCCCGCCGCCCTCCGGCGCCGGGGCTTCGCCTACGAGGGGATGGGCCGCTGAGCGAGCACGGGCGACGCGTGGTCGTCACCGGCGGTGCCGGGTTCCTGGGGTCCCACCTGTGCCGGGCCCTGCTCGCCCGGGGTGACACGGTCGTGGCCGTCGACAACCTGGTCACCGGTTCGCTGGACAACCTGACCGGGCTCCGCGGTGAGCGGGCGTTCACCTTCGTCCACTCCGACGTGAGCAACGTCGTCCACGTGCCCGGCACCGTCGACGCCGTGCTGCACTTCGCCAGCCCCGCGTCGCCGGTGGACTTCGGCCGCATCCCCATCCAGATCCTCGAGGTCGGCAGCCGCGGCACCCACAACACCCTGGACCTGGCCAAGGACAAGGGGGCCCGGTACCTCCTGGCCTCCACCAGCGAGGTCTACGGCGACCCCCTGGTCCACCCCCAGGCCGAGACCTACTGGGGCAACGTCAACCCCATCGGCCCGAGAGCCGTCTACGACGAGGCCAAGCGCTTCGCCGAGGCCATGACCATGGCGTACCACCGCCACCACGGCGTGGACGTCCGGATCGTCCGCATCTTCAACACCTATGGCCCGTTCATGCGCCCCGACGACGGGCGGGTGGTGTCGAACTTCGTCGTCCAGGCCCTGGCCGGGGTCCCGCTCACCATCCACGGCGAGGGCACCCAGACCCGAAGCTTCTGCTACGTCGACGACGAGGTCCGCGGCATCCTCGCTCTCCTCGACTCCGACTTCGTGGGCCCCGTCAACGTGGGCAACCCGAACGAGTTCACCGTCCTCGAGCTGGCCGAGCGCGTGCTCCGGCTCACCGGATCGTCGTCCGAGCTGCGGTTCGACCCGAGGCCCGTCGACGACCCGGCCCAGCGCCGCCCCGACCTCACCCTGGCCCGGACCATCCTGGGGTGGGAACCGGAGATCGGCCTCGAGGAGGGGCTGGCCCGGACCGCCGAGTGGTTCTCCCGGGGGCGGCCCGGGAGGCCGCTCCGGCAGGCAGCCGCCGGCCCGACCGAGGCACGAGGGGTGGCCGGTGGCTGAGGACGACCTCCGCGACCCCGAGGGCCGGACGCTGTCGGTGATCGTCCCCGTGTACAACGAGCGGAACACCGTGGCCGAGGTGCTGCGCCGCATACGACGGGTCGAGCTGCCGGTCGACCTCGAGGTCGTCGTCGTCGACGACGGCTCCACCGACGGGACGGCCCAGATCCTCGCCGCCCTCGAGGACTCCACCGTGCAAGTCGTGCGCCATCCGACGAACGTCGGCAAGGGCGCGGCCATCCGTACCGGCCTGCAGTACGTGCGGGGCGAGCTGGTGCTGATCCAGGACGCCGACCTCGAGTACGACCCCGAGGACTGGCCCCGCCTCCTGCGCCCGGTCCTGCGGGGCCGCTCGCAGGTCGTCTACGGCAGCCGGTTCAGCGGGGAGGGGGGCAGCATGCCCGCGTCGGACTGGGTAGGGAACCGGTTCCTGTCGCTGACCACCAACGTGCTGTACAACACCAGCCTCTCGGACATGGAGTGCGGCTACAAGCTGTTCACCCGCAAGGTGCTCGACGACATCACCATTGAGTCCGACCGCTTCGACTTCGAGCCCGAGATCACGGCCAAGGTGCTCCGGCGCGGCTACCGCATCTACGAGGTCCCCGTGTCCTACGCCGGGCGGCCGGCGAGCGAGGGCCGCAAGTTCGACTGGCGGGACGGCGTCCGGGCCGTGGGCACACTCGTCCGCTACCGCTGGGGCAAGCTGCGGTGATGCCTACTACGTCCTCTGGGCGCCCGTCGGGCACCGTGAGCGCGGTGGTCGTCAGCTACAACTCCGCCGCCTACCTGCCCGACTGTTTGCGCAGCCTCCGCTCCGAGGGCGTGGACGACGTGGTGGTCGTCGACAACGCATCGGCCGACGATTCGGTCGCCGTCGTCCGGGCCGCCGATTCGGCGGTCAGGGTGGTCGAGACGGGCGGGAACCTGGGCTTCGGCTCCGGCGCCAACCGGGGAGTGGCCCGCACCCAGGGCGACCATGTCCTCATCCTCAACCCCGACACGGTCGTCGAACCGGGCACGGTGAAGGCCCTGTCCGAGGCCCTGGAGCGCGACCCCGGCCTGGCCGTCGTCGGCCCCCGCATGGAGAACGTCGACGGCACCCTCTACCCCTCGGTGCGGCGCTTCCCGAACATCACCGTCGCCTTCGGCCACGCCTTCCTGGGGCTGGTGCGGCCCGGGAACCGCTTCACGCGCAGCTACCGGATGCTCGACTGGGACCACGACCGGGCCGCGGCCGACGTCGACTGGGTGGGCGGGGCCTGCCTCCTCGTGCGGCGCTCGGCGTTCGACACCGTCGGCGGCTTCGACGAGGCCTACTTCATGTACGTGGAGGACGTCGACCTCTGCTGGCGGCTGGGCCGGGCCGGCTGGCGGATCGGCTACGAGCCGGCCGGACGGGTGGTCCACGCCCTGGGCGGGTCGAGCCGCTTCCGGCCCTACCGGATGATCGCCGAGCACCACCGGTCGCTCCTGCGGTTCGTCTCCAAGTCCAGCGAAGGGCCCCGGCGGGCCCTGTTGCCGGTGGTCGCCGCCGGCCTCGCCCTGCGGACCGGGGCCGCCTGGGCCCACCACGCCCTGGGCGGCCGGGGGGTGGTGGGGTAGCCCTCGCCGACCAGAGGTACCCATGGGCACCTAGTACGGTCGGATCCCATTATGGGAAAGGCATCGTCAGCCAAGAAGGTGGCCCGGGCCGCTCGCACCGGCGGCGGTCGCACCCGTCGCGGCAGCACGTCGTGGGTGTGGCCCACCCTCATGGCCCTCGTCGTGGTCCTCGGCACGGCGGGCATCGTGTACAGCCGTGACCAGCGCCAACCCGACAACAGCCGCCCCCTCGCCGCGTCGGCGGGGCGGGCCGGCGACCACTGGCACGCGGCCATCGGCTTCTACATCTGCGGCCAGTTCGCTCCCAACCTGCCCGAGGGCACCGACCCCCTCGGCATCCACGGCCACGGTGACAACGTGGTCCACATCCACCCGTTCGGCAGCTCGGCAGCAGGGAAGCGGGCCAGGCTGGAGGTGTTCTTCGACACCGTCGACGTGGACATCACCGACGACCACATCGAGCTCCCGGGCCAGGACCGGAAGACCAACGGGGAAAGCTGCGAGAACGGCGAGGGGCGCGTCCAGACCAAGGTCTGGGACTCCCGCGACCCCGCCGACCCGGGACGCATCGTCGAGGGCGACCCCCGGAACATCCGCCCTCAGGACGGCCAGCTCATCACCATCGCCTTCGTGCCTGAGGGTACCGACATCCCCCGCCCGCCCTCGGCCCCCACCCTCGACAACCTGAGCGACTTGCCCCCGCAGCCGACGGCGTCGACGTCGACCACCACGCCGACGTCCGACAGCAGTGCGTCCACCTCCACCAGCACCCCGGACGATCCGGGCAACACCTCGTCCACCACCCCCGGTTCCACCAGCACGAGTCGCCCGTGAGGGCGGTGGTGCTGGTGGGGGGCGCCGGCACGCGCCTGCGCCCCCTCACCCTCACCGTTCCCAAACAGGTGCTGCCCATCGTCGGGGTGCCGATGATCGAGCGCGTGCTGGCCTACCTCGAGCCCCACGGTGTCGACCAGGTGGTGCTGTCGCTCGGCTACCTGCACGAGGCCTTCACCGACCTGTTCCCCGAAGGCCGGGCCGGCAACGTCCGTCTCACCTACGCCGTCGAGCCCGAGCCGCTCGACACCGCCGGAGCCGTGCGGTTCGCGGCTCGCGCCGCGGGGATCGACGAGCGCTTCCTCGTGGTCAACGGCGACATCCTCACCGACCTCGACGTCAGCGCCATGGTGGACTTCCACGTGCAGCGGGGGGCCGAGGGCACCATCTCCCTGGCCAAGGTGAGCGACCCCTCGGCCTTCGGTCTGGTGCCGATCGACCGGGAGGGCAAGGTCGTCGCCTTCGTGGAGAAGCCGGCGCCCGGAGCGGTCGGCCCCAGCCTGGTCAACGCCGGCACCTACGTGCTCGAGCCGGCGGTCCTCGACCACATCCCCGAGGGCCGGCGGGTCTCCATCGAGCGTGAGGTGTTCCCCGCGCTGGCCGCGGCCGGCTCGCTGTACGGGTTCGACTCGCCCGACTACTGGACGGACACCGGGAAGCCCTTCGAGTACCTGGAGGCCAACCTCGACCTCGTCTACGGCCGCCGGGTCGGCCCCCCGGCGCCCGGCGCCCGCGCCGGCCACCACGGCGTCTGGACCGTGGGCGAGGCAGACGTCGGCGACGGCGTGCAGGGGCCCGCCGTGGTGGGGGCGGGGGCGTCGGTCGCCGCCGGCGCCGTCGTGGCCGGCTCGGTCGTCGGCGCCCGGTCTCGCATCGCCTCGGGCGCTCGCGTCGTGGAGTCGGTGCTCCTCCCCGAGGTCGTCGTGGGGGACCGGGCGGTCGTCGACCGGTCGATCCTGGGCCCAGGTGTGCGCGTGGGCGAGGGCGCCGAGGTGTCGGGGCTGTCCGTCCTCGGAGCCGACTACCAGGTGGAGCCCGGCGCCCGTCTCCACGGCGCGCGCCTGCCCGACCCGGCCACCCCGTGAGGGCCCTCGTCACGGGTGGCGCGGGCTTCATCGGGTCCACGCTCGTGGACCGCCTGCTGGCCGAGGGTCACACCGTCGACGTGGTCGACGACCTGTCGAGCGGTTCGCTGGCCAACCTGGCCGACGCCCGGGCCAGCTCCGACCACGGAATGAGGTTCCACCGCCTCGACGTCCGCGACCCGGCCATCGTCGAGCTCGTCGCTCACCGGCGCCCGGAGGTGATCTTCCACCTGGCCGCCCAGGCCGACGTGCGGGTCTCGGTCGAGCGCCCCGCGTTCGACGCCGACGTCAACGTCATCGGCACCATTCAGGTGCTGGAGGGGGCCCGCACCGCGGGCACCCGCAAGGTGGTGTTCGCGGCCAGCGGGGGCACGCTCTACGGCGAGCCCGACAAGCTGCCCGTGCCCGAGTCGGCCCCTCAGCGGCCCCTGTCGCCCTACGGCGTCTCGAAGAAGGCGGCCGGCGACTACCTGGCCGCCTACCGTGAGCTGCACGGCATCGAGTTCACCGCCCTCGCCCTGGCCAACGTCTACGGCCCTCGCCAGGACCCTCACGGCGAGGCGGGGGTCGTGGCCATCTTCGCCGGCCGGCTGCTCGCCGGCGAGCCCTGCACCATCTTCGGGGACGGCGAGCAGACGCGTGACTTCGTCTACGTCGACGACGTGGTCGACGCCTTCGCCCGCGCCGCCCACAAGGGCAGCGGGCTGCTGATGAACATCGGCACGGGCATGGAGACCTCGGTGAACCGGCTGTACGCCACCATGGCCGCCGCCGCCGGTACCGACGCCCCCGCGGTGTACACCGCGCCCCGCCCCGGCGAGCTGGCCCGCTCGTCGCTCGACTCGAGCCGGGCCGCGATCCACCTGGGCTGGAAGCCGTGGACCACGCTGGAGGTCGGCACCGCCGCGGTGCTGCGCTGGTTCGCAACCCGCAGCGCGGGTTAGCGGAACAGGTCCTCGGCCGGGGGACGGACGATCTCGGCCCGCACCGAGGCGGCGCGGAACCAGGTGCGGTCGACACCCCGGACGACCGCGGCGGCAATGCCCGTGGCCTTTCCCATCACCAGCTCGGCGGCGGCGGCCAGCTCGTCGGCCACGGCCACCTCTGTCACCTCGAGAGGACGACCGAGGGCGTCGGAGGTGCCGCGGAGGTCGACCACGGCGGCGATGCCCGCACAGCCGATGGCCACGTCGGTGACGCCCTTGCGCCACGTCCGCCCGAAGGTGTCGGAGACGATCACGCCGACGTCCACCCCCGGTGCGGCCCGCAGCCCGTCGCGGATGCGGCGGGCCGAACGGTCGGCGTCGAGCGGGAGGAGGGTGACGGAGCCGTCCGGCACGTTGGAGCGGTCGACGCCCGCGTTGGCACACACGAAGCCGGACGTCGTCTCGGCGATCACCAAGTCGCCCCTCCGGCGCAGCACGCGCACCGACTCGGCGTCGACGACTGCGGCGTAGGCCGCCGGGTCGGCGGGGTCGACGGCCACCATCCGGCCCTCGGCTTTGGAGACGACCTTCTGGGTCACGACCACCACGTCGCCGTCGCGCAGCTCGGCGCAGGCGGCCAGCAGGGGGGCCAGGCGGTCGCCGGGACGGACCTCGGGCAGGCCCTCGACGCCGAGGATCTCCAGCCGGCTCACGCCCCGTCCACGGCCACCCGGGCCAGCGCGGCGGCCTCGCGTGCACCGCGCATGACGGTAGGGGCGACCACGCACCGCATGCCCTCGGCCTCCACGGCCGGCGCCAGCGCGGCGTCGGCCTCGTCGACGACCAGGGTGGCGGCCAGGGGCGCGTAGAGGCGGGCCACGCCGACCACCGACGGCTCGTGGCCCAGCTCCCGCAACAGCCGGTCGGCCGGGCCCTTGAGGGCGGTGCCGGCCACGATGGGCGAGACGGCGACCACCCGCTCCCGCCGGGCCTCCACCGCCTCCCGGACCCCCGGCACGGCGAGCACCGGTCCGATGGAGACGATGGGGTTGGAGGGGCAGACGACCACGACGTCGGCGGTGCCGACGGCGTCGAGCACGCCGGGAGCGGGCCGCGACGTCTCCGCACCCCGGAAGCGGACGCCGCGCACCGCCACCGCGTGGCCCCGGCGCACGAAGTAGTCCTGGAACCCGATCTCGCCCTCGTCCTCGACGTCCATGAGGGTTTCCACCCGGTCGTCGGTCACGGGCACGACGACCACGCCGACGTGCCATGCCGCGGCGATCTCCGCCGTCACCTCCGAGAGGGTGGCGCCGTCCTGCAGCCGGTGGGTGCGGAACAGGTGGGTGGCCAGATCCCTGTCCCCGAGGCTGAACCACGAAACGGTCGACGGGTAGCGGCGCAGCGCCTCCATGGTCGCCCACGTCTCGCCCTCCAGCCCCCACCCCCGCTCCCGGCTGATGGCGCCGGCCAGCGTGTACGTGACCGTGTCCAGGTCGGGGCTCACGTGGAGCCCGTGGAGCACCACGTCGTCCCCGGTGTTGACCACCGCCACCACCCGCTCGGGGTCCACCACGTCCACCAGCCCCCGCAGGAGACGGGCGGCGCCGACGCCGCCGCACAGCGCGGCCACCGCCGGCCCCTCGTCGTCGGTCAGCGCCGCTCTCGCCGCTCTACTCCCCGCCCGGGATGCCACGACCGGATCACCAACGCGTCGTCCTCCACGGTCGTGTGCACCACCTCGGTGACGTCGATCCGGAACCGGTGGGCCTCGTCGGTGCCCGTGGGATCGGACACCTCGACGCCGCGGCCGGCGAGCTTGGCCTCGCCGATCCACGAGCCGGGATCGGACTCGGGCGCGTCCTCGGTCGGGGAGTGGAGGGCCAGACGAGGATCGCGGCGCAGGTCCAGCGCCTTCAGCGAGCCCGGCATCATCCCGAGGTACACCTCCCCGTCGTCGGCGAACTCGACCTCCGTCCCGCTGATCCGCGGCGACCCGTCCCGGCGGAGGGTGGCGAGGGTGGCGTGCTTCCGGACCGCGAAGCAGGCGCGGACGCGGGCTGCCAGGTCGGCGTCGACCGCGACGATCTCGTCCCAGCTGGCCATCGCTGGTTCAGGCTGCCAGCTGGTCTGTCGCCACGTCAGGAGTCTGCCGCGGCGTCGGCCGGGCGGCAACCAGAGGGGCGGGGCGCCCGTCAGCTCTTGACGGGGAGGAAGGCGGCGAGGGTCATGACCTGGCGGACGTAGTCGTCGGAGTGGTTGTAGTTCCACAGCGCCGACGCCAGCCGTTCGGGATCTGCGCCTCCGTTGGCGCACAGGAGCCGGGCCGCGCCGTGGACGGCGTCGACCGGGTTCATCACGTCGCTCAGTCCGTCACCGTCGCCATCGGCGGCATAGGCGGCCCACGTGGTCGGGAGGAACTGCATGGGGCCGATGGCGCCCGCCGCCGACATTCCCGGCTGGAGCCCGAGACTGCTCTCGACGTGGCCGATGGCAACCAGTACCGCCGACGGCAGGCCGGGACAGGTCGCCGCGGCGCGCCGGGCCACCGGGAACCAGCTGGCGCTGTCGCCGGGGACGGGGACCGGGACCGCCTCGCCGGCCGCCCGGCCGGCGGGCGGAGACTCGGGTGCGGCGTGGGCGCCGAGGGAACCGGCCTGGGCCACGACCGCGGGCCCGAGGACCGTGGCCAGGCAGGCGGCGACCAGCCGGCCCGGGCGGCGCAGCAGGTGCGCGGTCAGGCGGGTGGCGTAGTCCTCGTCGGCAGCGGTGGCCGGGGCCGGGGCACGGGGTGGCGGGTCGGCGGGGACTCCGGTGAAGACGTCGGAGACCGCCGTCCAGCACCTGCCCAGCGCCCTCAACCGGGCTGACCGGAGCGACCCGTCCGGTCGCGTTCGAGGGCGGCGCTGATGCTGACGTCGCCCTCGGCCATGGCCTCGGCCGCGTCGAGGACCGATGCCGTCCGTGGCAGCACCACCGGGCCCCACGTCATGACGTGGCGAAGCTGCTGGCTGATTTCGATGCCGTCTCCTTCCTCTGGCACGCCTGCGGAGCTCCGCCTGGTCCGCAAACGCAAGGCCTCTCGGGATGCGAGGCCCGGTCGTGCGTGGTTGGGATGACGGCGCAACCCTAGGCGGGCGACGGTGGCGCCGGCCAACCGAGACGATGTGATGGTCGGCGGGCGGCGGTTCGGGGAAAGGTCTTCTCCATGTCCGAGCTCCTCGTCCACGACCCGGCGACCGGGGAACCGGTGGGTCGCCTTCCGTGCTCCCACCCCGACGAGCTGGTGAAGACGGCGCGCCGTTCCCATCCTGCGTGGGAGCGCACCCCGGCAAGTGAGCGGGGCCCCCGGCTCAAGGCCGGCGCCCGTCGCCTGCAGGCCGCCCTCGACGACCTTGCCCTGCTGCAGACGCGGGAGGGCGGCAAGCCCCTCGGCGACTCCCGGGGCGGGGTGGAGGCCGGGATCGGTGCCGTCGAGCAGTACGCCGAGCTCGGTCCCCTCCATCGCGGCCGGGCCCTTCAGGGATCCTGGGGCGCCACCGATTCCATGATCCGGGTCAGTCGCGGCGTGGCCGCCCTGTGCCTGCCGTGGAACGACCCCGTGGCCATCGCCTGCGCCCAGATCGCCGCCAACCTGGTCGTGGGCAACACGGTCATCTGCAAGCCGAGCGAGAAAACGCCGCTCGCCACCGCCGAGGTCATCCGGCTGCTGAACGAGGAGCTGCCCGCCGGCGTCCTCCAGATGGCGGTCGGCGACGGGGCGCTGGGCGCGGCGCTGGCCGCCCATCCCGGCGTCGACGTCGTCGTCCACGTGGGCTCGGTCGCCACCGGGCGCTCGGTGGCGGCCGCGTGTGCCGCCCGGGGAGCGAAGGCCGTGCTCGAGCTGGGCGGGAAGGACCCCATGATCGTCGACGCCGGGGTCGACCCCGTGTGGGCCGCGGAACAGGCCGCGGTGGGGTGCTTCGCCAACGCCGGCCAGATCTGTACGTCGGTCGAGCGCATCTACGTCCACGCCCAGGTCGCCGACGCCTTCCTCGACGAGCTCGTAAGCAGGGCCAAGGCCCTCCGTGTCGGCCCGGGCACCGACCCGTCGACCGAGATGGGACCGATGATCGACGACCGCCAGCGGGCCGTGGTGGCCGACCACGTGCGCCGCGCCGTCGACGACGGCGCCGAGGTGCTGTGCGGCGGGACGCCGGTCGAGGGCCGCGGCTCGTTCTACCCGCCCACCGTGGTCGCCGGTGTCCGCCCCGGCATGGCCATCGTGGAGGAGGAGACGTTCGGACCGGTGGCGGCCGTCCAGGTTGTGAACTCCTTCGACGAGGCCCTCGCGGTAGCCGACGGCACCCCCTACGGCCTGGCCGCCGTCGTGCTCACCCCCGACATGGCCCACGCCCAGCGCGCCGTCCGGGAGCTTCGTGTGGGCACGGTGAAGGTGAACGCCGCCTTCGGAGGCGCACCGGGCGGGGCGGCCACGCCCCACGGCGCGTCAGGCGACGGCTTCGGCTACGGGCCCGAGCTGCTGGACGAGCTCACCCGGGCCCGGGTCGTGCACCTCGAACCGCCGCCGTCCTAGAGAGCGACCGCGACCGGGTCAGGGCGTGAACCACCCCTGCACGTCGGCTATCACGACGGTGAAGTTCAGGCTGTTGTAGATGCTGATCTTCCCGTCTGCGCCGATCCGGGCGACGACCAGGTTGGGGACGGTCTGGCCGGGCACGAAGTTGAGGTTCGACGTGTCTGGGCGTGCGGTTCCGGTCGGGTAGACGGTGAGCCAGCTCCACGGGCCGGCGGGGACTTCGGTGACGGTGACGTTGAGCACCACCGCGGTGGCGTCCTCCGGCACCCCGCCTTCGCCGGTGACCTGGACGTCGACCGTGCTGTCGATGCCGAGGTGGCCACGGTAGCCCCCCGGGACGCCGGTGCCGTCACGGGTGTCGAGGATCCGGACCGGCGTCGACGGCCAGTAGACGGACCCGGGCAGCGCCGCGCCCGGGGATGCGGGAGCGGCGAAGTAGCCCTGAGTGTCGGCGATGACGTCGACCGTGCCCACGCGGTTGTAGATCGAGACGTTCCCGCCGTCTCCGACTCTCGCGATGACCAGGTTCGGCACCGTCTGGCCGCCGGTGTAGTTCAGGTTGGAGGCGTCCGGCTGCGTGCTCCCCGACGGCCAGACGGTGAGGTAGCTCTCGGGACCGCTGACGTTCGTGGCCGTGACGTTCAGGACGACGGCGGTGGAGCCGGCGGGCACGGTCCCGACCTCGGTGACCTTGAGCTCCATGGTCTCGCCGGGGCCGAGCCTGGTCGACCTGCCCCCGGTGCCGTCGCGGGTGTCGAGGATGCGGACGGGATCGCGGGGGACGTAGGTGGAGCCGGTGGTGTCGTCCGTGAACCAGCCTTGGACGTCGGCGGCCACGTGGACCGTGCCGGTGTGGTTCCACATGGAGACCCGGCCGTCGGCGCCCACGCGGGCGACGACGAGGTTCGGGACCGACACGCCGGCGTCGAAGTTGAGGTTCGAGGTCCACGGCATGGGCTGCCCCGTGGGCCACACCGTGAGCCAGCTCAAGGGGCCGGAGGCGTTGGTGGCGACGACGTTGAGGGCGACCGCGGTCACGCCGCTGGCGGGAACGCCACCCACGCCGGTGACCTTGACGTTGATCGAGCTGTCGGCGCCGATCGGGTTCGTCGTCCCGCCCGTGCCGGTGCCGTCGCGGGTGTCGAGCACGCGTGCCGGGGTGAGCGGGAAGTAGGTCGACCCGGGGATCACGGGAACGGTGACCGTGAAGGACTCGCCGAAGCCGATCTTCTCGGTGGTGGCGCACAGGACGAACGTCGTGTACTCGCCGGGCGGGATCCCGCTCGTGTCGTACTCGCCGCCGAAGTCTCCCTCGGCGTCGGAGCTGAACTCCTGGAACTCCTGGTTCGTGTTCCCCTGGGCGAGGTAGAACCAGCCGTCGAACGTCGAGGCCGGGTCGTGGGTGCAGCCGCTGCCCGAGAAGGTGATGCTCGTTCCGGGCGGGCCCGACGTCGGCGAGAAGGTGAACTCGACATCGGGTTCGGTCTGCGACCCCGCCGTGCCCGCCGTGCCGACCAGTTGGAGCACCATCGCCGCCGCGGTCAGCGCCATGAGGACGTTGCGCTTCTTCATCCGTTCCTTCCGTTCGAGCCCCCGCACACCGTGGAGTCCTGGCCTGTGGCCGCCATCGAGGACGACGATCGCCGCCTTGGGGCGCGCTCACCATAGCCGGGTAGGCCGACCGCCGCTCGGCACCCGCGCCGGTGGCCGCCGAGCGGCGGGGGCGACGGTGCACCGGCAAGAATCCGGCGATGTCCCGCGAAACCCTCAGACGGGCGCGGGTCCCGGCGGCCGTCTTCCTCGCGTGCAGCTTCCTGCTCATGC
The DNA here is from genome assembly GCA_036260295.1 of Acidimicrobiales bacterium. Lineage (GTDB taxonomy): Bacteria > Actinomycetota > Acidimicrobiia > Acidimicrobiales > AC-14 > CADCTB01. The sequence goes on along the minus strand of DATAAD010000083.1, from coordinate 39,428 downwards.
CCCTCGCCATGGTCGGCCAGCGCACTTACGCCGCCGTCGACCTCATGGAGCCCAAGGCGCCATACCGCGACGCCATCGCCCGGCCGCCGGAGGTGGTGTCGCTCGTCCAGACCGACCAGGCCGAGTCGCTGGCCGGGCCCGCGGCCTTCTTCCGATCGCTCCGCCGAGGAACCCTCCGGCTCTGGGACCCGAACGTCGCCGCCGGGAACCCGTTGGGCACCCTGCCGCTCACCGGCTTGTACTCCCCCTTCAGCGTCGGCTTCCTGTTCCTCCCGGCTTGGTACGCCATCGGGCTGAAGACCTTCCTCGCCCTGGTCTTCTCGCAGGCCTTCACCTACCTCCTGCTGCGGCGCCTGGGTGCCGGTGTGGGGCCGGCCATCCTCGCTGGCGTCGCCTACACGTTCAGCGGCACCAACCTCGTGTTCATCCACCGGGTCGACGCCGTCTTCCTCCTCCCTGCGCTGTTCTGGGCCGTCCACCGCCTCGTTCGAGGAGAGCCGCTCGGCGGCCACGTCGTGGTTCGGGGCGTGGCGGTGCTGGCCGGGCTGGTGGCGTGGGCGTGGCTCGAGGGCTTTCCGTCGGGGTGGGTGTACTGCGTCTACGCCACCGCGGCGTGGGCCGGTTGGCTGTGCGTGCGCGGCGCCCCCGGCGTCGTCGCCGCCCTCCGCCGGGGGGTGGCGCCGGCCGCCGGCCTGCTGTGGGGGGTCGCCCTCTCGGCGTTCACCCTCGTCCCGTTCGTGTCCGAGCTGCTCGACCGGGGGACGCTCGACGTGCGGGGGGGCGCGGCCGGGGCCCACATCCCGTCGGTGCACCTCTTCGGCCTCTTCCACCTCAGCGCCACCGGCCCGCCCCTGCACGGCCCGTGGTGGACCGGGCTCAACCCGGTCGAGAGCGTCTCCCACATCGGGATGATCACCTCGGTCGCCGTCGCCGCCGGCCTCGTCGCCGCGGCCCTGGGGCGGGTCCGTCTCACCAAGGAGGCCGCGGCGGTATGGCCGTTCTTCTGCGGCCTGGCCGTGGTGGCCGTGGTCGTCAACTTCCTCGGGACTCCGCTGCTGTCGGTCCTGGAGCACCTCCCCGGGGTCGCCCGCAACCCCATCGGCCGGTCGCGGTTCCTGATCGGCCTGGCCGCCGCCGTGCTCGCCGCCCTGGCCTTGGATGCCTGGTGGGAGGGCCGGTCGGACGAGGAGCGACGCCGGCGAGTGCGAGCGTCACGACTGGCCGCGGGGGTGACCCTCGCCGTGCTCGCCGGCGCCGTCGTCCTCAACGTCGCCGACTTCGCCCGGGCCGCCTCCGCGGCGAACCGTCTGCGGGACGTTGCCCGGGGCTTCTCGATGGCGCTGGTGCTGGCCGGCGCCGCCGCCGCCTTGGCCGCGGCCGCCGGGCGCAGGCCGACGAGCCGCCTCCGCCTGGGCGCCACGCTGGCCATGGCCGCCCTCCTCTTCGCTCAGCTGGGATGGCCCCTGCGCCACTTCACCCCGGAGGCACCGGTCGCCGACTTCTACGGCGAGACCGCGGGCCACCGGGCTCTGGGCCAGGCGCTCGACGGCCGGTACCGCTTCGCGGCCAGCGAGTTCCAGTTCTACCCGAACTCGGGCCAGGCCCTCGGGCTGCCCGACCTTCGAGGGCTGGCGCTGCACTCGCGGGAGTTCAAGGCTCTCGTCCGGGCGTTCAACCCCCAGGCCTTCGACCGGGATCCCCTCAAGATCGACCTGAAGCGCGAGGAGTGGAACCTGGCCTCCCCGCTCCTGGACCACCTGGCCGTCCGCTACTTCGCCCTCGGTACCACTGAGCGGCCGTTCGGGCAGCTCGTCGAGGGCAGCGACCAGGGGTGGGACCGGTGGGCGCCGATCGACGGCCTGGCGCCCGAGGCCACCGCTGGCGTGGCGCCCGGCCCGTTGGCCGGCGTGTACGTGCCGTTGCGCGCGACCGGTGACTGTCGTGGAGCACGGGTCGAGCTCTCCGTCCTCGGCGCCGACCGCACCGCCGCCTCGACGTCGAGAACGGCGACCGACGTGGACGGTGGGTGGACGGGCTTCGCGGTCATGGGCAGCTCGGTCGGCGCCGGCGACCGGTTCAGCCTCGCTGCGTCGTCCACGTCCGCCGGCTGCCGGCTCGACGTCGGCCTGGCCGGGTCGAGGGTCGCCCGACAGCTGATCGTGGAGGATCCCGCCGGGCCCGTGAGACTGGTCGGGGTCGAGCAGGCGTGGCTGTACGAGCGCCCCACCGCCTGGGAGCTGGTCAGCGCCCACGGGCGCTGGCGCGCCTTCCCCGATCAGGCCCGGTTGCTGGCCTGGGCCGCTGCCCGACCGCCGGACGACGCCGACGTCGCCGCGTTCGTCGACGACGGGGGACGGTACCCCGAGCCCGGGAACGGGCCCGCTCCGGTGGTGGAGAGCTTCCGGATGTCGCCCAACGTCATGCGGGCCGAGGTCAACGGCGGGGCCGCTTCGCTCGTCGTCTTCTCGCACAACCGGGCCGACGGCTGGGAGGCGGAGGTCGACGGCCGCTCGACCCCGACTGTCGCCGTCGACGGCGCCCTGATGGGGGTGTTCGTCCCCCCCGGTCGCCACTCCGTCGAGCTCCGCTACCTACCGCGATCGTTCGTGGCCGGCAGTGCGGTCAGCGGGCTGGCGTTCCTCGCCGCAGTCGTCGCCGTCTTCCCCCGGCGCAGGGAGGTCCGGGCGACCGATGCCGGCGGGTGAACCTCCTCAGCTGCCGTCGACGAGCGTCCGCATCCTCTCCCGGGACAGCCCCGGATCGCCGCCCCGGAGCCGCCGGAGGCCGGACACCCGTTCCGCCACGAGGAACGGCCTGGACCGGAGGATGACCTCGAGCTCGCGCACGGCGGCCGCCCTGGCCTCCTCCAGGTGGTCGACCTGTCCCTCGAGCTCGCCGACCCGAGCCCACAGCGCCCGGTTCTCGACCTCGACGTCCCGGATGCGAAGCCCCGCCGTTTCCAGGTCGCGGTAGGCGGTGGCGAGGGTGTCCTGGAGCTCGATGACGCGGAGATAGAGCGTGATGCGGTTCCGCTCGAGCCGTTCGAGCATCGGGTTGTCCGCGTATGTCGACAGGATGGCGGCCAGGCGGTCGGCGTATGGCGACGACGCCTCGTAGAGGACGCCGAGCCCGAAGACCGACGGCACGACCCCCAGGGCCAGGTGCGGCCTGGTGGCGACGAAGTCCTCGACCGCCGTCCGGACCCCGTTGGCCGGCCCGCCCTCGTGCCGCGCCCAGGCGAACTCTCCCTCGCCACGGAACCCGCCAGGAGCGACGCCTTCGACCCCCGGTCGCACGCCCTTGTCGAAGGTGTGCGGATGGATGGCCTCCGCCGGGATGGCCCCCGGGTCGTAGTACATGTCGCGCCGACCGGCCGGCCATCCCATGTCGTGCAGGACGACCAGCACGTCCTTGCCGGCGGATGACTGCCGCGTCTCGATCAGCTCCAGCTCGCGGGAGACGGTGTAGTGGTTGTGGTCGCCGTCGATCAGGTAGGCGTCGCACGGCTCGATCGAGGCGAGCGCGTCGACGCTGAGCTGCTGGACCAGCTCGATCTCCGGCGACCTCTCGGCCAGCGTCACCAGACCGGGCGCCGGGTGGGGGTCGACGCAGAACACGCGACCCTTCCGTCCGCCGGCCCATGCCGCCAGCTCGCGGCTGAAGGTGCCGTCCTCGGACCCGACCTCGACGACGACGCGGGCGTCGGCAGCCTCCAGGCAGGCGAAGATCAGCTCGCGGAACTCACTCAGCGAATGCAGCAGCAGAGGACCGTCGTCGGCGATGTTGCGACTATAGGGGAGGGGCGCGGGCGCGCCTGCCCCGGGCAGGGGCGGAGCAGCGACTAGCGTTCGATCCGGGAGCTCTGGTGGCTGAGAGGGTTGGAAACACGCAGATGACCGCCGCAGAGGAGGACCGCCAGGAGCGGTCCGTCTCGGAGGATGCTCGGCTCCTGGAGGCGTACGCGCTGCTCGAGCGGGGGCCGTTCACCGTCCTGTCCCTCGACGTGTTCGACACCCTCCTCTGGCGGACGGTGCCCGAGCCCGTCGACGCCTTCGTGCTCTTCGGCAGCCGGCTGCGCCGGCGCGGCCTCCTCGCCGAGCACGTGTCGCCTCACCTCTTCGCCCGCCTGCGGGAACGGGCCGAGCGAAAGGCCCGTCGGTCGGTCCAGTCGGCCGGCCGGCTACCCGAGGTCACCATCGAGGGCATCTACGACGAGTTGCCCGCCCACCTCTTCTCGGGCGTGGCGCCGGCCGACCTGCCCGCCGAAGAGGTCGAGTTCGAGCGAAGCATCACCTTCCCGGATCTCGACGTCCTTCGCTTGGCGGAGACGGCCCAGAAGAAGTTCGGCGCCCGAATCGTGCTGGTGTCGGACACCTATTTCGGCAACCACCAGCTGGGGCGGATCGTCGACCGAGAGGCGCTCGGCGAGATCGAGATCGACCGGATCTTCACCTCGAGCCAGTACGCGACCGGCAAGGGCTCGGGCCTCTACAAGGTGGTTCTCGAGGCCCTGGGCGTGACGCCCGACGCGGTGCTTCACATCGGGGACAACCGGGAGGCCGACGTCGACCGCAGTCGCGACCATGGCATACGGGCCGTCCACTTCGAGAAGTTCCCGGGCCAGTTCAAGACGGTGCTGGAGCGTGAGGGCCTCTGCCGGACGGACGAGCGCCAGCGGGTGAAGGCGACCCTCGATCCGGACGGGGGAGACTTCGGGCTCACCGCGGTGCGGTCGAAGACGCTGAGCCGGACCGACGACCTCGGCGTCGCCGGTCGGTCGAACGGGTACTGGTCCTTCGGCGCGTCGGTCCTCGGCCCCGTCTTCACCGCCTTCGCCGAGTGGGTCCACCACCGGGCCCGGGCCGAAGGCCTGGACGGCGTCTACTGCGTCATGCGCGAGGGCGAGTTCCTCACGCGGCTCGTCAACGGGGCCAAGGGCTATCTCGGCTCACCCGTCTGGGCCCGCCCCCTCTGGCTCTCGCGGCAGGTGTGCTCGCGGGCCTCGATCTCCGAGGCGAGCACGGAGGAGCTGTCGGACTTCCTCCACCGGAGGGTGCCGCCGACGCTCTCGCAGAAGCTGCGGAGCGTCGGCGTCGACGCCGGCGAGGTGCCTGACCTTCACATCGACGGTGACACCCGGCTCGACGACCCCGAGCTCGCCCACCGCCTGCTGAGGATCCTCGCCGAGCAGCCCGAGGTCAGGACGGCGATCCTGTCTCGGGCCGGCATCCTGCGGGCCCGGCTCGTCGACTACCTCGTGAAGACCGTCGGCGCCACCGGCAAGCCCGTCATGCTCGTCGACATCGGGTGGGGGGGCACCATCCAGATGGGGCTCGACCGAGCCCTGGCGGTCGCCGGCACCCCGCTCGAGACCATAGGCCTGTACCTCCTGACCAACGATGGTGTGCTCGAGCGCACGCTCGAAGGCCTCAGGGCCGAGGGCTTCCTCGCCAGTGGGGGGCTCCCGCACGACATCGACTGGATCACGCGGACACCTGAGATCCTCGAGCAGGTCTGCATGCACGACTCCGGCTCGCTGGTCGACTTCACCGCCGACGGCGAGCCGGTGCACGGCGCCGTGTCGCAGAGCCCCGCCCAGATGCTCCAGCGCACGGCCGTACAGGCGGGCATCCTCGCCTTCCAGCAGGAATGGGGCCGGTACAGCTCGGTCGTTCCCGCCGAGGCGCGGGCGCTGGACGCCAGGGCCCATCCCCAGCTCCGCAGGATGGTCAGCCGGTTCACCGTGTCGCCCACGACGGAGGAGGCCACCCTCTTCGGCGGCTGGCTGCACGACGACAACTACGGCTCGAAGGAGACGGAGACCATGGCCGGTCCGGCCATGGCGCCCAGCTTGCGCTACATGACCCCGCGGCAGTTGCTGGAGCTTCCCATGACCAAGCTCTACTGGCCGGTCGGGCTGGCCGCGCTGCACGACCACGCGCTGGCGGTCGGGGCCGGTGCGATCGCCGACGGTGTCCTCCCGCCCGATGCCTTCGATCCCAGCCAGCCCTGCCGGGTGCACATCTGTGTCAACGCCGGGGACGGGTTCCGCGAGGTGGCGTGCCGGGGTGCCGGGCCCAACGGGAACGGGCTGTCGTACCTGTGGGTCGAGGTCGGCGGGCGCCCGATCACGGAGGTGATGCTCCGCTGTTTCGACGGGCCGGCCATCGTGCGGGTGGACTGGCTGCGGCTGACGTTCAGCCGGCAGGGCCAAAGCGAGACGGGCGTCGTCGTGCTCGAGCAGCCCGAGGACTTCGGCCAGCTCCGGCTCGAGGGCGCGGTCGCACTGTCGGACAACGTCGTCCTGGGGGCGACCGACGCGCCCGCCCTCGTGTACCAGTGCCCTCCGGAGTGGACGTCGACCGTCTACAAGGTGGAGATCGAGATGCGGTTCGCGGGCCTGCCGCTGTCCCCGCTGCGGCGGCCGCCGGCAGGCAACGGCGAGATCGTCGCCCATCTGGCCGAACGAGTGGGCCGGAAGCTGAAGAAGGTCTGGCTCACCTCGGCGCGCGAGGTGAACGAGCGCTTCCGGCCGAAGGCCTGACGCGCGCTACTCCGACGTGGGACCGAACAGGACGACGGCGCGCCGCGGAGGTCGCCGCGCCCTCGGGTTGTACCTGGTGTCCGCGTTCGTCGTGCTCACCGGCGTCGGTTGGATCGTGGCCAACCCGCCCGGCTACGCACCGGACGAACCTGCCCATTACACCAAGGCCATCGGGGTCGGGCACGGGGTGTGGGTCGGCGCGCCGGGGGCGTACGGGGTCGGCCCGGGTTTCGGGCCCGCCCAGCTGGAATGGATCAACAAGGCCGCCCGCGTGGTCGAGATCCAGCCGAACATGGCGCCCGACCGGTTCGCCTGCAGCATCTTCCACCCGAACGAGAGCGCGGCCTGCCTCGACACGAACGTGCCGCCACCGGACGTGGTCGTCCCCCGGCTCACCTACGTAGGGACCTACGAGCCGTTCATCTACCTTCCAGCCGGCGTGGTGATGAACCGGGCCGGCGACCCGGAGACGGCGATGCTGCTCGGGCGCATGGTGACGGGCTCCATCGCCCTGGCGCTCCTCGTCATGGCCGCCGCCGTCCTCTGGACGCCGGGCCAACGCGGGTACGCCCTGGTGGGCCTGCTCGGCGCAACCACGCCGATGGTCCTGTTCATCGCGTCCGGATTGTCACCGAGCGGGCCCGAGATCGGGGCCGCCATATGTGTCACCGCGGCCGTCCTCCGGCTGGGACGGGCCGAGCCCCCCACCCGGCTGGTCTGGGTCGCCCTGGCCGCGGGTGGTGCGGTGCTGGGCTGCAGTCGGTCGCTCGGGCCGTTCTACCTCCTGGCGATCGTCGCCGTCTTCGTCGTCCACGCAGGACCGAAGCGGGCGTGGCAGGTGGTGCGTGGCGGGGGATGGGCGGCGGCCGTGGCCCTCGCCGCCACCGGCATCGGGGTGGCGGCGAACGTGGCGTGGGGGCTGGCGGTCCAGCCTCGGCCCCCGTTCGACCTCGGGCGCGTCCTGTCGGCGGTGTGGCCGTCGATCAAGGAGGTCCCCGAAGTGCTGGCCCAGGACGTCGGCCGTTTCGGGTGGGCCGACGTCGACATGCCGGGCGTCGCGTACCTGGCCTGGGGCGCGGTCGTCGTCGCGCTCGTCGCCGTCGCGGTCCGCGTCGCCGGGCCCCGCCAGCGGATGGTGCTGGCCCTGGTGATCGCTGGTTGCCTCGTCGGGACGGTGGCGATCGCGTCCGCGGTGATCTACCAGACCAGCTTCCCGATGTACGGGCGGTACGCCCTGCCGTTGTGGGTCATCGTTCCCCTGGTTGCCGGCGAGACGATCAGGGCCAACCGTCACCGGCTCACCGATGCGTCGGCCCGCCGGCTCCTGCTCGGCTCCACCGCGCTCATGGCCGGCGTCCACTTCACCGGCTTCTACGCCAACGCCCGCCGCTACGCGGTGGGAGAGGACGGGCCCCTGTTCTTCCTCGGCCGGAGCGAGTGGTCGCCTCCGGGGGGAGCGACGCTGTGGGTGACAGTCGTCGCCCTCGGCGCCCTGAGCGTGTTCCTGTTCGGGCTCGTCTCGGCGACCACGCCGCCTCCCTCAGGGCACGTCGACGGCGCCCTGTCGCCTGAGGAGGTAGAGACGGGCGGGGTCGGGCTCCAGCCACGACGAGAGTGGGACGGCGCGGACCACGTCGTAGCCGGGCAGCGGCCGGCCGCCCACGACGTAGGTGCCGTCGACCGCGGGGGCGAACACCCACACCCACCACGGTGAGTCGCTCGGCGGCGGCGGGATGGGGGTGGTCACCGAGTACTCGAAGAGGCGATAGCCCGACCAGGCCGCCCCGCCGTCGACCTTGAACATGGGGACGCCCGAGGCAACGACCTCGTCGGCCAGGTCCCACACCGCCTCCTGGCGGACCATCATGTCGCGCGTTGCCGCCACCGAGAACAGGGCGACGGCCGCGGTGAGGGCCCACGCCACGGGCAGCGACAGGCGGGCCGGGCCCAGGGCCCAGAGCACGAGCAGCACGATCAGGGGGAGCAGGGGGAGCAGGTAGCGGTCGAGGGAGGGCGACGGCAGGCCGTCGACGTACCAGTTGAAGAAGCTGAAGGACGAAGGCAGGGTGCCGGCGGCCTGGAGCACGAAGACGGAGATGAGCAGGCCACCCGCGCCGACGCCGGCCCGGGCCCGCCCGGTGATCCGGCCGGCCACGATGAGGGTCAACACGACGGCTCCCAGCGCACACAGCGCGGTGAGCACGGTCAGGACGTCCCTTCCCACAAGGGGCGGCCGTCCGCCCCGTATCTGTTGCACGGGGCCGAGCCCCGAGGCGTTCAGGAAGTCGGGAATGTACGGCATCCGCGGGCGGCCGTCGCCGAACTGGACCACGCCCACCGCGATCATCGTGGACACGAGGCCTACCGCGGCCCATGTCACCCACGTGGCCGACCGGGCGATCCGCTTGAGCCCCACCACCGCCCCCGCGACCAAGGGCAGGACGAACAGGCCGAGGTACATCATGGTGATGAAGCTCAGGCGCCCCACCTGCACCGCGGCACCCCGCGCCCCGACCTCCTCGACGTGGTCCACGAACAGCCGCTGGTACAGGGGAACGCCGTGTACCTCGAACAGCCAGTAGTAGTAGCCCGCCATCGCCACCGCCGGGAGACCTGCGACCGACGCGGTCAGGACCACCGCCCGCCGGACCGGCCACAGCCGGCCGGCAAGGAGCAGGTAGACGCCGACGGCGAGGGGGATCAGGGCGCCTTGCTGCCGTACGAGGAAGGCGAGCGCGGCCACGAACGAGCCGGCCACCACGAAACGGATGGCCGGGTCCTGACCGCGCAGGCCCCTCACGAAGAGATAGAGCGAGACGACCATGAGCGAGGTGAAGACGGGGTCGCTCATGTAGGTGAACCCGAGGGAGTACGACAGGGGGTTGAAGAGGTAGACGGCGGTGCCCAGAGCGCTGCGGGCGGGCGAGACGTCGAGCTGGCGGCACAGCCCGTAGAAGGCCCACGCCCCGACCAGGACGAGCACGACGGTGGACATTCGCAGCACCCCGAAGGAGCCGCCGAAGACGAACGAGAAGAACGTGCCCCACAACACCTGGAAGACAAGGGTCGTCACCGTCAGCGGGAGGATCTCCAGCCTGTGGTCGGAGAACATGATCTCGACCGACCGGGCGTAGACCCAGTCGTCGCTGATGGCCACTGGTGCGAGCGGATGGACGACCGTGGCCGTGGCCACGTAGGCCACCAGCACCCCGAGGGCGAGACGGTGAACGCGGAGCAGGGCGACGAGACGGTCGCGCCGCCGGCCCGGCTTCTCGGGCTCGGCGGCGGCGAGGGCCGCTCCCGACGGTCGCTCCGGGGCGCGCCGAGGCGCGGTCGTCTCCTGCCGCTCGGTCACTGCCCGGCCGGAGGGCGGGCCGGGACGACGTCCCGGGCGCCGCGCCGCCGGGCGCCGGGAACGCATTGGTGGGCGATGTCGTCGAAACGGTGGCCGGAGGTGTGCGATGCGGCCGGCGGCGGAGCCCTCACGCGTCCTCGAACTCGGGTTCCTCGAATCCGAGCTTCGAGGGGCGCCTCTTGGTCCCGAGGGTTCGGAGCCGGAAGCGAAGGATGAAGAGGATCATGTGCACCCCGAGGTGCAGGGCCTTGCGGATGTCGCCGGTCACCGCCGACTCGCCGACCCTCGGGAGGTAGTTCACCGGCACCTCGACCCAGCGGACGCCCGAGGTGATGACGAGCAGCATCAGCTCAGGGCCGAAGTGGCTTCCCCCGACGGTGAACTTGTCCTGGATCCGGGCCAGCGTCTCCCGGTTCAGGAGGCGGTACGAGCAACCGACGTCGCTCAGGTGGCTGGTGTTGAACAGGACCTCGATCAGCTTGGCCACGGCCCAGTTCCCCCAGCGCAGGATGAAGCCCATGTTGGCGCCGTGCCAGATGAACTCCCTCGTCGTGCGGGTGCCGAACACCACGTCGCACTCGTTGCTGTACACCAGCAGCTTCTGGATGTCGTTGGCCAGGAACGTGGCGTCCGGTTCGGCCACGATGAGGAGGTCGCCGTTCGACTCCTCGAGGCCGCGACGGGTGGCGTGCCCGTACCCCTGCTTGGGCTCGAAGACCTCGCGGGCGCCGGTGCCGGCGACCTCCTCGGAGGTTCCCGGTTCGGCGTTGTTGTTCACCACGACGACCTCGTCGACGTAACCGGTGGCGTAGAAGTCCTCGATGACCCTTCGGATCGAGTCCTTCTCCCGGTAGGTCATCAGGACGACGGATACCTTCCGCCCGTCCCACATACGCGTCTCCCTTCGGCCCGCTCGGGTCGACCGTCTCTGCGCGGTTCCTGGGCGCGGAGGATAGCTGGCCCCGTCGCACCCGAGCCCGGACCGGGCGGCTCATCCGCTTCTTGTACCGTCGCCCTGTGACCAGCCCGGCCATCACCGTGGACGGCGTCTCGAAGCGGTTCAGGCTCTACCACGAGCGCAACCAGTCTCTCAAGGCGGCCCTCGTGCGCCGCGGCCGGGCGACGTTCGAGGACTTCTGGGCCTTGCGCCAGGTCACGCTGGACGTCCCGGAAGGGGCCACCATGGGGCTGATCGGCGAGAACGGGTCCGGCAAGAGCACCCTGCTCAAGTGCATGGCCCGCATCCTCCGGCCCGACGCCGGGGCCATCCGCATTCGAGGCAAGGTGTCCGCCCTCCTCGAGCTGGGCGCGGGGTTCCACGCCGAGCTCTCGGGCCGGGAGAACGTCTACCTGAACGGGTCGATCCTCGGGCTCAGCAGGAAGCAGCTGGACCGGAGGTTCGACGAGATCGTGCGGTTCGCCGGTCTCGAGCGCTTCATCGACAGCCCGGTCAAGAACTACTCGTCCGGGATGTACGTCCGGCTCGGGTTCTCCGTCGCCATCAACGTCGACCCCGACGTCCTGCTGGTGGACGAGGTCCTGTCGGTGGGCGACGCCCAGTTCCAGCGGCGCTGCGCCGACAAGTTCGAGGAGCTCCGGAAGAACGGGAAGACGATCGTCATCGTGTCCCACGGCCTGGACACCATCCGCACCCTGTGCGACAGCGCCGCCTGGCTCGAAGGGGGGCGGCTGAGAGAGCTGGGCTCCGCCGACGACGTGGTCGACGCCTACACCCGGAAGGTGGAGATCGACCGCCAGGAGGACGTCGACCCCAGCTCTCGCACCGGCTCCGGTGAGGGGGAGGTGACGCGCATCGAGGTCCTCGACGGGAACGGGGTGCCGACCGGGGGCGTGCGGGCCCGGGACGCTCTTACCGTCCGGGTCCACTACACCATGAACCAGCCGATCGAACAGCCGGTGTTCGGGGTCGCGGTGCACACCCTGGACGGGATCGAGGTCAGTGCCGCGACCAGCCGGACGACGTTCATCCCCGACAAGCTGGACGGGACAGGATTCGTCGACATGCACGTGCCGGAGCTCGTGCTGCTACCTGGGACCTACGACGTCACCGCCTACATCACCAACTTCGGGGGTGTCCACCAGTACGACTTCCGCTACCGGGCCTGCCGTTTCAGAGTGGACCCCGGAGTACCCCACGGCTCCTACGGGGGGGTCATGTCGCTCGGTGCCACGTGGGATCTCCGCACCTTCTGATCCCCGCCGACGGTCCTGGAGCAGGGCCACGCCGAGGGCCCCTGCAGGCGGCAGCACGGTCAGCGCCGGTATGAGGTAGCGGAAGTCGAAGGAAGCGGTGGCCGCAGGGACGAGCAGGAGCAGCACGCCCGTGGCCGCGAGGAGCAGTGCGCCATACCCGAGTCGGTGCTGCCGCTCGGACATCCTGCCGACGGCGGCCACGAGGGCGACGAGCACCGCGACCGCCAGCAGCGGTCCCGGCGTGTAGCCGACGCGCTGGTATGTCCTGAGCGCGGTGGCGATGCCGGGGTGGAGCCGCGGCTCGGCCCGGGCCAGGTCGAAGCCGTGGGTGGCGACGATGTTGCCGTAGCGAACCGAGTCGCCGGGCCAGGTCCACTGCCAGATGTAGGGGTCGGACGGCGGGTAGGCGGGCTGCCAGGGATCGGGGGTGAACGAGGTCCGGAACTGGAAGGTCTGGACCGGGCCGTCCCCGTGGCCGCTGGTGCGAGTCGGCGCGAAGTAATGCAGGAGGTCGCCGGCGACCGTTCCCAGGTAGTCCATGGGCTGGTGGCGGATGACGCGCCGGGCGAAGCTGGCGGCCAGCTCGTTGCGGTCCGTCCCCTCGGGGAAGTCCAGGCGGCGGAGCGGGGAGCCGGGGTTCCACACGTACCAGTCGGGACCGGGGCGTTCGGCCTCGGGCCGGTCGTCGCACAGCATGCGCTCCTCGGGCGGCAGCTCCAGCCCGTCGCACCGGGCGAACGGCTCGACCCGCCCGGCCAGGAAGTAGCCGCCGAAGGACTGGAGGGCCCACGAGCCGTTGGTCGCCTTGTACCAGCCGGCGTAACCGCCGAGCACCAGGGCGGCGACGCCGGCGAAGGAGAGGACCCGTCGAGCTCCCGCACGGGTCAGCAGCAGGTAGGCGAGCGCGGGCACGAGGAGGACGACACCCGCGGTGCGGGTGAGGCCGGAGAGGGCGAGGAGCCCACCGGCGAGGGCGCACGCCGCCGGGGTGGGCTGGCGCCAGAGCAACACGACCAACGCGCTCACGAGCAGGAACTCGAAGAGCGTCTCGGCCAGGACGAACTGCTCCATGTAGATCTGGTAGCCGTCGAGGAGCAACGGGGCCGTGCCGAGGGCGGCCAGCCACGGCCGTACGCCGAGCCGCCGGAGCAGGGCATAGAGCATGACGGCCATGGCGAGGGCCATGAGGTGCTGGACGACCGGCACGAGACCGAAGCGCCCGGTGACCGAGAGCGCTCGCAGGAACAGCGGGTACCCCAGGGGCCGGATCACACCGGGCACCAGCTCGCGGGCGTCCCCCAGGTAGTCGAACGTGTCCTGCACGAACGCCATCGCCGGGCGGTACCCGACCGACGTGAGCACCCGGAGGACGGTGCCCGCGGCGAGCAAGGCGAGGAAGACCCGGTGGCGGGCCGCGGCCTCCGCGGCCTGTGACGGGAGCCGGCGAGCGAGGGCGGGCGACTGGACGGCCGGGGCGGTTGGCAAGCAGTCAAGACTACGTTCCGCGACTCCTGGGCCGGTGGCAGCGGTCCTCCGGGCGAAGCCGGTTAGGGTAGGCGCCAGCAGTGGACGTGATGCCCCTCAAGAGAGCTTCGGCCGGGCTCGTGTCCGTTGTCATCGTCAACTACCGCGGCGCCGACGACACCATCGCCTGCCTCCGGTCGTTCGACGACATCTCGTGGCCCGGCGATCGTCTCGAGCTCATCGTCGTCGACAACGCCTCGGGCGACGGGAGCGCGGCTCGGATCCGGGATGCCGTTCCCCGGGCGGTGGTCGTCGAGTCGCCGACGAACACCGGGTTCGCCGGGGGCTGCAACCTCGGCGCGGCCCGGGCGGGTGGGGAGTACCTGGGCTTCATCAACAACGACGCCCGGCCGGAGGCCGGGTGGATCGCGGCCGCCGTCGACGTGCTGGACGGTGATCCGCGCATCGCCTCGGTCGCCAGCAAGGTGCTCGACTGGGACGGCGAGCGGATCGACTACGTCGACGGCTCCCTCACCTGGTACGGGATGGGGTACAAGCGGGAGTGCGAGCAGGTGGACACCGGCGAGCACGACGTCGGGCGTGACGTCCTCTTCGCCACGGGAGCGGCCATGTTCGTCCGGGCCGACGTGTACCGCGAGGTCGGCGGGTTCGACGACCGGTTCTTCATGTTCTACGAGGACGTCGACCTCGGCTGGCGGCTCAACCTCCTGGGTCACCGGGTCCGGTACGTCCCGGAGTCGGTCGCCTTCCACCGCCACCACGCGTCCATGAAGAGCATCGGGCCGTGGCGGGAGCACTTCCTGCTCGAGCGCAACGCCCTGTTCAGCATGTACAAGAACTACGGCGACGAGTTCCTGGCCAAAGCCCTTCCCGGGGCGCTCATGCTCGCCGTGCGCCGTGGCGTGGCCCGCGGCGGCGACGACCCGCTCTCCCTCGACCTACGAGAAGGGGTCCGGACGGGTGAGGCCAGGACGGTGGAGGTCTCGAAGGAGACGCTCGCCCCCGCCTACGCCATCGACGCGCTCGTCGCCCACCTGCCGGCCCTGCAGGAGGACCGGCGCCGGCTGCAGGCGGCCCGGCGCCGGAGCGACAAGGACCTCCTGCCGCTCTTCCGCCAGATGATGGAGCCGGCCTACTCGCACCCCGGGTACCTGGACGGGCACCGGGCCATCGTCGAGGCCCTCGGGATCGAGCAGCAGTTCAGCCCTCGGCGCAGGATCGTGGTCGCGACCGGCGACACACTGGCTCCGAAGATGGCCGGCCCGGCCATCCGGGCGGTGGCCATGGCCGAGGCGCTCTCCGCCGAGCACGACGTCGAACTGGTCACGCTCGGCCGGTGCGCGCTCACCCGCCCTGCGTTCCGCTGCCGGTCCGTCACCGGATCCGAGCTCAAGGCGCTGGAGCGCCGGAGCGACGTCATGGTCTTCCAGGGGCTGGTGATGTCGTCGTTCCCGTGGATCCGCCACAGCGACAAGGTCCTCGTCGCCGACATCTACAACCCCTTCCACCTCGAGCAGTTGGAGCAGGGAAAGGACGGCGGGGAGGCGTCGCGGGCCAAGGTGGTGCGGGAGTGCGTCGAGGCCCTGAACGGCCAGTTGTCGCGGGGTGACTTCTTCCTGTGCGCTTCTGAGAAGCAGCGCGACTTCTGGCTGGGCCAGCTGGGCGCCCTGGGCCGGATCAACCCCGCCACCTACGACGACGACGAGACCCTGGAATCGCTGATCGCGGTGGTCCCGTTCGGGGTGCCCGACCGACGGCCGGCGCACACCAGGGATGCGCTGAAGGGCGTCGTCCCCGGCATCGGCCGCGACGACAAGGTCGTCCTGTGGGGTGGCGGCATCTACAACTGGTTCGACCCGCTGACCCTGATCCAGGCCGTCGACCGGCTCCGTGCCCGCCGGCCGGACGTCCGCCTCTTCTTCCTCGGCCTGAAGCACCCCAACCCCGACGTCCCCGAGATGCGGATGGCGGTCGCCGCCCGGTCGTTGGCCGACAGCCTCGGCCTCACCGGCAAGCACGTGTTCTTCAACGAGGAGTGGGTCGCCTACGAGGACCGGCAGAACTACCTGCTCGAAGCCGACGTCGGCGTCAGCACCCACCTCACCCACGTGGAGACGGCATTCTCGTTCCGGACACGGATCCTCGACTACCTCTGGGCGGCCCTACCCGTCGTCGCCACCGGCGGCGACACCTTCGCCCACCTCATCGAGGCCGAGCACCTGGGGCTCACCGTGCCCGCCGGCGACGTGGCCGCCCTCGAGGACGCCCTGTTCCGCATGCTCGAGGACGCCGCCTTCCACGCCGGCTGCCGGGCCAACCTCAGGCGGGTCGCCGCCGACTACTCCTGGACCAGGGTCCTGGCGCCTCTGCTCGAGTTCTGCCGTTCCCCTCGGCGGGCGCCCGACCTCGCCGACGGGCCGGGCCGGCCGGCCGTGACGTCGATGCGCCCCGCGCCCGGCCTCGCCGACGACCTGGCCCGTCTGCGTGCCCACCTGCGGCAGGGCGATCTCGTCGGCGTGGCGCGCAAGGCCTACGGGCGGGCCCGGCGACTGCTGCAGTGACCTCCCTCAAGGAGCTGTCGGCGGCGAGGGAGCTGACGGTCAACCTGACCCTGCGGGAGCTGCGGGGCAAGTACAAGCGCTCGGTCCTCGGCTGGACCTGGTCCTTGCTCAACCCCCTGGCCACCATGGTGATCTTCGGCGTCGTCTTCCGGTTCTTCCTGAAGGTGCCCGTGCCCGTCGGCGACCCGAGCGGGCTCCAGAGCTTCGCCTTCTACCTGCTGTGCGGGATCCTCCCGTGGAACCTCCTGGCCAACGGGATCGGCGGCTCCATGGGGGTACTGGTCGGCAACTCCAACCTCATCAAGAAGACCTATTTCCCGCGGGAGGTCCTGGTCGCCGCCAACGTGGCCTCGTGGGTCGTCTCGCTGCTCATCGAGCTCGCCGTGCTGGCCGCCGCCTTCGTGGTGGTCGGGAACTTCACGCCGCCGTGGCTGCTCCCCGTGCTCTTTCTCGTCGTGCTCCAGACGGCCTTCGTCATGGGGATCGGGCTGACCCTCAGCGTGCTGAACGTCTACTTCCGGGACGTGCAGCACCTCGTGGGGATCCTGCTGCAGATCTGGTTCTACGCCACGCCGATCGTGTACCCGCTCGAGGTGGTCCAGGATGCGCTCCGTGACCGCCCCGCCCTCTTCACCCTGTACGGGCTGAACCCCATGGTGCGGTTCGTCGAGGCCTACCGCGACTGCCTGTACCACCTCCGCTTCCCCCCGGCCAAGGACGTCGCCTACCTCGCCGCGGTGGCGGGCGTGAGCCTGGCCGTGGGACTGTCCGTCTTCGCCCGGCTCGAGCCGAAGCTGGCCGAGGAGCTGTGACGACGACGCCGGCCGTCGTGCGCTCGCACCATCCCGCCTACCACCCGTGACCCGGCGGCGCCCAGGGCGTGAACGGATCAGCGAACCTCGGCCAGCAGCGTCAGGACGACCGCCACCGCGGCGAAGGAAGCCACCGCGACCCGGGCCCACGTCTTCTGCAGCGAGAGCGCGAGGGCCACGGCGAACGCCGGCAGGACCGACAGCCCGTAGCGGGGAGGAATGGGGTAGTACGCGCCCTGGAAGACGTAGTTGCTCACGGTGAGGACGGGGCCCGTCGCCACCGCGCACACCATCGCCGTGACGCCCAGGGCCTCCCCCGGGCTGCGCCGGCGGGCAAGAGCGGCGAGGCCGATCGACGCCCCGAGAAGGAGCCAGTCCGTGGCCCGGACGATGGCGCGAACGGCGTTGTTCTGGAGGAAGGGCACGAGGTACGGGTCGCGAGTGGGCGGGACGGCCCCCCATGACTCCGCCAGCAGGGTGTCGAGAGAGATGCCCGAGGCCTGCTGGTTGAACGTGTTCGGATTGGCGAGGGGCCCGACCCGCGCCACTGCCGAGTTGAGGGCGACCCAGGCCAGCCCGGTCACGACGACGGTCGCCGCCACCCCTGCCGCCATCACCAGGTACGACCGACGCGACGGCTCTGTGGGCCCGTCCCGGTCGTCGTCGCGCCACAGGGCGCGTAGGACCAGGTAGAGCACCACCACACCCGCGCCGAGGAAGTTGGTGAGCCGGAGCGACACGGCGAAGACGACGGCCAGGACGACGACGGCCGCGGGTAGCCGGTGCCTCTCCCAGGCCAGGGCGGCGAGAAGGGCGACGGCGCCGCCGAGGAAGGCGGTGGCGTCGTTGGTCACCGTGGTCGAGGCGTGCAGAACGACGGGTGTGGTGATGACGAGAGCACCCACGGCGAGGCGGGCCAGGATCGATGCGCCGAGCATCCGCAGGGCCACCCAGAGGGCGGCGACCCCCGCGGCCATCCACAGGGCCCCCACCATCCGTCCGGCGGCGACGAGGCTCGACGTGCCGAGGACGGGCCGGAGCAGCCTCGCCGTCCAGGCGGTCAGGAAGTAGTAGGCCGGTGGCTGGATCTCCTCGGTGTTGAACTCACGCCCGACCAGCCACGACTCGTCGTCGCAGTCCGCCGGGTAGCCGGGAGCGTCGACGCCACGGCACGCACCCTCTCTGCGTGTCTCGGGACCGATCACGTCCCCCCGGCGGAGCAGCTGGCCGTCGGCGGCCTTGAGGAGGTAGTCGACGTGGTGCAGCTCGTCGATCGGCGAGAGCCGCTGGTAGGCCCGGACGTGGAGTGCGGTCACCGCGACCACGAGGACCAGGAGTGCGGCGACAGCCAGGACCTCCGGCTGCGCCGCCGCCCCGCGCAGGCGCGCCCACGGCGAACGGCCGGCCGGCTGCGTGGTCGGCAGCCGTGGCGACACGCGGCCATCATCGGCGCCAGGCACGACCAGCTGCAAGGCAGGACCGCCGCCGCCGCGCGTCCGGTCGCTCAGCGCGACCGGACGAACTCGAGCGCCTCCTGAGCCAGCGCCCGCCAGATGTGCTCGTCGTCGACCGCGAGTGCCACCCACTCCTTCATCGGCCGCCCCCTCCCGGAGTCGAAGGGCGCCCCGGTCCCGTCGGCGATCAGGGCGTCGACCCGGTCCCTCGGGAGCTTCACCACCAGCCGGCCGCCGGTGACCATGGCGAAGATCGACCCGCCCACCTTCAGCGCCTGCGAGCCGAAACGCCGGGTGCCCGGCCCGCCGGGCAGCTCGACGCCCACCACATCCTTGAACTCCTCGGCCAGCGCCGCGAACCGCTCCTCGGGGCCCATCCGGCGGGCAACGCTACCGGCTCCGATGCAACAGAATCGGCGGTCCGGGCGTGTAAGGGAGCGTGGGGACGACGACGGCGAGCACCGAAGGCCCGGCCCGCGAGACCTTCGAGGCGCTCTACCGCGCCCACTACGCCCGGTTGATGCGGCTGGCGTTCCTCCTCACGGGATCGAACGAGGCGGCCGAGGACCTGGTCCATGACGTGTTCCTGCGCGCTCGAGCCCGGATGCCCCTCGAGCACCCGGCCAGCTACCTGCGGGCGGCCGTGGTCAACGCCTGCCGGTCCCACCACCGCCGGGTGACCGTCGCCCGGCGCCACGCACCGCCACCGGTGCCCCTCGTCATGCCCCGGGAGCTGGTCGAGTTCCGCGACGTCCTGCTCACGCTCCCGCTGCGGCAGCGCTCGGCGGTGGTGTTGCGTTACTTCTGCGACATGAGCGACGGCGACATCGCCGAGCTGCTGTCGTGCCGTCCCACGACCGTCCGGACCCTCGTCCACCGGGGCCTGGCCAAGCTGCGCGAGGTGATGGAATGAGCCCCACGGCCCACGAGAAGGCCGTCACCGAGCTCCTGCACCGCCTGGCCGACTATGCCGAGACCCGGCCGAGGACCGTCCCGGACGCGCCGCTCGTGGAGCTCAGCCCCCGTCCTCGGCGCCGATGGCCGGCAGCGGCGGCGGCCGCCGCACTGCTCCTCGTGGCCGCGCTGGCCGGCGCATCGCTCGCCCTTCGCGACGACAGGCGCGGTCGCGTGACCCCTGGTCGCGCCGGGGGCGCGACCGACCGGCTGGCCGACCCCGGGATCGCCGGACGCAGCGGCGCCGCCTCGGTGTGGACGGGCGAGGAGCTGCTGGTGTGGGGAGGCAGCACCTTGGCCGGGTCGGAGAACGAGTGGCTGGGCGACGGTGCCGCCCTCGACCCCGTGGCCAACCGGTGGCGGCCACTCCCGCCGGCGCCGATCGGCCCCCGAAGTGATCCCGCCGCGGTGTGGACGGGGAGCGAGATGGTGGTCTGGGGTGGGACCGCGGGGGGCGGCGGAATTCTCGCCGACGGCGCCGCGTTCGACCCGAAGACGAACCGGTGGCGACCCATCGCTCCCCAGCCCTTCGGGGGGTCGACGCGACCCGCCGTCGTGTGGACGGGCACCGAGATGCTCGTCGTCAGCAGCGTGAACGGCCTGAGCACCTCGGCGTACGACCCCCGGGCCGACCGCTGGCGGCTCCTCGCCCCCCCTCCCGGGGCACTGGTCATGCCCTTCCCCCAGGTGGTGTGGACCGGGAGCCAGGCCGTCCTGGTCCTGTGGCCGTCGGGCGCGAGCGGGATCGGGCAAGGATCGAGCTCGGGGCCCATGACCGTTCCGCACCCGGCGGGTCCGGGGTCGACCATGGTCCCATCGGCGCCGCCGGCCACGCCGCCTCCGCCGCCCGTCGGCTCCCCCGACGGCCGGCGCGGCCCCAACGCGAACCTGTTCCTCGCCGGGTACTCGCCCGACTCCGACCAATGGACCCGGCTTCCCGACGTCGAGCTGGCCGACGGCGGAGTGCCGCGCCTGGTGTGGACCGGGCGCGAAGTGCTCGTCGTGCAAATGCGCGGCCGTCCCGGCGCCGCCTTCGACCCCGAACGTCAGGCCTGGCGCCCGCTCGAGGCGCCTCCCCCCGAGGAAGCCTTTGCCGACAAGGCTGTGTGGACGGGGCGTTTCGCCCTCCTCTGGGCCGGTGGCGAGCGCGGCCTGGCCTACGACCCCGAGCAGGACGTGTGGTCGACCTTCGATGCCGGCGGCCTCCGCGCCCGCTCGGACGCCGAGGTCGTCTGGGCCGACGGTCTTCTCCTCGGGTGGGGCGGGTACGACCAGGGCGCTCCCCGCCCCCGGCTCTTGGACGACGGCATCCGCTACCGCCCTCCCGCCGGCTGATCACGGTTCAGGGCTGGAACCTGACCTCGGCCACGGTGACGGCACCGCCTCCCACCACGTTGGGCACGCGGAACAGGAGCTGCTGTCCTCCCGGCCGCTGCCACGTGCAGACGAGGGAGCCGGCCGCTCCCGAGCACTCCGAGAACGACCAGCCGTCGCCGGCCTGCCACTGGCGAGCGAAGAGCGTGTTCACCGCCTCCGCCTGAGCGACGCGCTGGGCGGCGGTCCGGTCGTTCCTCGTCCACGCCTCGTAGAGCGTCCTCGCCGTCGCTTCGGGCGACGCGGCGGTCGCCGTGGTCGTGGGTCGCGCCGCCACGGTCGTGGACGTCACCGTGGTGGTCGACGACGAGGTCGACGAGGAGCTCGTCGTGGCGACCACCGTCGTGACCGTGGGCGCCGATCGCTCGTCGTCGCCGGAGTCGTCGGAGCATGCGGAAAGGAGCGCCACGGCGCCCAGGGCGACGGCCACCGCTCGCCTCACCGGGGTCGCCGCTACGGCTTCGGCGCCCCGCCGAGCAACCCGCCCAGCAGGCCCCGCAGCAGGTCTCCCAGGGGGTCGGCGGGCGTGGCCGGCAAGGACGTGCCGGCCAAGGCGGCGAGATCGGCGGCCGAACCGGCGAAGATGGAGTCGTCGACCCGTCCGGTCACGCCGGGGACCACGGCGTTGGACGTGTACTGCCACCACGTCCAGGAGCTCCACCGGTCGGTCTTGGGCGGGGACTTGGGCACGGTGCCGTCGTTGTTGCCCCACGCCGCGACCCACAGCGGGTACTGGGTGAGCCGGGCCGTGGGGATGCTGTAGAGGTACGACTGGTAGCTGTAGAGGACGGGCGTCTTCCCGGTCCCCTTGGCCACCAGAGCCAGCCACTCGGCGGCCCAGTCGCCCACCCCGGGACCGGGGGCGACCTCGAGGTCGAGCACCGGCACCTCGCCCGGGCCCAGCGGGCCCACCGTGCGCAGGTAGTGGGCCGCCTCGGACGCCGCGCTGTTCCGGTCGGGGCGGGCGAAGTGGTAGAAGCCGCGCAGGACGAGCCCGTTGAGGGCCATGTCGAGGCGGTTCTGGGAGAAGGTCCGGTCGACGAAGGTCTGGCCCTCGGTCGCCTTGGCGAAGGCGAAGAGGCGGCCGGACCGGCGGACGGCGCCCCAGTCGACCGGGCCCTGCCAGCTGCTCACGTCGATCCCGTGCATGGGAGCGGCGGCCGCCGCGGGCCCGACCGTGACCAGCACCGAGGGGACGGCGACGGCCAGGGCGCCGAGCACCAGGGCCAGGGCCGACGACATCGCCCGCCGGGAACCAGCTCCGCCTCTCGTCCTCAAGGTTGCCCCATCCTTCGCCCCGGTCGCCTGGACGGGCACACGGTAGTCGTTCGCGCTGATTCGGGCGCGTCAGCCGCTCTGGGTGACGGTGGGCCGTAATGTCCCCTCGGAATGAGGATCGCGGTGGCCACCCCCGACACCCTGACCGCCCGCATGGCGGGACCGGCCATCCGGGCCTGGCAGATCGCCCGCGCCCTGTCGGCGGAGCACGAGGTCCAGCTGGTGACGACCACCCTGGCCGACCTGCCCGACGCCCCGTTCCCCGTACGGGCGGTCGACGAGGAGGGCCTGGCCGAGCTGGAGCGGTGGTGCGACGTCCTCGTCTTCCAGGGCTGGCTCGCGCACAAGCGGCCGTTCCTTCTCGACTCGGAGAAGGTGCTCGTCGCCGACGTCTACGACCCCCTGCACCTGGAGCAGCTGGAGCAGGGCCGCGACGAAGGCTGGCGGGGGCGGGCGCTGGCCGTGCAGTCGGCGACCGCGGTGCTCAACGAGCAGCTGCTCCGAGGTGACTTCTTCGTGTGCGCGTCGGAGAAGCAGCGCGACTTCTGGCTGGGGCAGTTGGCCGCCCTCGGCCGGGTGAACCCGGTGAACTACGACGCCGACCAGACCCTGCGCTCGCTGATCGACGTGGTCCCGTTCGGCGTGGCCGAGGCACCCCCGGTGCGGGCCCGGCCGGCGATCAAGGGCGTCGTCCCCGGGATCGGTCCCGACGACACGGTGCTGCTGTGGGGCGGCGGCATCTACAACTGGTTCGACCCGCTGACCCTGCTGCACGCCGTCGACCGCCTGCGCCGGCGCCGCCCCGACGTACGCCTGTTCTTCCTGGGCCTGACGCACCCCAACCCCGACATCCCCGAGATGCGGATGGCCGTCGCCGCCCGCGAGCTCTCGGACCGCCTGGGCCTCACCGGCACGCACGCCTTCTTCAACGAGGGGTGGGTCGACTACGAGGACCGCCAGAACTACCTGCTCGACGCCGACGTGGGCGTCAGCACCCACCTCGACCATGTGGAGACGGCGTACTCCTTCCGCACCCGGGTCCTCGACTACTTCTGGGCCTCGTTGCCCACGGTGGCGACCGCGGGCGACGCCATGGGCGACCTCATCGAGTCCAGGCAGGTCGGCCTGACCGTGCCCGCCGGCGACGTCGACGCGCTGGAGGCCGCCCTCGCCCGTCTCCTCGACGACGACGAGCTGCGGGCCGCCATGTCCGTGGGGGCCGGGGCCATCGCCGCCGAGCTGACGTGGCCACGGGTGCTGGCGCCGCTGGTCGACTTCTGCCGCTCCCCCCACCGGGCGCCCGACCTGCTCGAACCGTCCGTCGCCGCCACGCTCCAGGCCGACCTGGCCGAGGTCAAGGAACGCTGGCGGGGCATCGCCTACGATTTGCGGACCGCGGCCGAGCACCTTCGGGAGGGCGGGCCGGCACTCGCGGCCCGCAAGGCGGCCGGTCGCGTGAAGCGCGTCGCGGTCACGTGGCGCGACCGCGGTCCCGCCTAAGCTTTCCGCTCGATGAGCGAGCCTTTGGCGAGCGACCCAAGAGGCACAGGGCGTCGCTCAGCAGCGGTGGACCTGAGAGCCCACGAACCTGCCCAGGCCGCGCCGGACATCTCGGTGGTCATGCCGTGCCTGAACGAGGCGGCGTCGGTGGGGACCTGCATCGAGAACGCCTGGGAGGGCATCAGGCGCACCGGCCTCTCGGGCGAGGTGGTGATCAGCGACAACGGTTCCACCGACGGCTCGATCGAGGTGGCCACCGCCGCGGGGGCAAGGGTCGTCAGGCAGCCGGCCCGCGGGTACGGGAACGCCTACCTCAAGGGCTTCGCCGAGGCCCGGGGCCGCTACATCATCATGGGCGACTCCGACGGCAGCTACGACTTCACCCAGATCGACCGCCTCGTCGCCCCCCTGTGCGAGGGGTACGACTACGTGCTCGGCTCGCGCTTCGCCGGGAAGATCCTCAAGGGCGCCATGCCGTGGCATCACCGGTACATCGGCAACCCGGTGCTGACCGGGGTGCTCAACCGGCTGTTCAAGGTCGACAGCTCCGACGCCCACAGCGGCATGCGGGCCTTCACCGCCGACGCCTACCGGCGCATGGCCCTGCGCTCCGAGGGCATGGAGCTGGCCTCGGAGATCGTCATCAACGCGGCCAAGGTGGGGCTGAAGGGCACCGAGGTGCCGATCACCTACCACCCGCGCGAGGGCGAGTCGAAGCTCAACTCCATGCGGGACGGGTGGCGCCACCTGCGCTTCATGCTGCTGCTCAGCCCCAACTGGCTCTTCGTCGGCCCCGGCGTCGGCATGTTCCTCCTCGGCCTCGTCGGCCAGGGGCTGCTCCTCCCCGGGCCGCTGAACCTCGGCTTCCACGAGCTCGACGTGCACTTCAGCGTGCTGTTCGCCCTGCTGGCCATCCTCGGCTACCAGACCCTGCTGTTCGGCGTGTTCGCCCGCACCTGCCGCCCGCTGGACACCGACAGGCCGGGCGACCGCCTGCAGCAGTGGTTCGAGCGGAACTACAGCCTCGAGCGCGGCTTGATCGGCGGTGGGGCGCTGTTCCTCGTCGGGTTCGTCATCGACGCCTTCGTGCTCGTCCACTGGCTGCGGAAGGGCCTCGGGCCCATCAACTCGCTGCGGCCCGCGCTGCTGGCCATGACCCTGATGATGGTCGGCGCACAGACCGGGTTCGCCGCCTTCTTCCTCAGCCTGTTCCGGCTCGACCGATCCCGTTGAGCGTCCCCGCCGGCGGGCGCAGCGACGAGGGGGCGCGTTGAGCGCCGATGCTCTGGTGCGGGAGCAGGCGGCGCCGGTGCCCGTCCCTCCGCCGGTGCGCCCGGCCCGGGCCGGGCGCACCCTGGTCATCCTCCCGGCCCTCAACGAGGAGGAGTGCCTAACCGGTGTGCTCCGCGAGCTGGCGGGCGCCTGCCCCGATCTCGACGTCCTGGTGGTCGACGACGGCTCCACCGACGCCACCGCGGAGGTGGCCCGGGCCGAGGGCGTCCCCGTGGCCGTCCTCCCCTTCAACCTCGGCGTGGGGGGCGCCCTGCAGACCGGCTTCCGGTATGCGGTCGCCCACGGCTACGGGCGGGCCATCCAGTTCGACGCCGACGGCCAGCACGACCCCACCCAGGTCCCCGCCCTCCTGGCCGCCCTGGACGAGGGCGCCGACCTGGTGATCGGCAGCCGCTTCGCCGCGCCCGAGCCCGGTTCGACGTACGACGTCGGCCGCCTGAGGGGTGGGGCCATGGGCATCCTGCGGGTGGCCGTGCGCCTCCTGTCGGGCCGCAGCTTCTCCGACACCTCGTCGGGCTTCCGGGCCTTCTCCGCCCCCCTCCTCGGCTTCTACGCCGCCGAGTACCCCAACGAGTACCTGGGCGACACGGTCGAGGCGCTCCTCCTGGCCTGCCAGGCCGGGTTCCGGGTGGTCGAGGTCCCCGTCACCATGCGGGTCCGGGCCGGCGGGACGCCGTCGACGCAGAACGTCAAGCTGGCCTACCACTACCTCCGCGCCCTGCTGTCGCTGCTGAGCCGGGCGCCCATCCGCCGCCGGGAGCGGGCCCAGCGCCGGCGGGTGAAACGGCAGCCATGAGCGGAGCCGCCGGCCGGGCGCGCCGGCCCTGCCGGAGCAGAGCGGAGGCCCGCGCCGGTGCGCCCTCGAGGGCCGGCGGGCGAAGCGACCAGGAGCCACGATGAGCGGAGCCGCCCACGTCTTCATCCTGGCGCTGACCTTCGTCAGCCTGCTGTTCATCGTGCGCATGGTCCGGCGCAACCAGCTGCCGTCCCGCTACGCCCTCCTGTGGCTGTCGATCGGCGCCGTGATCGCCTTCCTCGCCATGTTCCCCCGGGTGCTCGACCGCCTGTCCTCGGCGCTCGGGATCGCCTACGCACCGGGCACCTTCTTCCTCGGGGCCATCACCATCCTCCTCCTCATCGTCGTCCACTTCTCCTGGGAGCTGGCGAGGCTCGACGCCCGCACCCGCACGCTCGCCGAGGAGCTGGCCGTCCTGCGTGCCGACCCACCGCACGACCGCCCCCGCAGCGCGCCCACTCCGGAGGACCAGCCTGTCGAACCGTGAGCTGCCCCGGGTGCGGGTGGTCGTCGTCAACCACAACGGCGGCGCGCTGACCATCTCGTGCCTCGAGAGCTTGCGGGCGTGCGAGTGGCCGGCGGGCGCGCTCGACGTCGTCATGGTGGACAACGGGTCGACCGACGGGGTGGCCGAGCGGGTCCGCACCGAGCTGCCCGGGGTGCGGGTCCTCGATGCGGGCGGGAACCTGGGTTTCCCCGGCGGCTGCAACCTGGCCCTGGCCGACCTCGACGGCGTCGACTACGTCGCCCTCCTGAACAACGACGCCCAGGTCGACCCCGGCTGGCTGGCGCCCCTGGTCGACGCCTTGGAGAGCGACCCCTCGGTGGGCGCGGCCAACCCCAAGATCCTCTTCGCCGACCGCTTCGTCGACGTCCACCTCACCTCGGAGACCGGCGTCCGCGGCCTGGGCGACCGGCGCCCCCTCGGCGTACGGCTGTCGGGGGCGACGATCGACGGGCAGGACGCGTGGGGCCGGGTCCAGCTGGTGTCGGGCTTCTGGGGGCGCGAGCACGGCTTCGACGGCGAGGGGACGTTCGAGTGGACCAACGGCGAGGCTCACCTGCGGGTCCCCGCCGGGCGGCGCGAGGGCCTGCCGGTGTGCGAGCTGCGCATGGCCGCCGACGGCGACCGCACCGTGGTCATACGCTCGGGCGACCGGGGCACCGAGCACCGGCTCACGTCGGAGCCGCGGTGGTACCCGGTCGACCTGGGCGGTGAGCCGTTCGACGTCCTGAACAACGTGGGGTCGGTGGTGCTCCCCGACGGCCACGGGGCCGACCGCGGCTACCTGGAGCGGGACGAGGGCCAGTTCGACGAGGTCGAGGAGGTCTTCGCCTGGTGCGGGGCGGCCGTCCTGCTGTCGCCGCGGTACCTGGAGACGGTCGGCCTGCTCGAGGAGCGCTTCTTCCTGTACTACGAGGACTTCGACCTGTCGTGGCGCGGGCGGGCCGAGGGGTGGCGGTACCTCTACGTGCCGGGATCGGTGGTGCGCCACGTCCACTCCGCGTCGTCGGTGGAGGGCTCGCGGCTGTTCCAGCACTACGACGAGCGCAACCGCCTGCTCACCCTGACCCGGAACGCGCCGGGTTCGCTGGCGCTGCGCGAGGCCGGCCGGCACCTGCTCATCACCGGCTCCTACGCCCGGCGCGACCTCGTCGCCCCCCTGGCCCGCCGGCAGCCGCCGTCGCCGGAGACGGTGCTGCGCCGCCTGCGAGCGTACGGGGCCTACGTGAGGATGCTCCCCCAGGCGCTGGGCGACCGCCGCCGGCTGGCAGCCAGGGGTCGCCTGACCGGCGACGAGCTGTCGCGGTGGATGGCCGAGCGGTGAGCGGCTAGACCCCTATGGCGTGAAAGCACTCATCCTGGCCGGCGGTGCGGGTACCCGGCTCCGCCCGATCACCCACACCAGCGCCAAGCAGCTGGTGCCGGTGGCCAACAAGCCCATCCTCTTCTACGGGCTGGAGCAGATGGCCGAGGCCGGGATCATCGAGGTCGGCATCGTGGTCGGGGACACGGCCGACGAGATCAGGGCCGCGGTCGGCGACGGGTCGACGTGGGGGCTCAAGGTCACGTACATCCCCCAGGAGGCGCCCCTGGGCCTGGCCCACTGCGTGCTCATCGCCGGCGACTTCCTCGGCGACGAGGACTTCGTGATGTACCTGGGCGACAACCTCCTGCGCCAGGGCGTGAAGGGGTTCGTCGACCGCTTCGAGGACGAGGGCCGCAGTCACGCCGTCGCCCAGATCCTGCTGGCCCGCGTCCCCGACCCCCAGCGCTTCGGCGTGGCCGAGATCGGGCCGGCCGGCGAGGTGCTGCGCTTGGTCGAGAAGCCCGTGGACCCGCCCTCGGACCTCGCCCTGGTCGGGGTCTACCTCTTCGGCCCCACCATCCACGAGGCGGTGCGGTCGATCGAGCCGTCGGGCCGGGGAGAGCTGGAGATCACCGACGCCATCCAGTGGCTCCTCGACCACGGCCACCGCGTGCACCACCAGGTGGTCGACGGCTGGTGGATCGACACCGGGAAGCTCGACGCCCTCCTCGAGGGCAACCGCCTCATCCTGGAGACGCTGGAGCAGACCGTAGAGGGGTCGGTCGACGGCGAGTCCAAGGTCGAGGGCCGCGTCGTGGTGTGCGCGGGCGCCGAGGTGGTCGGGTCGGTCATCCGGGGACCGGCCATCATCGGGGCCGGTACCCGCATCGAGCACAGCTTCGTGGGGCCGTTCACGTCGATCGCCGAGCGGTGCCACGTCGTCCGCTCCGAGATCGAGCACTCGGTGATCCTCGGCGACAGCCGCATCGTCGACATCCCCCGCCTCGAGGACTCTCTGATCGGCAAGCAGGTCGTGGTCACCCGCTCGGCCCGCCGCCCGAGGGCCAACCGCTTCATGCTCGGCGACCACTCCCAGGTCGACCTGACGTAGCCCGTTCTCGGCGCAGTTTTGCGGACATGGTCCGGAAAACTGTGCCGGGAGCTCCAGATCTTCGTGTCCCGAGCCGCACGCTACCCGCCGAGGGCGGCGGCCAGGCCCTCGACGTCGGCCACGGTCACCGTCAGGGCGGGATGGCGCAGCCGGCCGGTGGGCTCGATGGCCGGCACGGGCTCGCGGAAGCGGATGCACAGGCCCCGGCGGGAGTTGGTGGCGAACGTGACGCCACGGTCGGCGATCGACAGGTGAGCCGGGCCGATGGTCTTGACCGGGGAGTACGGCCCGGTCACCTCGGTCCCTTCGACGTTGGCCAGCGGCGTCGACAGCCGCCACAGCCCGAACCGGGCGAGGAGCCGGTCGCCCTCGACCTCCACGCCGGTGGTCCCCGGGGTGAGGCCGAAGGGAAGGCCGAAGGCCCGGTGGAGGGGGTCGAAGGAGAAGTCGAAGGTCACCCGGCCCTCCTACCCAAGCTAGACAGGGACATGGCCGCCGACGCCCACGACGGTATGGACGCCGTCACCGAGGAGCTCTACGCCCTCGACCCCGGCGACTTCGTGACCGCCCGCAACGAGCTGGTCAAGCGGCTGAAGAAGGCGGGCGACAAGCAGCTGGCGGCCGAGGTGGGCAAGCTGCGCCGGCCCACGCCGGCGGCATGGGCCGTGAACCAGCTGGCCCGCCGCCACCGGGGCGAGCTCGAAGATCTCGTCCGCAGGGGCAAGGAGCTGCGGGCCGCCCAGGACCGGGCCCTGGCCGGCGCCGAGGCCGGCGACCTCCGCCAGGCCGGCCGGGCCCGGCGCGACGCCGTGGCCCGGCTGGTCGAGCTGGCCGAGGGGATCCTCGGGGAGCGCGGGGCCGCCTACAGCGGCGAGGTGGCGGCCACGCTGGAAGCGGCGTCGCTGGACGCGGAGGCGGGGGCGGCAGTACTGGGCGGCCGGCTGTCGTCCGAGCTCCAGCCACCGTCGGGGTTCGGGGCCTTCGACCTGACGGTAGCCGAACGTCGGGCACCTCCCAGGCGACCGGAGCAGGCCGCGGAGCCCGAGAAGGACGGCAGGGCGCGGGAGGAAGCCCGGGAGGCGGCGGCCGAGGCCCGACGGCGGTGGGAGGAGGTCTCGGAGAAGGCCCGCGCCGCCGTCGAGAAGGTCGATCAGCGCCGCAAGGCGGTTCGCCAGGCGGAGGCCGAGGTGGCCCGCCTCGAGGACCTCCTCGCCGACGCCGAGCGGAAGCTCCGAGCCGCGGTCCGGGAGACCGAGCAGGCCGAGGACGCCGCCTCCCGGGCCGAGGACGCCGCGGCCCGGGCCACCGAGCGCCTCCGGGCCGCCGAGGAGCGCGTGGCCGAGCTGGGCGGGGCCTGATGGCGCCCGGCGACTCCCCGACCTTCGCCGACCTGGGCCTGCGCCCCGAGCTCCTGCTGGCGCTTTCCGAGCTCGGCTACGAGGAGCCCACCCCGATCCAGCGGGAGACGGTCCCGCCCCTGCTGGAGGGGCGGGACCTGTTGGGGCAGGCGGCCACCGGCACGGGCAAGACGGCGGCCTTCGCCCTCCCGATCCTCCAGCGGCTCGGGCCGGACCGCCGGGGCGCCGAACCCTCGGCGCTGGTGCTCGTCCCGACCAGGGAGCTCGCCGTCCAGGTGTCCGAGGCCGTCCACCGGTACGGCCGCCACCTCGGGGCGCGGGTCGTGCCCGTCTACGGAGGGCAGCCCATCGGCCGCCAGCTCCGGACGCTCGAGCGGGGCGTCGACGTCGTCGTGGCCACGCCGGGCCGGGTGCTCGACCACCTGGCCCGGAGGACGCTTCCGCTGGGCACCGTCACGACGGTCGTGCTCGACGAAGCCGACGAGATGCTCGACATGGGCTTCGCCGAGGACATCGAGGCCATCCTCGACGCCGTGCCGGACGGGCGGCAGACGGTCCTCTTCTCGGCCACCATGCCGCCTCGGATCGAGGGCATGGCCCGGCGCCATCTGCGGGATCCCGCCCGCATCCACCTCGGCGGCCGCCCGACGGCACCGGGCGGCGACTCGCTCGTGCGCCACAGCGCCTACGTCGTGCCCCGCGCCCACAAGCCGGCCGCCCTCGGCCGGGTGCTCGACGTGGAGTCCCCGGCCGCCGCCGTCGTGTTCTGCCGCACCCGGGACGAGGTCGACCAGTTGACCGCCACCCTGAACGGGCGGGGCTACCGGGCGGAGGCGCTGCACGGGGGCATGGACCAGGAGCAGAGGGACCGCGTGATGGGGCGGCTCCGCGCCGGCGCCACCGAGCTGGTGGTCGCCACCGACGTCGCCGCCCGGGGGCTCGACATCGACGTGCTCACCCACGTCGTGAACTACAACGTCCCGTCGGCACCTGACGCCTACGTGCACCGCATCGGCCGGGTGGGCCGGGCCGGGCGGGAGGGGGTCGCCATCACCCTGGCCGAGCCCCGGGAGCACCGGATGCTCAAGCTGATCGAGCGGGCGACCAAGCAGAGGATCACCATCGAGAAGCTGCCGACCGTCGCCGACCTCCACGCCCGCCGGCTGGAGCTGACCCGCGCCGCCCTGCACGAGAGCCTGCTCGAGGACGAGTTCGAGCGCTACCGGGTCGTCGTGGAGACGCTCACCGACGAGTTCGACCTGATGGAGGTTGCCCTCGCCGCGGTCAAGCTGGCCCACGAGGCCACCGGCGCCGACCCCGACGACGAGGACATCCCGGACCTGACGCCCAGGCCCGAACCGGGGCGGGCCAGACCGGGGCCAGGGCGGAGTGGCGCCGAGCACGTGGGCACGACCCGGCTGTTCGTGGGGGCCGGCCGGGCCGCCGGTATCCGTCCCCAGGACCTGGTCGGTGCCATCACCGGGGAGTCGCTCCTCAGCGGCCGGGACATCGGTGGGATCCAGATCGCCGACCGCTTCTCCCTCGTCGAGGTCCCCGAGGACTCCGTCGACGAGGTCGTCAAGGCGCTGCGGGGCACGACGATCAAGGGCCGGAAGGTGACCGTGCGGCGGGACCGGCACGAGTTGCCCTGAGGGGCTACTCCTTGCCTTCCAGGGAGTCGCCGATCAGCCAGAACATGGGGGGCCAGAGGCCCACGAACAGCGCCCGGCGCTCGGCGTTCCCCCGCTCGTCCTGGTCGACGGTCTTGGCCCGGATCCAGAGCGCGACGCAGAGACCGATGCTGGCCAGGGAGAGGACGTGGCAGTGCCAGCCCCGCAGTCCCCGGGCATGTAGGAAGCCGGTGAGCATCTGGGCAAGCTACCCACCGTGGCCACGCGCCGGCTCAGCCGCTTCCGCCGCCTGGCCACCGCCGCCCTGTGGCCGACGGGGGTCGCTCTCACCTCCTGGCACTACATGTGGCGGATCACCCCGCTGCACCGCAGGGACCTCCCCGGCACGATGGCCGAGGACGGGCCGCCTCCCGTGCCGGAGGGCGTCTCGCTGGAGGACGCCCAGCTGTCCGGCGCCGGCGTCGGGCCGCTCTACCACCGCCGGTACTGCGCGCGCATCGCCGACGTCAGCCTGTCGGCCGAGGAGCTGATGGACCGGGTGCTGGCCGACCCCAACGACCTGGCGCCCACCGAGTTCGCCCGGTTCACCAAGGTCCGCGGGGAGAAGGGGCGGATGCAGGTGGGCGACGAGTACGTCGTCCGCATGCCCGGCCCGTGGGACGGCCCGGTCCGCGTGGCCTCGGTCACCCCGACCTCGTTCCGCCTGCTCACCCTCGACGGTCACCTCGAGGCGGGCCAGATCGAGTTCCGCACCCGTGGCGAGGGGGACGAGCTCGTGTTCACCATCGAGTCCTGGGCCCGCAGCGGCGACCAGCTGTCGCGCATCATGTACCAGCGGCTGCGCATGGCCAAGGAGGTCCAGCTGCACATGTGGACCTCGTTCCTCGAGAAGGCGGTCAAGCTGGCCGGCGGGCGGCTGGACGGAGGCCTCGACATCGAGACCCGGGCGGTCGACGCCGACGGCGCCGCCGAGCACGGCCGCGCGCTCGGCGATCCCGAGGTCCGGCGCGTCCTCGACGAGCTGCACGACAAGGGCCTGAACTTCGACGTGGAGAAGGAGCGGGACGGCGGGTGGCTCACCGACGACTACTGCCGGCCCCTGCCCCCGGAGCCCCCGGGACCCCCGGTCCCCGGCGGCAGCTGGGAGGTCGCCCAGAGGCTCATGCGCAACTACGAGTTCGCCGACCCCTCCATCGTGCGGGCCGTCTATCACCCCGACCGGCCGCTCGAGGAGCGGGACATGCTCCTCGAGGTCCGCTTCTACGGCCTGCGCTTCCGCTTCGGCGTGCGGGTCGGCGGCGTGGTCGACGAGGTGCGGGAGATCGACGGTCGCACCGTCCGGGTGTGGGGCTGGAACTACCGCACCCTTCAGGGCCACCTGGAGATGGGCCAGATGGATTACGAGGTGTGGAAGTGGCTCGACACCGGCGAGGTCGAGTTCCACACCTGCCGGTTCTCCCGACGGGCCCCGGCCGGCAACCCGGTCGTCCGGCTCGGGGTGTGGTTGTTCGGGCGCAGCCAGCAGGTGAAGTTCGCCAAGCGGGCGTGCGAGCGCATGGCCACGCTCACCGCCGCCGAGCTGGGGCAGGCGGGGCGGGACGCCGGTGTCCCACGCGTGGCCGACGAGGTGAGCGTGCGCTCGGCGCCGGCTCCGAGGGGATGACCGGCGATCGGAGAACCGGAGTCGCTGGCGTCTCTCGGATGCTCGCCGACGACGGTACGGTGGAAGAGGCGCCTCCGGCGCCGTGCCACCACTCGAGGTAGTCCCATGGCTTTCCGTGAACCTCACTCTTCCCGGCGGGGAGGAGGTGTTAGTTTGCGCGCGTTGGCGATGAGGTGGTGGGCGGCGGGAGGGACGATGAGCCCTGGCACCTGGGACGCATTGAGGATGACCTGAGGTGACGGAGCCGGAGTTCCACTACACGTGGCCGACTCGGCTGCGGCCGTACCCATTCCTGCGGGCTTGCACGCCCTTCAAGCGGACCGAAGGGTTCCGCGCCGCCGTGGAGGTGGTGATCTTCCCGGAGAGGGAGTCCGCGGGGTACAGGGTCATGACGAGCCGGGACTACCTGGCGAACGGAGCGGAGCTGGACAGAGGGGCGGCGGCGGTCCGCTTCAACACGGACACCGTCCTCCAGGTCCACGCCGCCGACCAGCACCAGCGTCGCGCTGAACCGTTCTCGGTGATCTGGGTGCCGGTGACGGTACCGAGCGATCCCCAGGCCGTGGGCCAAGTCCATCTCATCGGGCCCGAGTGGATCACCGAAATCATGCGAGACATGGTCGAGGAGTCGGCGACGCCCCAAGTGGACGTGGATTCGGTGCTTGCCCACCGGGACAGACTGAATGGCTCCGAACAGCAGTCTCTCCCGCACCCCAGGCTCACCGAGACGGGTCTGGTCAAGTCCTCGAGCATTCCCCCCGGGCGCCTGCGCGTCGTGAGCCGCTTGGACGACGAGCTCCTGAAAGGCGACACCACGCTGACCCACGAACTCGTCATCGCGGCCACGGTGCCCCCTGCGGTCGAAGAGGCGACAGACCTCGAGTGCGAGATCGCGGTCTTCCCGAAGGGTTGGGTCACGATGCGCTCCAGCTCGATGGGTTCGCCGGAAGACATGGTCAGGCTGCCCGTCCCGGCGAACTGGCGTCGCCCGCAGGAAGGGCGAACCGGGCTGGGCTCGCGATACGTCTCCGAGACCCTGGTCTCACGGGCGCGTGTCAGCCTCCTGATCAACCCGCCTGCGTCCCGGCACCCGATGGGGCGTCGACGTGGGGCGGAGGTTCGCGTCCGCGTCCTCCGCCACGGAGTCGAGCTCTGCCGGCTCCACCACCCCTTCTGGATCGAACCGCGTGCCCAAGGTTCCGAGTCGGAGGCGGTCACCAGTGCGTTCCCTGAGGAGCTGCACCGCCTCCTCGAGCTGCTGAACGCGGCTGACGTTGCGAGAGCGACGGGTGTCCCCCTCGAAACCGTGCGGGCGTGGTTGCAGGACGACGGGGAGCCGGCGGGCGAGGAGGCGCGGCGGTTCAAGAAGCTCCTCGACATCGTCGACCGGCTGACGACGGTCATGAATCGCGACTACATCGCGACCTGGCTGCGGAAGTCGCTTCAGGTCCTCGACGGTGAAAGGCCCTTGGACATGCTGGCGCACGGGGATTACGAGGCTGTGAGCCGCGTCGTCGCGGCGCTCGAGTCACCTGTCGCGTCGTAGCCCGGCGGTTGCCCACGTTCGAGCCCCGGCGCGTCCAGGGGGTGTGGTATCGCCATGTCCCACGCGGCAAGGGGGTGCTCCGGACGCCTCCGATCGAAACCGACGGCCGCTGGCAGCACGGGAGCGTGGCGACGGCGCTGTACCTGGCGGACACCCCCGCGACCGCGCTTGCCGAGTGGTATCGGTGGCTGGCCGAGAGCGAGATCCCACCGGGCAACACGTTGCCTCGCGATCTCTGGAGCATCGAGGTCGACGTCGAGGTCGCCGACCTCTCGACGGCGGAACGGCTCGAAGAGTGGGGACTGGCGCGGCCCGAGCCGGACCGGCAGCTCTGGCCGAGCTACCAAGCGGTCGGCGAGCGCATCTGGCGCGATGGGTGGGCGGGCCTCATCGCGCCGTCCGCCGCGCTGCCCGCTGGTCTCGTCCTGTGCCTGTTCTCGCTGGGGACCAGCATGGAGCGAGTCCGACCGCTCGCCTCGCCCCACCGTTGGGACGAGCTCCCCCCGCCGCCGAGGGGCATGAGGACCTGACCCGGGCCTAAGGCTTGCGGAACGACGTCACCGCTTCCACGAGGGTCCGGACGCCGAAGCCGGTGCCGCCCTTCTGGAGGTAGCCCTCGTCCTCCTCGCTGCGGGCCGGGCCGGCGATGTCGAGGTGGGCCCACGGGACGTCGCCGACGAACTCCCGCAGGAAGAGGCCGGCGGTCAGGGCCCCGGCGTAGCGGCCGTTGCTCACGTTCTTCACGTCGGCCACGTCGGAGTCGATGAGCTTGCGGTAGTCCTCGGGGAGGGGGAGGGGCCAGACCTCCTCCCCGGCCCGGGCCGCGGCCTGGCCGATCTGGTCCACCCAGCCCGCGTGGTTGCCCATGAGGCCGGCCACCTTGCGACCGAGGGCCACCACGCAGGCGCCGGTGAGGGTGGCCACGTCGATGATGGCGTCGACCCCGGCCTCGACGGCCAGCGAGAGCCCGTCGGCCAGGACCAGGCGGCCCTCGGCGTCGGTGTTCAGCACCTCGATGGTCTTGCCGTTGCGGGCGGTGAGCACGTCGCCGGGCTTCAGGGCGGACCCGCCGGGCATGTTCTCGGTCGCCGGGATGATGCCGACGACCTTGACGGGCGGGGCGAGGGCGGCGATGACGGACATGGCGCCGAGGACGGCGGCCGCCCCCGACTTGTCGGTCTTCATGGTCTCCATGCCCTCGGCCGTCTTGATCGAGAGACCGCCGGAGTCGAACGTGATGCCCTTGCCCACCAGGGCGACCGCTCCCTCGGGCGAAGGCGGGTCGTACACCAGTTCGATGAGACGGGCCGGCTCGTCGGATCCTGCCGCCACGCCGGCCAGCCCCCCGAGGCGCTCGGCCTCGATGGCCACCTCGTCGAGGACGGTCAGGGTCAGGCCCTCGGCGTCGGCCACCTCGGCCGCCATCTCGGCCAGCCGGCGCGGTGTCATGGCCTTGGCCGGCTCGTTCACCAGGTCGCGGGCCAGGGCGACCGCGGCCGCGATGCGGGCGCCGCGGTCGACGCCGTGGCGGGCGTCGTCACCCGTCCCCACCACGGTGAGGGACTCGATCAGGCAGGGCTTGGGGTCGGCCTTGTACCGGCCGAAGCGGTAAGCGGCCATCGAGGCGCCCTCGGCGACGGCCTGGGCCGCCCGGGCCCGGTCGAGCTCGGGAGGAGCGGCGGCGAGGAGGGTCGTCGCCACCGTCCGGTCCTTCCACGCCTTGCGCACGAAGGCGGCCGCCGCCCGTCGCAACGTCTCGGCCGTCACCTCCTCGGGCTTGCCCATCCCCAGGGCCACCCACGTCCCTCGGCCGGACGGCACGGCCAGTGCCTCTCCCGGTTTGCCCTCGAAGCCCCGTTCGGCGAGGAAGACGAGGTCGAGGTCGGCGCCGGCGCCGGGCGGGACCACCAGGCCCTCGAAGACCGGGGCGCCGACGGCGTCGGCCCCGGCGGGGACCTCGTCGGCGAGGCTGAAGGTGATGGGCATGGGGCTACTCCGTGGGTCTGGGGTCGCGGGCCGGGAGCATCCGGCCCTCCTGCCAGCGGGCCAGGGCCCACAGCAGGTCGGACAGGCGGTTGAGGTAAGGAACGACCGACGCGCCGGGCGCGGCCACGGCCAGGGCGGCGCGCTCGGCCCGGCGGACGACGGCCCGGGCCAGGTCCAGGGCGGCGGCGACGGGTGTCTGGCCCGGGAGGACGAACTCCTTGGGCATGTCGAACCGGGCGGCGACGTCGTCGATCAGCGGCTCGAGGGCGGCCACCATGTCGGCGGTGACGAGGGTGCGCCCGGCCACCAGCCGGTCGCGGTGCTCGGGGGCAGTGGCCAGCTCGGCCATGAGGACCCAGAGGTCCCGCTCGAGGCCGACGAGCATCCGGTCGAGCTCGCCGCCCCGCTCGGCTGCGGCCCGGGCCAGGCCGATGGCCGCCTGGGCCTCGTCCACGTCGCCGCAGGCCGAGGGCACGGGCGCGTCCTTCCGCACCCGGCCGCCGTAGAGCAGGCCGGTGGTGCCGTCGTCGCCGGCGCGTGTGTAGATCCTCACTCCGGGAGCACGATCAGCTCGCCTGAGCGGAGCGAGCGGAGCGAGCGAGTGAGGGCGATCATGAACCAGCGAGCGTACCGGCGACGGTTTCCAGCCCCGCCGCCCGGCTGCCCTTGACCAGGACGGCGTCGCCCGGTCCCAGTCGACCGACCCGTTCGAGGGCCTCCTCGGCGTCGGCCACCTGCTCGCCGCCGTAGTCCGGCGCGGCGACGGCGAGGACCCTGATCCCGAGCGCCTCGGCGAGGGCGCCGATGCGGGCGTGCTCGGCAGGGCCGACGTCGCCCAGCTCGGCCATGATCCCCAGCACGGCCGTCCGCCGTTCGGCCGGAAGGGCGGCGAGCGCTCGCAGCGCGGCCTCGGTCGACAGCGGGTTGGCGTTGTAGGCGTCGTTCAGCACCAGCACTCCCGAGGGCGCCCGTTCCAGCTGCATCCGCCACGGCGAGAGCCGGGCGTCGCCCAGTCCGGCGGCCACGACGTCCAGCGGGGTGTCGCAGGCGAGAGCCGCGGCGGCGGCGGCCAGGGCGTTGGGAATCTGATGGTGGCCGCGGACGCCGAGGCGGACGGCGGCGTCGCCCCAGGGCGAGCGAAGGCGGAACGACGGGCGGAGGCCCTCGTCGAGGGCCACGTCCTCGGCCCGGACGTCGCCCTGCTCCAGCCCGAACCTGAGCACGCGAGCCGAGGTCCTGGCCGCCATGCCGGCCACGGGCGCCACCTCGGCGTTGAGCACGGCCGTTCCCTCGGGGGGCAGGGCTTCGACCAGCTCACCCTTGGCCTCCACGATGTCCTCCACCGTCCCGAAGAACTCGGAGTGGGACACGCCGACCGTCGTGACCACGCCGACGAGGGGCCGGGCCACGGCGCACAGGGCGGCCACGTGCCCCTTGCCCCGGGCGCCCATCTCCACGACCAGCGCCTCGGTGTCGTCCGGGGCGTTGAGGACGGTGAGGGGCACGCCGAGCTCGTTGTTGAACGACTTCGGGCTGGCGCTCACCCGCCACCGGCGGGCCAGCGCCGCGGCCAGCAGGTCCTTGGTCGACGTCTTGCCGACCGAGCCGGTGATGCCGACGACCCGCGCCTCGAGCCGGGTGCGGGCGGCCGCGGCGAGGGCGGTGAGGGCGAGGGCGGTGTCGGGGACGACGACCGCCGGCTCCCGGCCGACCTCCACGGCGACCAGGGCGGCCGAGGCGCCGGCGTCGAACGCGGCACCGACGAAGTCGTGGCCGTCCCGCTCGCCCCGGAGGGCCACGAACAGCTCCCCGCCCCGGACGAGGCGGGAGTCGATGGCCGCACCCTCGACGTCCACATCGGCGCCGAGCAGCTTCCCGCCCACGGCCGCGGCCACGTCTGTCGCCCGAAGTCGCATCGCTCCTAGACTCCCATCCCGTGCGCCTGGTCATCCTCTTCGGCGGGCGATCGGCCGAACACGAGGTGTCGTGCATCACCGCCGCCCACGTGATCGCCGCCGTCGACCGCGAACGCTACGAGGTGGTCCCCGTGGGGATCGCCGAGGACGGCCAGTGGGTCATGGCCGAGGCCCCGGAGGGCGCCACGGCCCTGGTCGCGGAGGGGCCGGGAGTCGACCCGTCGGTGCTCACCCCCGAGTCGCTCGCCTTCCCGCTGGTGCACGGCCCCATGGGCGAGGACGGCACCATCCAGGGCCTGCTCGAGCTGGCCGGCATCCCCTACATCGGGTCGGGCGTGCTGGCGTCGGCCCTGTGCATGGACAAGGCCATGGCCAAGGACGTCCTGGCCGGCGCCGGCATGGACCAGGTTCGCTACCTCGCCCTGCGCGACATCGAGGTGGACGACGGGGCGCTCGACGAGGCCGCGGCCGAGCTGGGGTTCCCGCTGTTCGTCAAGCCGTCGAACCTGGGCTCGTCGGTCGCCGTCACCAAGGCCCACGACGTCGAGGAGCTGGCCTCGGCGGTCAAGCTGGCCCTGTCCTACGACGAGTGGGTCGTCCTCGAGGAGGCGGTGACCGCCCGGGAGATCGAGTGCGGCCTGCTGGGCTTCGGCCGGCTGCGGGCCTCCGTCCCCGGCGAGGTCCGTCCCAGCCACGAGTTCTACGACTTCGAGGACAAGTACACCGAGGGCGCCGCGCAGCTCTTGGTGCCGGCGCCCCTCCCCCGGGAGGTGGTCGAGGAGGTCC